>DAHVAF010000172.1 GCA_027314765.1 Clostridia bacterium | reverse complement strand
GCGGTGCACCTCGGCGTCGGCGGCCGCGCACCCGTCGCCGAGGATCACCGGCCCGTGGTCGTGGTCAGCCGACTCCCGCGCCGTCGACAGCACCGCCCCGCTGGTGGCGATGCCCGTGCGGACCAGGGTCGTGATGCCGCGCGACCGCGGCACCACCCCCAGGTCGCTGCCCGAGAAGGCGCTCACCCGGCGCCTGACGACCACCATGTCACCCTCCATCGGCGCCACGTCGGGATGGATCTGCGTCGCGGGCTCCGAGTCGGCAAACCCGCCCAGTGCACACTGCGACGCCAGTGCCGAGAAGCTCCGGTTGCGCGGGCTGACCTCGGGAAAGCCATCCCGGAACGCGACGCGCACATGGATCACGGGGACAGCGGCGCCTCGCGCCGCGCCGATCGCCTCTGCCAGGCGCTGCAGCAGGTCCGGGTCCCCGAGCCGCTCGACGACGCCTCGCTGCACGTCCGTCCCAAGCAGGGCCTCGGACACGGGCCGTCCCCCTCATGGTCTTGCGTGGGACCCGAGCCGCCCATCGCGCCAGCACTTGCCGCCGCCGCCCCGCGCGTGCCCGCCGCCCCTCCGGCAGGGATCTTCGCCCGCCGAACTGAATTCCACCTCTTGTCGCCCGATCCGAACGAGCGCGCAAGCGCGAGCCCATCAGACCCTTTGCCGCGACGTCGAGCGCCCCCGCCCCTCCGTCCCGACGCCTCGACGAGCCGCGGCCCGCTCAACAGCAGCCCCAGCCGCGCCGCGCAGGTGGCTCCCAGCCCAGCATCCGTGGAGGTGTTGCGCCCCATGCCAGACCAGCAGCAGCTTCTCGACCAGCTCCGCTGGCGCTCCGTCGGCCCGTTCCGCGGCGGCCGCGTGGTGGCCGTGGCCGGCGACCCGGTCCACGAGGCCACCTTCTACTTCGGCGCCTGCTCCGGCGGCATCTGGAAGACGACGAACGCGGGCCTGACCTGGGAGAACGTCTCCGACGGCTTCGTGAAGACGGCCTCGGTCGGCGCGCTCGCCGTCGCGCCCTCGGACCCCAACGTCATCTACGCCGGCATGGGCGAGGCCACGATCCGCGGCAACGTGACCCACGGCGACGGCGTGTACCGCTCGACCGACGCCGGCCGCACCTGGCGCCACCTCGGCCTCGCCGAGACGCGCCACATCGGCAAGGTCCGCGTCCACCCGACCAACCCCGACATCGCCTACGTCGCCGCCTTCGGCCACGCCTTCGGCCCCAACCCCGAGCGCGGCGTCTACCGCACCGTCGACGGCGGCAAGCACTGGGACCTGGTCCTGCACCGCGACGATAAGTCCGGCGCCATCGACCTCTGCCTCGATGCCACCAACCCGCGCATCCTCTACGCCACCCTCTGGGACGCGCAGCGCTTCGCGCACACCCTGGTGAGCGGCGGCCCCGGCAGCGGCATCTTCCGCTCGACCGACGGCGGCGACACCTGGCACGAGATCACGCGCAACCCCGGCCTGCCCGCCACCGGCCTGCTGGGCCGCATGGGCATCGCCGCCTCCCCGGCCCGCGCCGGCCGCGTCTACGCCTGCATCGAGGCCGAGGCCGGCGGCGGCCTCTTCCGCTCCGACGACGGCGGCGAGCATTGGCAAAAGACCAACGACGACCGCCTGCTCGTCATCCGCGCCTGGTACTACGAGCACGTGATCGCCGACCCTGTGGACGCCGACACGGTCTACGTCCTCAACATCCCGTTCCTGAAGTTCGTCGACGGCGGCAGGACCTTCACCATGGTCGACGTCCCCCACGGCGACAACCACGACCTGTGGATCGACCCGAAGAACCCGCTGCGCATGGTCACCGGCAACGACGGCGGCGCCTGCGTGTCCCTGGACGGCGGCGCCACGTGGTCCTCGATCTACAACCAGCCGACCGCGCAGTTCTACCACGTCACGACCGACAGCCGGCATCCCTACCGCATCTACGGCGCTCAGCAGGACAACACGACGATCTGCACACCGAGCCGCTCCGACGCCGGCCCCATCACGTTCGGCGACTGCTACCCCGTCGGCGGCGGCGAGTCCGGCTACATCGCCGTGCGCCAGGACAACCCCGACATCGTCTACGCCGGCAGCTACGGCGGCCTGATCACGCGCTACGACCACAGCAGCGCCGAGGTCCACGACATCACGGTCTGGCCGGACGACCCCATCGGCTACGCCGCCAAGGACGTGAAGTACCGGTTCCAGTGGACGGCGCCCATCGTCCTCTCGCCCCACGACAGCAACGTGCTCTACGCCACCGGCAACCACGTCTTCCGCAGCCGCGACGAGGGCCAGAGCTGGGAACGGATCAGCCCGGACCTGACGCGGAACGACATCACGAAGCTGGGTTCGGCGGGCGGCCCCATCACCCAGGACAACGTGTCGACCGAGTACTACTGCACGATCTTTGCGTTTGCCGAGTCCTCTGTCCGTGCTGGGGTGCTCTGGACCGGCTCGGACGACGGGCTGGTCCATGTGAGCCAGGACGACGGTCGCACGTGGAGTCACGTCACGCCCCCTGCCGGGCTGCTCCCGGATTGGGCGCTCATCAGCATCGTCGAAGCCTCGCCGCACGACGCCGCCACGGCGTACATTGCGGCAACCCGCTACAAGCACGACGACATGCGCCCCTATCTGCTGAAGACCTCGGACTATGGCGCCACCTGGCAACTGATCACCGCCGGCCTTCCCGACGGCGAGATCACACGCGCCATCCGCGAGGATCCGGAGCGGCCGGGCCTTCTGTACGCCGGCGGGGAATCGGGCGTCTACGTCTCCTTCGACGGCGGTGCGCAGTGGCAGCCGCTGCGGGCCAACCTCCCCGTCGTCCCAGTCCACGACCTGGCCGTGAAGAGCGGCGACCTCATCGCCGGCACCCACGGACGCTCGTTCTGGGTCCTGGATGACCTCACGCCGCTGCGGCAGTGGGATCAGGGTCAGGGCGCGGCCGCCCAGCTCTTCACCCCGCGTCCGTACCTCCGCCGCCTCGGCGGCGGCCGCTTCCGCGAGCAGGCCACCAAGAACGCCTACGGCTTCGACCGCGCCGGCGGCAACGTCGTCCTCTACGCGAATCGGAACGGCGAGCGCCAGTACCTGGACGCCGGCGAGAACCCGGCCGGCGGCGTGGCCGTCCAGTACCTGCTGAAGGACAAGCCGGACGGCGAGGTGACCCTGTCGTTCCTGGATGGCCGCGGCAACCTGATCCGCCGCTTCACCAGCGCCGAGCCGAAGGGCAAGCCGGCGGAGGGCGACGGCCCCGGCGAGCCGCGCGTGCCGGCGGCGGCCGGCCTCAACCGCTTCGTCTGGAACACGCGCTACCCCGATGCGACCCGCCTGCCCGGCGCCATCCTGCACGGCGGCGGCGCCAGCGGCCCGGCGGCCCTGCCTGGCACCTACACCGTCGAGCTGGCGGTGGGCGGCCAGACCCTGCGCCAGACCTTCGAGATCCGCCTCGACCCGCGTGTCCACGCCTCGGAGGCGGACCTGAAGGCCCAGTTCGACCTGCAGCTGCAGATCCGCGACCGGATCAGCGCGGCCCACGAGGCCGTGATCAAGGCCCGCCGCCTGAAGGCGCAGGCCACCGACTGGGTGGCGCGCGCCGGTGACGGACCGGCCGCCCCCGCGCTGAGGGAGGCCACGGACGCGCTGCAAAAGCGCATCGACCCCGTCGAGGAGGTCATCAACCAGCCGCGCGTGAAGCGGCACGCCGACTTCCTGAACTTCCCGCCCGGTCTCAACGACAGGCTGGCCTCGCTCGGCGGGCGCGTGGGCGGGGCCGATGCCGCCCCGACCCAGCAGCAGCGGGACGTCTTCACTGACCTGACGGCCAGGCTGGACGGCCAGCTGCGGCTCCTCGATGAGATCGTCGCCACGGACGTGGCGGCCCTGAACGGCCTGGTGCGCGAGTCCGGCCTGGCCCCCGTCGGATAGGGCGCGCGCGGCGCGCCCTATCCCATGATGCGCGGAGGTGTCACGGTCTTGATGAACGTGCGCTGGCGGTCCATCGGCCCCTTCCGTGGCGGCCGCGTGGTGGCGGTGGCGGGCGACCCCGCCCACCCCGCCACCTTCTACTTCGGCGCTTGCTCGGGCGGCGTCTGGAAGACCGACAACGCAGGCACCACGTGGGAGAATGTCTCCGACGGCTTCTTCAAGACCGCGTCCGTGGGCGCCCTGGCCGTGGCGCCGTCCGACCCCAACGTCATCTACGCCGGCATGGGCGAAGCCTGCATCCGCGGCGACGTCACGCACGGGAATGGCGTCTACCGCTCCACGGACGCGGGCCGCACGTGGCAGCACCTTGGCCTCGCCGACACCCGTCACATCGGCCGCGTCCGCATCCACCCGGCCAATCCCGACATCGCCCACGTCGCCGCCCTGGGCCACGCCTTCGGCCCCAATCCGGACCGAGGCGTCTACCGCACGACGGACGGTGGCAGGCACTGGGACCGCGTGCTCTTTCGGGACGTGGACACCGGCGCGATCGACCTGTCCCTGGATCCCACGAATCCCCGCATCCTTTATGCGACCCTGTGGCAGGCGCGCCGGTATGCGCACACCCTGGTGAGCGGCGGCCCGGGCAGCGGCATCTTCCGCTCCCTCGACGGCGGCGACACCTGGCAGGAGATCACCCGCAACCGGGGACTTCCGCGGGGCGTGCTCGGCCGCATGGGCATCGCCGCCTCCCCGGCCCGCGCCGGGCGCGTCTACGCGTGCATCGAGGCCGAGGACGGCGGCGGCCTCCACCGCTCCGACGATGGCGGCGAGACCTGGGAGCGCACCTGCGCGGACCGTGAGCTGGTGACCCGTGCCTGGTACTACGAGCACGTGATCGCCGACCCGTCCGACGCCGACACGGTGTACGTGTTGAACCTGAAGTTCCTGAAGTTCGTGGACGGCGGGCGGACCTTCGCGCCGGTGGAGGTGCCCCACGGCGATAACCACGACCTGTGGCTGGATCCCAGGGACCCCCTGCGCATGATCGCAGGCAACGACGGCGGGGCGTGCGTCTCGCTCGATGGCGGGCGGACCTGGTCCTCCATCTACAACCAGCCGACGGCGCAGTTCTACCACGTGACGACCGACACGCGGCAGCCCTACCGCATCTACGGCGCCCAGCAGGATAACACGACGCTCTCCGTGCCCAGCCGGTCGGACTTCGGCGCCATCACCTTCGCCGAGTGCGACGCCGTCGGCGGTGGCGAGTGCGGCTACATCGCCGTCCGCCCGGACGACCCGGACATCGTGTACGCGGGCAGCTACGGCGGCCTCATCACCCGGTACGACCACCGCACGCACCAGGCGCGGGACATCACCGTCTGGCCCGACGACCCCCTGGGCTACGGCGCCAAGGACGTGAAGTACCGCTTCCAGTGGACATCGCCGCTGCTGCTCTCGCCCCACGATCCCGGCACGCTCTACGCCGCCGGCAACCACGTCTTCCGCTCCCGCGACGAGGGCCGCAGCTGGGAGATGGCGAGTCCCGACCTCACGCGCAACGATGTCAGCAAGCAGGGCTCATCGGGCGGCCCCATCACGCAGGACAACGTCTCGACGGAGTACTACTGCACGATCTTCGCCTTCGTGGAGTCCGCGCATACGCGCGGACTCTTGTGGGCCGGTTCCGATGACGGACTCGTGCACGTCTCTCCGGATCACGGCCGCACCTGGAAGAACGTCACGCCGCCGGAGACCCTGCTTCCCGCTTGGGCGCTGATCTCGATCCTGGAGGCCTCGCCCCACGACCCGGCGGTCGCCTACGTCGCCGCCACGCGCTACAAGCACGACGACTTCAGCCCCTACCTGCTGAAGACGGCGGACTACGGCGCCACCTGGCAGCGCATCGACGCCGGCATCGACACCTTCACGCGGGTGATTCGCGCCGACCCGGAGTGCCGCGGCCTGCTGTACGCCGGCACTGAATCCGGCGTGTGGGTCTCGCCCGACGACGGCGGAACCTGGCAGCCCCTGCAGGGAAACCTCCCCGTCGTACCGATCCACGACCTCGCCGTCAAAGACGGCGACCTGATCGCGGCCACGCACGGCCGGGCGTTCTGGGTCCTGGACGACCTGACGCCCGTCCGCCAATGGACGGCGGAGACCCGCCTCTTCCCCCCGCGGCCGGCCACCCGACGCGCCGGCGGCCGCGCCCGGCCGCAGAAGAGCACGCATGGCTACGAGCGCGCCGGGGCCCAGGTGCTGACGTACACCCAGCGGGACGGCGAGAAGACCTACCTGGATGCGGGCAGCAACCCGGCGGACGGCGTGCTGGTCCAGTTCCACCTCGCCGCCGCCGCCGAGGTCGCCCTCACCATCCGCGACGGCGCCGGCGAGGTTGTCCAGCGCTTCGAGCACGTCGACGGCAAGCCCGGCCTGAACCGCTTCATCTGGAACCTGCGCTACCCCGATGCCGAGTCCGTCCCCGATGACATGGACTGGGGCGGCAACCTGACGGGTCCGCTGGCGCTCCCCGGCCGGTACACGGTGGAGCTGGGCGATCAGTCGCAGCCCTTGGAGATCCGCATGGATTCGCGGATCGATGCGAGCGAGGCTGACCTTCGCCGCCAGTTCGCGACGCTGATCCGCCTGCGGGACGGCCTTTCGGCCGTCCACACGGCCGCCAAGCAGATCCGCCGCGTCCGCCGCCAGGCCGCTGCCTGGGCGACGCGCTCGCCGGAGCTCGCCGACGCCGCCAAGGCGCTGGGCGAGCGCCTGGCCCCCATCGAGGAGGAGCTCCTGCAGGTGCGCCAGGAGCGCTCCGAGGACATGGTCAACCTGCCGCCCAAGCTGAATCACAAGCTGGCCGCGCTGGCCGGCCGCATCGGCGCAGCGGACGCCGCCCCCACGACCCAGCAGGAGGCGGTCGCCGCCGAGCTGCTGGCGGCCGTGGAAACGCAGCTGGTCCGCCTGCGCGAGGTGGTCGCGACGGACCTCGCAGCCTTCAACGGTTTCGTGCGCGAGTCGGGATTGGCGCCCGTGGGTTAGTCGCCCGGCACCTGAATCAGCTCCCGTGGTAGGGTCGTCAGCACCTCGGCCCCGGTCGCGGTCACGATCACGTTGTCCTCGAAGCGGATGCCGCCGCGCCCGGGGAGGTACACGCCGGGCTCGACCGTCACCACCATGCCGGGCTGCAGCGTGTCGCGTGAGGCGCGGGACAGGCTCGGCCCCTCGTGGAGGTCGAGCCCGAGCCCGTGGCCCGTGCCGTGCACGAAGGCCTCCTCCAGGCCCGCCTCGCGCAGCACCCCCCGCACCGCCTCCTCCGGCGCGCGGCAGGACTGGCCGGGTGCCACGGCTGCCACGCCGGCGCGGTTGGCGGCCAGCACGGCCGCGGCGACGGGCTGCCAGGACGGGTCCACGGCGCCGACCGCCAGCGTGCGGGTGATATCGCAGAGGTAGCCCCCGACGCGGGCGCTGAAGTCGATGATCACGAGGTCGCCGCCGCACAGGGGCGTGGCGCCGGGCTGCCCGTGGGGGTACGCCGAGCGGGCCCCGGTCAGGACGGCCGCCCGCTTCGGCCCGAGGTGCCCGCCTCGCTGGAGGATCGCCGCCTCCAGCCGCAGCGCGACCTCATCCTCAGTGACCCCGGCCCGGATGGCGGGCAGGACGGCACGGAAGGCGTCCTCGCCCAGGGCCGCGGCCCGCCGCGCGAGGGCCAGCTCACCCTCGTCCTTGACCTGGCGGCACGTGGCCAGGGGACCGTCCGCCGCCAGGAGCTCGCCGGCCCCGCCGCCCCGGAGGGCATCCTCCTCGCACGCCCGTAGCCGCAGCCGCTCGACGGCGATGGCCCGGCCCGCCAGCCCGGCCGCCTGCAGCGCGGCGCGGAAGGTGGCCTCCACCTCCCCCCGCCGGTAGGCGAAGACCTTGGCCCGGCCGCCAAGGTCCGCCTCCGCGGACGGCAAGTCGAGGCCGGTGACGACACAGGCGTCCCCGGCCTCCGACACCAGGTAGACCGTCATGTGCTCCGTGGCCTGGACATCCCAACCCGTGAAGTACTGAAGGGATGGCCCCGCTGTCAGGGCGGCCCCCTCGGCGCCCACGGACCTCAGCGCCGCCAGCATCGCGGCCCGGCGGGAATCCGGCATCAAGCGCTCCCCCCCGCGGGTTGATGCGGCACGGGTGGCCCCTTGTCCTTGCATGCAAGTACTTGCATGCTCATGTCGAGCTGGATACGATACCCTCATGGCTGAACCGAACCGGCGCCAGACGGGCAAGGTCACTCCGGGACCCACGGCTCGCCAGGCGGGCCCGTCCACCGAGGACCGGATCCTCGCCGCCTTCCTCCGCCTCGCGGCCCGCGGCGGGCTGGAGGCGGCCACGACCCGCGCCATCGCCGAGGCGGCCGGGGTCAACGAGGTCACGATCTTCCGCCACTTCGGCGACAAGGCGACGCTGGCGCTGCGGGCGGTGCGCCGCTTCAGCCCGGCGGCCGGCCTGGCCGCCCGCGATCCCGGCATCGACGCCTCCTCCGCCGCCAGCGCCGCAGCCGGTCTGTTGGCCTGCCTGCGCCTCATGTCGGCCGGCATGGCCGACCATCCCGAGCTTCTGCTCTTCGGGGTCCTTGAGTCGCCGCGCATGCCGGAGGTCACGGCCGAGGTTGCCGCCATCCCGCTGGCGGCCCGCGCCTTTCTCGAGCGGGCCCTCCAGCAGGCGCGGCCGCAGCTCCGCGCTCGTATCGATCCGCGGGCCACGGCGCTGCAGTGGCACGGGCTCCTCTTTCAGGCGCAGCTCCATGCGCAGTGGGGCGCCCTGCCACGCATGACGCCGTCGGAGTGGGACCGGATCCTCGTCTCCGCAGTGCGGGCGGTCGTGCGGAAGGGCGGCGGGCTGAAGTGAGCGAGGCGGCGGCGATCGAGGTCCGCGGCCTGGTCAAGCGTTTCGGCAAGTTCACGGCCGTGGACGGGCTCGACTTCCGGGTCGAGCGGGGCGAGATCTTCGGCCTGCTTGGCCCCAACGGCTCCGGCAAGACCACCACCGTCAACATGATCAGCGGCCTCAGCGCCCCCACCGCCGGCTCGGTCGCCATTCTGGGCGTCGACCCGCTCCGCCAGGCGCAGGCCGCCCGCCGCCTCCTCGGCGTCGTGCCCCAGGAGACCGCCCTCTACGAGGAGCTCACGGCGGAGCGCAACCTCCTTTTTCACGCGGAGCTGTTCGGGATCCCGGCCCGCGAGCGGGCCGGGCGCGTGTCCGCCATGCTGGAGCTGGCGCAGCTCACCGACCGGGCCCGCTCCCGCGTCGGCACCTTCTCGGGCGGCATGAAGCGGCGGCTGGCCATCGCCCGGGCCCTGCTCCACCGCCCGTCGCTGGTCTACCTCGACGAGCCGACTCTCGGCGTCGACGTGCAGGCCCGCCGCGTCATCTGGGACTACATCCTGGCCATGAAGGCCGAGGGGCGGACCGTCCTCCTCACCACCAACTACCTGGAGGAGGGCGAGCGGCTCTGCGACCGCATGGCCATCATCGACCACGGCCGCCTGGTCGCGCTGGACACCCCCGCCGCCCTGAAGGCGCGCTTCGGCAGCAGCATCCTCGAGCTTGAGCTGCAGGCCCCGCCCGCCGCCGACCTGCTGGCGGCCATCGGGGCGCTGGCCGGGGTGCGGGAGCTGGGCGCGGACGGCGAGCGGCTGCGCGTGACCCTGGCCGCGGCCGGTGGGGGCGATGCGCCGGCCGCCGCCGTGCCCCGCGTGCTGGCCGAGGTCAGCCGCCTCGGCGGCGCCGTGCGGCACCTGAACCTGCGCGAGCCCTCGCTGGATGAGGTCTTCCTGGGCCTGACCGGCCGGGGTCTGCGGGATTGAGGGCGGCGTGGGCCATCGCCCGCAACGACCTGGTGCAGCTGCTGGCCCAGCCGGTGGCCGCCATCGTCACGATCGCGGTGCCCATCAACTTCCTGATCCTCTTCGTCCTCTTCGCCGTGGGCGGCGGCGTCGTCCCCGTCACGGTGCAGACCGCCGGGTCAAGTCCGGCCACGCAGGCCTTCGTCCAGGCGCTGCGCGACTCGTCGACCTTCGACGTGCATCCGGTGTCGACGGCGGCCCAGGGCGCGCAGGCCATCGCCGCGCAGAACTCGGTGGCGGCCATCACCCTGCCGCCGGACCTCGGCGCACCGCGCTCCACCGTCCGTGTCACGATCGACAACCTCAACAGCGACTTCGCCGACGATATCCGGCGCGGGCTTCCGCTGGCGGTGACCCAGTTCTACCGCGCCGCCCTCCCCGTGCAGTGGCGCGAGGTGGACAGCTACCCGACCACGGCCAGCTTCCTCGGCTTCATCGCCGTCAGCATCCAGACCGTCGCCCTGCTGATCGGGGGGCTGCTGCAGGGCGGCCTCGGCGTGGCCCGCGAGTGGGAGAGCGGCACCATCAAGGAGCTGCTGCTCGCCCCCGTCCCCGGCTGGTCGGTCGTGGTCGGAAAGCTCCTGGCCGCCTTCCTCGGCGCGCTGGCCGGCGCCCTCCTGGTGCTCGTCGCGCTGCTCCTGCTTGGCGTGCGGCCCACCGCGTGGGCCGAGTACGCCGGTGTGCTGGTACTGGTCCTGCTGGTGTTCGCCAGCATCGGCGTCGGCCTCGGCAGCGCCCTGCGCACGCGCCAGACGGTGTTCCCGCTCGCCTTCGGGGCCGGCCTGCCGCTGTTCTTCATCAGCGGGCCCTTCGGCGCCATCACCTGGGGCACGCCCGCCGCCGCCTGGGTCGCGCGGATCTTCCCGGTCGTGTATGCGAACGCCGCATTCCAGCACGCCGCGTACGGCATCTGGACCCTGGACACATCCGTGGGCGCCTCGTGGGGGATCCTGGCGGCCTGGACCTTCGTGGGCCTGCTGGCCGGGGTGGGGCTCTACCGGCGGGCGACCGCCGCCCGCTGACGGTGGGCGCCGGTCGGCCGGCGCGCACGCGGAGTCAATGGAGGCGCCGGTCGGCCGGCGCGCACGCGGAGTCGATGGAGGTGACGCGGCCATGTGGGCGCTGATCAAGAAGGACCTCGCCGTCTGGATCCGCAGCCCGGCCATCATGGCCGTGACCCTGCTGCCCCCCCTGGCCCTGCTGCTGGTCCTGGCCCTGCAGGCCGTCGCCGTCACCAGCGAGCCCGTGGCCGTCGTCAACCAGGATACGGGCGGCCGGGCCGCCGCCACACTGGTGCAAACCGCCGAGGCCTTCGACGGCTTCCGCACCCAGCTGCTCAGCCCGCAGGCGGCTCAGGCCGCCTTCGCCGACCTGCAGGTCGCGGCCGTCCTGACCATCCCGCGCGGCTTCTCGGCCGACCTCGCCGCGGGCCGCCGCCCGGCCCTGGTCTGGGCGGTGCGGAACTTCAACGCCGACTCCACGAACGACCTGCGCCGCGGCCTTCCGGACGTTGTGACGTCATTTCTGGCCACCGGCGCCGCGGGCGCCGATCCCATCGGCATCACGATCCGCGAGCAGGACGTGCATCCGCATGACGTGGGGCTCGTGGCGTTCCAGATGGTGGGCATGCTGGCCATGCTGATGCTCCTGGCCGGCCTGATCAATGCCGGTCTCGCCGCCGTCAAGGAGTGGGAGACGGGCTCCGTCAAGGAACTGCTGATCTCGCCCGTCTCGCCGCTGAGCCTGATCGCGGGCAAGGTGGTCGCGGGCGTGGTGGCGGCCGACATCGCGGGCATCGTCGTGACCGGCGTGACCATCGCCGCCGGCCTGCTGACGCCCCCCACCCTGCCCCAGGCCCTGATCGCCCTCGCCGCCATGACCCTGCTGGCGACCTTCGGCGCGGGCGTCGGCGTGGCCCTCGCGGCCGCCCTGCGGAGCGCCGACCGCATGAACCCCGTGGCGATCAACGCCTCGTTCTACCTGTTCTTCCTCTCGGGGGGCGTCGTCGCCCTCGCCTACCTGCCGCCCTGGCTGCGCGGCATCGCCCGCGTGATCCCCAACACCTACGCCGTCGCCGCGTTCCGCCAGGCCCTGCTCTACGGCAGCACCGCCGGCACCGCCACGGACCTGCTCTGGCTGGCCGTGGCAGCGGCCGCCGGCCTGCTGGTCGGGATCCCCGCCCTGCGCCGCGGCCTGGCGCACTGACCTCGGTCGCCCGTGTACCCGCGGAGGCCCACACGCGGCGAGTTGACCACCGGCAGCAGGTACCCGTCGCCGCACGGGTGGCTGGGAACGCAGGCCTCGCAAAGCCAGCCGCCGTCCTCATGGCGGCACTCGGCACACACCACGGTCGCGCGCTGGCCGCAGACACCGCGCGCGATCACGGGCGGGTCGTTGCGCGCAAGCAGCTGCACACGGCGGGCGCCCCCGCGGACTGTCCACGGCCATCACGGCCCGCAGCGCCAGCTCCGTGGTGGTGCCGAAGTCGTACCGGTATTGGAAGCGGTCGCCCGGCGCCACGGCACGGCCGAACCGGGAGGACATCGCCCGCTCCGCCATGCCCTCCAGGCCCGGTGAGCCGTAGTGCACGCCCCTGGCCTGAAACTCGCTCGGGTGGCCGCAGCACCCGACCCAGACAGCGCGATGGTAAGCGCGAGCATCCCCGCGCGCACGCGGGGATGCGGGGATGTGGGGATGCGGGGATGCGGGGATATGGAAGTTGTCCAGATCAGCCGAGGTCGCCGAGGTGGCCACGTAAAGCCAGTAGTCGGAGAGGCGGTACCCCTCGATGGCCAGCAGCAGCCGGCCCTCCACGGCACCCTGCGCTTCGGGCAGGCACGTCCGCAGGTGGCGGCCCGTGCCTGCCTTCGTGTGGACGGCCGCGCACCGGGCGCAGCTTCCCCGGGTCAGGCCTCCCGTACCACCGCCGCCGCCGCCTCCCGGAGCGCGTGCACGAGGCGGTTGCGCTCGCGCACCAGACGCGTGCGGGTGAACTCCCGCATGTCGCCCTCCAGGCGTGGCAGGTCCCTGGCCGCCTGCAGGCCCGGCAGCACCGCGGTCGGCACGGCCAGGTCGTGGTCGAAGAGCCCGGAGCGCGCGTAGTTCACGGGGATCAGGGCCCGGCCGACCCCCATCAGGGCGCGGTTGTGCGCGGCTGGCGACAGCTCGGGCAGCCGGGCGAGGGCCTGGCGGAACCCCGCCAACGCGGCCAACGCCGCCGACATGTCAAAGTGTGCGGCGATGCTTTGCATCGCCGCCTCCAACTCCGCCGCCACCGCCCCATAGTCGAGCGGCAGGCGCTCCGCGCTCAGCAATCCGTGCAGCGTCAACGCGTAGATGGCGGCGTCGCGGCGCAAAAAGGCGGGGTCGATCTTGTCGGGCAGGTCCGCGGGCGTATGCCACCACCAGCCGAGGCCGCCGCTGTGCCCCACGCCGCCGCTGATCTGGTGGTGGAGGGCCGCCAGCACCGGGTCCGCGTTCTCGGCCGGCTGCTCGGAGAGCGACATGAACAGCGACGGGATGCCGTGGCCCCAGAACGACTGGTCGCCGGAGCGGCCGTAGCGCCGGTACTCCAGGTGCTGGCCGGTCTGCTCGGCGATGATGGCGTCCGCGTAGGCGCGGAGCTCGGCCATGCTGTTGCCCTCGCTCAGCAGCGTGGCGCCCTGGCCGCCCACCGAGTCCACGTTCACGTGGGCCGCGCAGTGGTCGTGCAGGTCCTGCCAGAAGTTATCCGCGTACCAGGTCGAGCCGGAGTAGCGGCCGTGGGAGTGGCCGGACCAGAAGCAGACCCGCAGGCCGCGGCGCAGCTCGGCGCGGCGCTCGGCCATGATGCGGGCGACCTCCAGCATGGTGGCGTTGGCCGTGCCGTTGTCCATGGCGCCGTAATACCAGGAGTCGACATGGCCGCTGAACATGACGAAGGTGCCGTCGCCCTGGGGCGGGTCGAGCTCCGCCGTCAGGCAGGGCAGCTGGTTCCAGCCGCGGTAGACCTTCGTCGTCATGCGGGCGCGGGCCGGCAGGCGCTGCTTCAGGCGGGCGCCGACCTCCCCGGTCACGGAGAGCGACGGGGTCTTGGGCAGGAGGTGCGCCGTCTCCGGGGTCGGCGTGCCCCACACCGGCGACAGGATGCGCTCGTGCAGCTGGGCGCCGGCGATCCAGATCGAGCCGAGCACCCCGGCCGCCTCGGCCACCAGGTTGCGGTTCGGCGCCACGATGCCGTCGATCAGGGCGATCTTGCCGCGGGCCGGCGCCAGCTCGGCGGCGCTGCCGCCGCCGCAGTACACCAGCTCGCCCTCGCTGCCCTCCGGCGGCGTGGAGGTCGCGAACGCGTGCGTGCCGCACGGCACATCCTCGCCGCCGACCTGCAGGGCGGCCGCCTCCGGCCAGGACACGAGCGAGGCGAACGTGTGCCGCTCCGTGCGCAGGCCGTAGCCGCGGATCTCGGCCTCGATCCAGTCGAAGGCCGCCCGCTCCTCCGGCGTGCCCGACAGGCGCACCCACTGGGCGATGGTCCGCGTGGAGCGCATGAGGTTTTCGGTCGATACGGACTGGGCCACGCTTGGCATTTCGGCTACCTCCCCGCCTCGCGCGCGACGGCCGCCGCCTCGCGCAGGGCCTCGGTCACGCGGTTGCGCTCCCGGATCAGCTGGGCCTTCAGGAACCCGTGCTCCGGCTTCCCCGCCAGCTGCGGCAGGGCGGCCGCCTGGGCCAGGCCGGGCAGGGCCGCGCCGCCCGTGGGCCGCATGATGGGCGACCACTCGGCCGGATCGTGGGCAAAGCGCCCGCCCTGGCTATACACCACGGGGTTGAGGATGCGGCCGAGGCGCAGGAGCGTGGCGTTGAGGGCCGCGGCGCCCCCCGGCTGCGCATTTCGCGGGTCGAAGTCCGGGCTGTGCGCAGTCGCGCGCTCGCGCAGATCATCCAGCTCCGCCACGGCCGCCGCCAGGTCCTCCAGGGCCGCGCGCGCCGGGCCGAGGTCGAGGTGCTCGCCAGCCTTCGCCTGAATGGCGCGCAGCATGGCGTCCAGCTCCCGCACGGTCCCGCCCGGCCGCAGCGGCAGCACATCGGCGTTGCAGAGCCGGATGACGGCCGTCAGCGAAACCTGAGTGTCCAAGGCCAGGATGGCACTGTCGGCCTTGTCGAGCGTGTCGTACTCCGTGTGCCACCACCAGGCGTTGGCGGCGCCACCGGTCCAGGGCCGGCGGTCCGGATGCCCCTCGGGCAGGAAGGGGTACGTCGAGAAGGCCGCCACGCCGTTCGCCAGAAACGACTGGTCGGCGGCCCGCGACGGGCGGTGGATCGGCGCCTCGCGCTGGCCGGTGACATCGCCGATGACACCGCGGCAGAAGTCCTCGATCTCCGCCGTCGTGTGGCGGGCGACGTAATGCGTGGCGCCCCTGACGCCTGGCGAGTCGATGTTGTGATAGGCGATGCAGCCGCGGCTCAGATCGGCGAAGAAGCTGTCGGCGTACCAGGTCGAGCCCGCGTAGCGGCCGTGCGAGTGGCCGGGCCACCAGCAGATGCGGACGCCGCGCCGCAGCTCGGCGCGGTGCTGCCACAGCACGCGCGCCATCTCCAGCAGGCAGGCGTCGCCGGTGGCGTTGTCCGTGACGCCCTCATGCCAGGCGCAGTAGTGGGCGCCGACGAGCACGAAGCGGTCGGGCTCCTGGGTGCCGGGGATCCGCACCTCCGGCAGCTTGCTCGGGAACCAGCCCGTATGGACCTCCGTGGTGATCCGCACCTGCACGCGATCGTGGCGCGCGAGCAGCGCGCGCAGACGCTCGCCGTCGTCGCGGTTGACGGAGACCACCGGCAGCGACGGCAGGCGGTCGATCTGGTCGAGGCCCGGCGTGCCCCAGATCGTCGTGCCGATCATGTTGTGGATGACCCGGTCCTCGTTCGTGAAGACGAGCGCGGCGCAGCCGATGCGGCTCGCGGCCAGGATCGTGACGGGCGTGGCCAGGCCCTTGACCAGGGCTGCCTTGCCGGCGCAATGGTTCAGGTCGCTCAGCTCGCCCGCGCCGAGATCGGCGACGATGCCGCTCGGCCCCGTCGCGCGGCCGAACGAGTGCGTCAGGCAGCGCAGATCGAGCGGCTCGGGCGCCAGCACCTGCAGGGTCGCGCGAATCGGGTAGCTGAGGAATGCGTCGAATTCGTGGACGGTGACGGGCACGCCGCCGGCCCGCAGTTGCTCGGCCATGTAGGCGGCGGCGCGGTGCTCGCCGGTGCCGCCGGTGTCGCGCGGCACCGCGGCGAACCACTCCAGATGGCGCTGCAGCCGCTCGGCCGATACCGCAGCGCGCGCGGCCTGCTCCAGGGCGCTCGGCATGTTGGAGTCCACCCCCCGGCGTCGTGCGAATTCCGGCCCCCGCGGCGGCGCACCTGCCTGGCAGCCGTGCCGAAAAGAACTTCCTAGGATTTTACATGCGCTTCCCAGGCGACCGTTGGTTTGGTCTGCGACCGATGCGTCGACCCGGCGAGGAGGCGCGCAAATGGTCCATCCGCATCACCTGCACCAGATCTGGCAGCACATGCACATGCTGCTCCGGCACTGGGGCAAGGGCGGGAAGCTCGCCGTCCGCCGCTGGCGGTAGGCCTGCAGCCGGCCGGGCCGGGGCGTGCTGCCCCGGCCCGGTCCGTCATAGCGCTTGCGGTATGAGCGGCACGGGGCTGCCGACGACGTTCGCGGCCGTGCTGCGCGACCTCGTGGGACAGTTCGTTCAGCTCGGCCTCGCCTACGGAGTCGCCGACCTGCCGGGTGCCACCTTCCCGGTCGGCCGCCTGGAGTTCGTGGGCAACGACTACTTTGCCATCAGCCACGTGCTCATCAACCGGCACCCGCTCGTGGCGCCGCTGATCTTCGTCACCCTGGGCCAGGTCCAGTCGGTGCACTGCGTCCGGCCCGATCAGATCGTGCTCGAGGTCGGGCTCGGGCTGGACGGCGGCCCGCCGCCCTGCTGAGGCTCCAGCGTGAATTCCGCGCTGCGCAGCGCGCTGCGCACGATCGCCCGCAGCATCGTGATAAGCGCGACGTGCACGGCCGCGGGCTGGCCGTCGACCGTGCGCGCC
Source organism: Clostridia bacterium (assembly GCA_027314765.1). Classification (GTDB taxonomy): domain Bacteria; phylum Bacillota; class Sulfobacillia; order RBS10-35; family JAJYVM01; genus JAJYVM01. The sequence goes on along the minus strand of DAHVAF010000172.1, from coordinate 4,258 downwards.
TGCCGGCTGGCGATGCCATCCCCCGCGCCCGCCGCGACGGCCGCCTCCAGCATGCGGGCCTCGATGGCCTCGTCATGGAGCACCTCGTCGCTGCCGAGCAGCAGGGCCAGGGCCGCGGCCACGCCGTAGGCGCCCCAGTTGGAGGTGGCCGCGACGACCAGCGCGTCGGTGGGGGTCGCGCAGGCCATCGCGCGCCCGTGGGGGTGGGCGCGGGCGACCAGGTCGCCGTACGCGCCGAAGCCGATCTCATTGCCGCCGTCGCCGATGCCCAACGTCGCGATGCCCCGGGCGGAGGCGGCCGCGAAGAGGGGGCCAAGGCCCGCCTCCCCGGTCACCGGGCGCCCTGTCATATAGCGCATCGCGCCGTCGGCGCCCGGACCCTTCAGCTCGATGGCGATGACAGCGCTGGGGGCGGCCTCCGCCAGCAGGCGCTCGGCCCAGGCCTCCTCGTCTGCCCCGGGCAGAAGGGTCTCGACCCAGCCGGCGTGCCGCCGGGCCATGGCCTGCTCCCGCCGGAGGACGCTCACCTCCGCCGCCTCGGCCGCCGCGACGATGGGCGGCTCATAGCCCGCGCTGCAGGCGAAGACGGGCACGGCGCCGAGGCCGAGATCGAGGGCGCGGGCGAGCGCCGCCGCGCCGAGCGGGCCGTCCGTCTCCCCCCGCGGCAGCAGCAGCGGATGTCCGGCGCCCGTGGCGATGACGACCCGGTCGCCCGGCGCGACGACCCGCCGCAGGAGCCGGGCCGCGGCCAGCACCAGCGGCGCCCCCACCGCCGCGCGCACCCCGGCGTACAGCGCGGGCACGACCCCGCGCGGCACGCCCTGGGTGCGCATCTCCACGGTGATCAGGCGGTCGATCGCATCGGCGGCGATCTCCGGCACGGCCGCATCACCTCGCGTTGCGCAGCGCCTCGACCCTGTCCCACGGCAGCGCCTCCACGCGGCGGCCCTCGCGCCCCACCATGTCCCGCCCCGCCCGCAGCGCGCGCAGCACGGCCTCCTCGACCAGGTCGGCGGCGGCGTGGAAGAACGGGGTCATCAGCTCGCCCTCGTCGTCGAGACACGGCGGGTAGGTGCGCGCCGTGCTGAAGGCCAGGGCGAAATCCCCGCTGCCGTGGCTATATCCGGAGCCGGTGCGGGCCAGGCCGGCGGCCGCCCGCCGGGCCACCCGCGTGAGCTGGCGCGAGGTGAGCGGCGCGTCGGTGCCCAGGATGACGATCACAGACCCGCCCTCGCCGGAGGTCGGGGGCGGCGGCGCCTCCGCCAGCAGGCGCCCCACCGGGAAGCCGTGCACGAGAAGGTCGTCGCGGCGCCCGAAGTTGGCCAGGACCAGAGCGCCCATCGTGACGGCGCGGCCAATGGGCCGCGCCGACCAAACCCGCCCCGCGGTCCCGATTCCGCCCTTGAAGCCGTAGCACACCATCCCAGTCCCGGCGCCCACCGCGCCTTCCGCCACGGGGCCGGCCACCGCCGCGTCCAGGGCGGCCAGCGCGTGCTCGGGCCGGACGTGCAGACCCTCGATCTCGTTCAGGTGGCCGTCGTTGCACTCGCCGACGACCGGGTTGACGGAGCGGATGGCCGGCTCGGCGCGCAGCATGTGCCGGACCAGGCCCTCGCCCGCGGCCCAGACGGAGAGGGTGTTGGTCAGCACGATGGGGGTCTCCAGGCGGCCCAGCTCGGCCACCTGCGCCAGGCCGGCCATCTTGCCGTAGCCGTTGATGACCTGCACGCCGGCGGCCATCTTGCGCCGGAACATGTCCTCTCCGGGGATGATGGCCGTGACGCCCGTGCGCACGGCGTGGGCGCCGTCGCCCTCGATCAGCGTGACGTGGCCGAGCCGGACGCCGGGGACGTCGGTGATGCCGCCCATGGGTGTGGCGCTTCGCGGGCGGGGGTGTTGGTGCCTGCCGGAGCCGGCACGTGGGTTGGGGCAAGCTGTCCCCTTGCGTCGGTCCGGCGACCACCGCCCCTTCCATCGACCGGCTCGCCTTGCGACGACGATCGCGGCCCGACCGCCACAGCACCCGTCACGATCAACCCGACGCGATCGGCAGGCTGTTGCAACCGGCCACGCGTACGGACGTGTCCCAAAGAGGCAGTTCCAGCCTGAACCGACTGACCGGACCATAAAAGGCCACACCCCGCCATCGAGGTCGACTGCGACCACTATTGGCGACCCCACGTCGAACGCGGGGCCTCGATTGTGCCAACGTTCACAATGATCTTGCTGTATGGTGCCTGCGTGAGGTCATGTCTGTGAATCCCGCAAAGAGGCCAGTTGCCCGTCTGCCTGAGTGGATCTGGCGCGGGCTCGCCCGTGGTTGGTCGTCCGCGAGGTGGTACCTCGAGTTTCGGCGCCACGAGTCTCACGGCGACGGACGCGCTTACACAGACCTTGACTTGGCTCTTGAGGACCTCCAGCGAGCGAAAACCTTTTTAACCAGGTTTCAGGAACAGAAGGAACCCGACAGGTCCTGGTAGAATCATCCATCCCATGGCTCGCTCCACGTCGGGCAGTTCCAAGTTGGAACGCCGGCTTGTTGCCTTGGTCAGTCACAATTTCGGGACGGGCCTTCTTGTCGTGCTTGCGGCTGTCGTGATCATTGGCGTAGCCTCGACCGGCTGGCCGGCACTTGAGACGTTCCCCCCGCAGACCGGGTTGTTGGCCATACTTGCGGGCGAACCATTGCTGGTCGCAGTAATTCGCTTGGGCGTTGTCATCGTTTGCACGACTGTGGGCTATGTCTTGGTGAGCAGTGCGGTTGAGGGCACCCTTGGAGTGTACTGGGGTCGAAGCGACGGTCCTCTGTGGACTCGACTGGCCCGCGCCAATGAGGCTGTCGACGCAGCAACCGCGCGGGTGGCGGAAGTGCGCGAACGGGAGACGGCCCGCTCAGTCGTTCGGTCACGATTGCAGGACTACATCTGGACATACGCAGTTCTGCGTCGCGAACCGGCATCGCCCGAAGTTGAAGCTGCTAGGTCAGCGGCACTCCGGCGCATCGTTGAGAATTTGGGAGGAGCCCTCGCAGAGCTCCACGACGGAATGTGGACTCTGGTCTATGAGGCTACTCCTGCGGTTTCCACCCCGCTGCTTTCCACGACGCTGAGCGGAGTGGTCACACTGGCTTCTGGATGCGCGATCGGGTGGACGGAGCCCGGCAGGTCCCTTGCCGTATATGTTCCTGGACGCGATACTGAGGACGTACAGTTTCTTCGCCTCCTTCACTTGGTAATTGATCTCACTCCGAGCTCGAACCCTGCGGAGGGCCATACTGAACATGCAACTGAGCGACGAGCTTAAGGAGAACCTCATCAAGGCGCTAGCGCAGTTCGAACGCAAGACCATGAAACGAGAAGACCTCGACAAAGAGGTCGGCGAGTTGTTGGGCACGTCGGGAAGTCCTGATGATGAACTGCGTGCCGTTCTGCAGGACCTGGAACGTGCACAATCAGAAATTGCCGCAGCCTCCCGTCGCTGACGGACGGCCGGGCGCCCGCAACACCACACCAGTGTGCGTTCGGGCTCCATTGGCACGCGACAGATTGTTCGAAACGGGCGCGCGTCTGGTGTAACCGTAGCGCGGGGCCGGGTCACATGTGCGTCCGGGCCCCGATGGGGCTGCCTGTGTCGGCTTGACCTCGCGGTCAACTCGGAACGCGTGTTGATCATAGCCCAACACTGGCAATGCGAGTTATGGCGTCGCCACCCTTCGCACTGGGTCCGGCAACTTGAGCGCCGCCGGCCCCGCCACCCCGACCTCCGGCCAGGCGGTGGCGTCCGCCAACAGCCGGAACAGCGCGTCGTCCTTCCCCTTGGCCTCGATCATCACGTCGGTGTCGGCGCCCGCGGAGGCGAGGACGGCAGGGGCGGCCCGGGCGTCGGCCGCGGTGACGTACGCCGCGTGGTCGCGGGGCCGGGTCGGGGACGCGGCGCTGGAGAGGTGCACCTTCGGCGGCGGGCCTGGCGGCCAGGTGGCCGCGGCCGCGCGCACGGCGTTCGTGACGGACATGGCGCCGGGGTTCACCTGGGCGTGGAGGAAGTCCATGACCACGGGCAGGCGCAGCCGGCCGCCGGCCTCCAGCACCTCAGCGGCCGTCCACACCCGGTCGTCGTTCTCCAGGGCCAGGCCCCCCTCCCACCCGGGCAGGCCGCGCACGTGGGCGCAGAAGTGGTCCATGGCGGCCGCCCTGCCCCCCGCGGCGCCGCCGAGGTGGACGGCCAGGGGCGAGGGCGGCAGGCCCATGGCGGCGAACAG
>DAHVAF010000165.1 GCA_027314765.1 Clostridia bacterium | reverse complement strand
GAGGGTTGGCGCTACCGCCTGTAACTGGCGAGTGCCCGTCCCCTGCCTGTCGGGCGCGGGGGCAGGCGCATCCCTCTTTGGGCGTGCCGACGCGGCTTCCTAAGCCTGGAGGGCGCGCGCCTCGGCCCGCTGTTACGGCAGCCGCGCCTTTCGACTGGCGCGAGGGCTGGCGCCACCGCTGCGGTTTGTCTGACGACGCGGCCCCCTCGTGCCTGAACGCCGACGCCGCCCGCCACCGCGTGGGCCTCCACCACCTTCCGGGTGGAGCCGGATCCACCCCGGCATCCACCCCCTGGCGGACTCTCCCGCCACGCCCGCGCTGGAGGACGGCCTCACGGAGCGCGAGGGCGAGGTGCTCGCCCTGATCGGGCAGGGACTGTCCGACGCGGAGATCGCCGGCCGCCTCCTCATCAGCGAGGCGACCGTCAAGACCCACGTCAACCGGATCTTCGCGAAGACGGGCAGCCGCGGCCGGGCCCAGGCGGCGGCGTACGCCCACCGCCACGGGCTGGCTTCCCGCTGACGGGGCCGACCCGGTCCGTGCCCGGCCGCAGGCCCCGCCCGCGGACCCCGCCCGCGGACCCCGCGCGCGGACCCCGCCCGCGGACCCCGCCCGCAGACCCCGCCCGCAGACCCCGCCCGCGGACCCCAAACGCGGCGCAGACTGCATCACGCAGACCGATTGCCTCCGGCAAACCTGCCGCCGTCCCTGGCTCCGGCATCCGTGGCTCCGGGCGTGCGCCGTCGCGAATTCGCCGATCGGGGCACCGCTGCGGCTAATCCGCGGACGCGGCCCCCTCGAGCCGATACGCCGACGCGGCCGGGTGCAGGGGCCGCAGGAACCACAGCGGCCGCCGCAGGCCGTCCGGGCCGGGTGCCGGCCGGCAGTACCCGAGCCAGCGCCGGTACGTCTCGCGCGCCTTGCCCGTATCGACGGCGATGTCGCCGTACTTGTCGCCCGCGCCGGCCTTCTTCACCCCGACGCGCTGGTGCCAGCAGTGCTGGCCGCTCAGCGGGTCCGGCTGCACGGGGAAGACCAGGTTCTGGTGCACGCCGGCCTCCCGCCACCAGATGCGGCTGGAGTCCGGGTCGCTCGACTTGAACGGCTGGGCGCCGTGCTCCTGCGCCATCCGCCATACGCCCTCGGGCGTGCGCTCCAGGGCCACCTTGGCCGAGTTCCAGCGATCCGAGCCCTGGTCCTCATGCAGCCGCCAGCGCCCCAGGTGGTGCGAGCAGGCGACCGTGCCGGGCCGGATGGCCTCCGTCACCCACACGCGGTCCACGAAGTGGCCGATCTCGCTCTCCAGCCGCACCAGGTCGCCCGTGGCCACGCCGATGCGGGCCGCATCCTTCGGGTGCAGCCAGACGGGGTTGACCTGGCTGATCTCGTGCAGCCATTTGGCCCCGTTGGTGCGCGTGTGGATCAGCGTCGGCAGGCGGAAGGTCGGCAGCAGGTCCATCTCGCCCTTGCTCCGGTCCAGGGTCGCCGGGTGGCACTGGCTGGTGATGTGGGGCATGGCCGCGCGCTGCGCCGCATCCAGCGGGTGGATCGGCAGGGCGTACTCCGGCCAGCCCCAGTCGCGCACCGTCGGCGAGAAGAACTCCAGCAGCCCGGACGGCGTCGCGAAGCCCGCGACCCGCTGGCCGCCGACCTCCACGCCGATGCGGTGGCGGCCGTCGGGACCGAGGAACGGCCCCGGCCACGGGCGGAAGTTGTCCTTGGGCAGGGGCGATTTCGCCCACACCCGGCCGTGCTCGTCGGCGGTGGCGCCCTCCACCTCGGGCAGCGGCCGCTCGTTCTGGCGGTGGACCTCGCGCGTCACCTCGAAGAAGGCGTGCTTCCTCATGTACGCGAGCGGCGTCAGGCCCTCGCGCTGGGCCGCCTCCGGCAGCCCCGGCACCGAGTGCTCGAACATCCAGCCGTAGTACTCGTCGATGGTGATCTTCTGGCCCGGGCGGTACGGCGACTCATAGTGCTTGCGGATGCCCAGCGAGCCGTCCGGGTCGATGCGCCAGGACAGCTCGATCCAGAGCTCGTTCTCCTCCCAGACCTCGCCGGGGTTGGCGCCGCGCGTGGAGTCGACCTTTTCGCCGCGGCGCTCGCGCCACACCCGCCCGACGGGCTGCCGGAACGACAGGTGCTGGCCGGCGTGCGTCTCGTACGACACCAGGTCGTGGCGCTCCGGCCCCATGCCCATCGGCAGCACGTAGTCGGCGTACTGGGCCGTCTCGCTCCAGACGGGCGTCAGCGCCACGTGGCAGCCGATGCGCCCCTCGGCCTGCATCATCTCGATCCAGGAGAACCCGTCGGGGTTGGTCCAGACGGGGTTGTACACGCGGGTGAAGTAGACGTCGAGGCCGCGGCCGCTCTCGGCCAGCAGGTGCGGCAGGAGAAAGCTCATCTCGAACATGGCCAGCGGGAACTCCTTGGGCCAGTGCATCTCGTTCCAGGCGGGGATGGGGTCGGGCAGGCTGTGGGGCCGCGGCACGAACTTGCACCACGAGTTGGGCAGTGTGCCGCCCTCGGTGCCCACGGCACCGACCAGCACGCTGAGCAGCATGAGGCAGCGGGTGATCATCCAGCCGCCGCGGTGCGCCGCCGCCGCGTTGCGCCAGATGTGCGCCGCGAAGCCGTGGCCGGCGCGCCCGATCTCGTGGGCCACCGCGCGGATGGTGGCCGCCGGCACGCCGGACTCGGCCTCCGCCCATTCCGGCGTGTACGGGGCGTACAGCTCTTCCAGCAGCTCGCGGAAATCGGAATATGTCGCGCCGCGACGGCGTCGCGGCACAAATCCGTGCGCTGCGAGGTATTCGAGGTAGCCCGCATCCTCCATCAGCTCACGCCAGTTGGTCCACCGCTCCAGGAAGGCTTCGTCCGTCAGCCTCTCCTTCAGGAGCACGTGGGCCATCCCCAGCAGCATGCCGCCCTCCGTGCCGGGGTCCGGCGAGAGCCAGTAGTCGGCGGCGGCGGCCGTGTTGGAGAGGCGCGTGTCGACGACGGCCAGCTTGCTGCCGCGGCCCTTGGCCTCCACGATGCGCTGGGCCTGCGGGTTGAAGTAGTGGCCCGACTCCAGGTGGCTCGACATCAGCAGCATGAAGCGGGCCTGCTCGTGGTCGGGGGTCGGGCGGTCGGCGCCCATCCACAGGGTGTAGCCGAGGCGGGCCGAGGCGGAGCACACGTTGGTGTGCGAGTTGTGGCCGTCGATGCCCCAGGTCTGCAGCACGCGCTCCGTGTACATGTCCTCGCCGGGGCGGCCGACGTGGTAGACGACGCGGTCGCGGTGGCCGGCCTGCAGGGATGCGCGGATGCGGCCGGCGATGTCGTCCAGGGCCTGGTCCCAGCTCACCTGCTCCCACTTGCCGCTGCCGCGCGGGCCCGTGCGGCGCAGGGGATGCAGCAGGCGGTCGGGGTTATGGACCTGGGCGACGGTGGCCGGGCCCTTGGCGCAGTTGCGGCCGCGGCTGGCCGGGTGGGTCGGGTGGCCCTCCATGCGCTTGATCTCGCCGGTTTCCTCGTCCACGTACGCGAGCAGGCCGCAGCCCGCCTCGCAGTTGAAGCAGATGGTCGGGATCAGCGTGTAGTGCCGCTCGACCTTGCGCGGCCAGGCCTTCGCGTCGAGCTCGGTCCAGTGATCCCAGGACTCCGGCGGGGGCGACGGCTGGAGCTTCGCCATGGTGTGCCTCCCCTTTGATCCCGCAATCGCACGGGAGAGACCCGTGCGATCCATTGATCCCGCAATCGCACGGGAGAAGCCCGTGCGATCCACTGATCCCGCAATCGCACGGGAGAAACCCGTGCGATCCATTGACCCCGCAATC
>DAHVAF010000161.1 GCA_027314765.1 Clostridia bacterium | reverse complement strand
CGGGCGGCCGTCCCGGCGCAGGTCCGTCCCGTCCCGCCCCCGGCGGGCGTCCCGGCCCTGGCGCGCCCGACAATCGCGGCCGTCCCGGCCGGCCTGGTCAGGGCCGTCCCGGGGCCCGGCCCGGTGCCGGCCGTCCGGAATTCGGCGGCGACGGGGGCGCCGGAGGCCGTCGTGGCCGCCGCGGCCGCGGTCGCAACGCCGCCCGCCAGGCTGCGCAGCGCCGCGAGGAGGCGGCCCTGAACGCGCCGGTGACCAGCGTCTCGCTCGACGGTCCCATCGTCGTCGGCGACCTGGCCACTCGTCTGAACGTCAATCCGGCCGAGCTGATCGGCAAGCTGCTGGCCCTGGGCATCATGGCCGGCATCAACCAGCAGCTGACGCTGGAGCAGGCGCAGCAGGTCGTGAAGGCCCTGGGCATCGACCTGGAGGAGCCGGAGGAGGGCGTCGAAGAGGAGAACCAGCTGGTCGACCGCGACGCGGTCGGCAAGCTGCTGCGGGCCGACCGCACCGAGCGGATGGCCGAGCGCCCGCCCGTGGTCGTGGTCATGGGCCACGTCGACCACGGCAAGACGACCCTGCTCGACGCGATCCGCGAAACACGCGTCGCGGAAGGCGAGGCCGGGGGCATCACGCAGCACATCGGCGCCTCGACGGTGACCTACGAGGGGCGTAAGATCGTCTTCCTGGATACCCCGGGCCACGAGGCCTTCACAGCAATGCGCGCCCGCGGCGCCGAGGTGACCGACATCGCGATCCTGGTGGTGGCGGCCGACGACGGCATCATGCCGCAGACCATCGAGGCCATCAGCCACGCCAGGGCGGCCAACGTGCCGATCATCGTGGCGGTGAACAAGATCGACCGGCCCAACGCAAACCCGGACCGCGTGCTGCAGCAGCTGTCCGAGCACGGTCTGGTGCCCGAGGACTGGGGCGGCGACACCATCGTCGTGCCCGTGTCCGCGCTGAAGCGCGAGGGCATCGACCGTCTGATGGAGATGGTCCTGCTGGTCGCCGACCTGCAGGAGCTGAAGGGCGACCCGGAGCGCCGGGCCGTCGGCACCGTCATCGAGGCCCGCATCGCCCGCGGCCGCGGCCCCGTGGCCACGGTCCTGGTGCAGTCGGGCACCCTCCGCCCCGGCGACTCGTTCGTCGCGGGGGCCGTCGCGGGCCGGGTGCGCGCGCTGACGGACGACCGCGGCAGGCCCCTGCCTGAGGCCGGCCCGTCGACCCCCGCCGAGGTGCTGGGCTTTGACGAGCTGCCCGAGGCCGGCGACGTGTTCCAGGTCACGGAGGACGACCGCACGGCCCGCGAGGCGGCCACCGCCCGCGCCGCCGACAGAAAGCGCGACCTGAACGCGGCCCGCGCCGTGACCCTCGCCGAGTGGGGCAAGTCTGGCGCCGAGGGCGTGGCGGCCGGCGAGCTGAACATCGTCCTGAAGGCCGACGTGATGGGCTCGCTCGAGGCCCTGCGCGCGTCGCTGGAGAAGGTCAAGAACGACGAGGCCCGCGTCATCGTGCTGCACGGCGGTGTCGGACCCGTCAACGAGTCCGATGTGATGCTGGCCGCAGCCTCCAAGGCCGTGATCGTGGGCTTCAACGTCCGCCCGGATGCCGGCGCGGAGCGCGAGGCCGAGCGCGCGGGGGTCGAGATCAAGACCTACCGCGTGATCTACGACCTGATCGGCGATCTGGAGAAGGCCATCACGGGCATGCTGGCCCCGAAGTTCGAGGACGTGGTCGTGGGCCGGGCCGAGGTCCGCGCCACGTTCAAGGTGCCGGGCGCCGGCACGGTCGCCGGCTCGTACGTGCAGGACGGCATCGTGCGCCGCGGGCTGATGGCCCGCCTGGTGCGCGGCGGAACCATCGTGCACGAGGGTCCGATCAGCTCCCTGCACCGCTTCAAGGACGACGCCCGCGAAGTGGCGGCCGGGTATGAGTGCGGTATCGGACTGGAGCGGTTCAACGACATTAAGGAGGGCGACGTGCTCGAGATCGTCGAGCACCGAGAGGTGAGGGCCTGAGGGCGTTCGTGAAGGGCGGCGCGTACGCGCCGCCCCCCAAAACCGGTTCCGTTGGGGCGGGATCTCATGTCGGAGCAGCGGGTGCAGCGGGTGGCGGAGCGGATCAAGGAGGAGCTGGCCGACATCCTGCGCCTGGTGAAGGATCCGCGGGTCGGCTTCGCCTCCATCGTGCGCGTTGAGGCCAGCTCCGACCTGCGCTACGCCAAGGTCTTCGTCAGCGTGTACGGTCCCGAGGCCGACCAGCAGGCCACCATGCGCGGCCTGGAGAACGCCAAGGGGTTCATCCGCACCGAGCTCGGCCGGCGGGTGCGCCTCTTCCACACGCCGGAGCTGCATTTCGCCCTCGACACGTCGATTGCCCACGGCGACAGGATCGCGCGGCTGTTGGCCGAGCTGCCGGCTGCGGAGCGGGAACCGGCCCGAGAGCCGGCCAAGGAGCGCAAGGATTGACCTCCCGCTCCCGGGACCGGCGACGGATCGTGGAGCGGCTCGGTGCCGCCAGCCGCGTGCTGCTCGTCCTGCACGTGCGGCCTGACGGCGACAGCATCGGCTCGACGCTGGCCATGGCTCGGGCCCTGCGCGTGCTGGGCAAGGCGGCCGAGGTGGTGGCGCCCGACCCCATCCCGCCGAACCTGGCGTTCGTGCCGGGGGCCGACCGGGTCGTGGGCGCCGGGGCCACGCGCGGCAGCTTCGACACGGCGCTCTTTCTGGACTGCGCGAGCCTTGACCGCATCGGCGGCGCCACGGCCGACCTGGAGCGCGCCGGGCCCATCCTCAACGTCGACCACCACAGCAGCAACCAGCGCTACGGCGCCGTCAACTACATCGAGCCGCACGCCGCGGCGTGCGGGGAGGTCACGTACGACCTGATCCGCGCCCTCGGCGTGGCGCTGGACCCCGAGATCGCCATGGGGCTCTACGTGGCCATCGTCACGGACACGGGCTCCTTCCGCTACCAGAGCGTGACGGCGCGCACGCACCGGATCGCCGCCCAACTGCTCGGGCTCGGCGTGCGGCCGGCCGAGGTCGGGCGCCAGGTCTGGGACAGCCGCACGCTGGCGTCCGTGCGGCTGGAGGCTGCGGCGCTGACGACGCTGGTCCAGGAGGGCGAGCTGGCCTGGATGGACGTCACGCCGCCCATGCTGGCGGAGAGCGGCGCGGCGGCGTACGAGACCGAGGGCCTGGTCAACCTGCCGCGCTCCCTGGAGGGCGTCGAGGTGGCGGTGCTGTTCAGCGACGAGGGGCGGGGCGAGGTGCGGGTCAGCCTGCGCAGCGCCCGCCGGGTCGACGTCAGCGCCATCGCCGTGCGGCTCGGGGGCGGCGGGCACGCGCGCGCCGCCGGCTGCACGCTGCGGATGAGCCTCGCCCAGGCGCACGACGCGGTGCTCACGGCCGCGCGCGCGGCCCTGCGGTGACGGGTGTCGTCCCCCTCTGCAAGGCCCCCGGCCCAAGCTCACAGCAGGCGGTGACGGCCGTGCGGAGGCTTGCGCGCGTGAAGCGCGCGGGCCACGCGGGCACGCTCGACCCCGAGGCGGCGGGCGTCCTTCTCGTGTGTCTAGGGTCGGCGACGCGGCTCGCGGAGTATCTCATGGAGCGCCCGAAGGCCTACCGCGCGCTGGTGCGGTTTGGGGTGTCGACAGACACGCTCGACGGCGCCGGCCGGGCCACGTGCGTGACTACCCCCCACGTTACGTCAGGCAGGGTCGAGGCGGCGCTGCCGCGCTTTTTGGGAGACATCCTGCAGACGCCGCCTGTTTACTCCGCCGTCAAGCTGGGGGGCCGCAACGCCTATGAGCTCGCGCGGGCCGGGCAGGCCGTCGAGCTCAAGGCGCGGACCGTGCATGTGGATGCGCTTCGCCTCGTGGGCTGGGAGGAGCCGGCTGGGGCGTGGCTGGACATCGAGTGCGGCAGCGGGTTCTACGTGCGGGCGCTGGCGCGGGACCTGGGGGAGGCCGTGGGCTGCCCGGCGCACCTCGCGGCGCTGGTTCGTACGGCCTGTGGCGGTGTCCGCCTGGCGGACACCGCGACGCTGGAGGAGTTGCAGGCCGAGGGCGTCGAATCGGCGCTGGTGGCGCCGGCGGAGGCCCTGTCCTTTCTGCCGGCCGTGCAGCTGGACTCGGGCGAGGTTGCCGCGGTACACCACGGGATTCAGACGGCGAGGCTGCCTGTCCCGCGGACGCGGCTCCTTGACGACGCCGGGAACCTGGTGGCTGTGGCGGCCTCTGGCCGCTTGGAGAAGGTGTGGTCTTGACGGGCGTCGTCCACGACCTGGGGGAGCTCGGCGGGCAGGGGCCATGGTTTGTCGCCGTCGGCAAGTTCGACGGCGTCCACCGCGGCCATCAGGCCGTGCTGAGGGCGGCGGTCAAGGCTGCGGCGCGGGCCGGGGCGCGGGCCGGGGCACTGACCTTCGAGCCCCACCCCATGGAGGTGCTCCGGCCCGGGAGCCTGCCGCCCCTGCTGGCATCTCGGGAGGATCGCGCGCGCCTGCTGCTCGAGCACGGCGCTGAGCGGGTCGTGGAGCTGCGCTTTGACAGCGCCATGGCGGCCGTCACCGCCGAGGACTTCATCCGCGATCTCGCGTCGCGCGGGCGCGTGCGACGCCTGTATGCCGGCCCGGACTGGCGCTTCGGCCATCGCGGGGCCGGTACGGTGGATCTGGCGCGTGAGGTCGGCCGTTCCCTCGACATGGAGGTCGTGACGCTGCCGGTCCTGACCTGGCGCGAGATTCCGATCTCGTCCTCACGCATCCGCGAGGCCCTGCTGGCGGGCAGGATCGCCTGGGGCCGCGAGATGCTCGGCCGCGTGTACGACGTGCCGGGGACCGTGGTGCACGGCCAGGGGCGGGGTGCCGGCATCGGGTTTCCGACCGCAAACGTGGAGGTGTCCCACCGCCTCGTGCTGCCGGAGGCGGGCGTGTATGCCGTCCGGGTGCGGGTGGGAGGCGCCTGGCGGCATTCGGTCGCCAACCTTGGCGTGCGGCCCACCTTCGGCAGCGGCGGGCCGCAGACGCTGGAGGCGCATATCTTCGACTTCACGGGCGACCTGTATGGGGCGCCCGTGCGGGTCGCCTTCGTGTCGAGACTGAGGGGCGAGCACCGGTTCGCCAGCGTCGAGGCCCTGCGCGCCCAGATCGCGCACGACGCGGAGCGCGCGCGGGCCGTTCTGGCCCAGGCTGAAGGGGTGAAGGCACGTGGCGATTGAGGCCACGCCTGAGCGGCGTGGCCAGCTGCGGGAGGCGGCCTGGCGCAGCCTGCCGCTGCTGATCGGCGGCGTCTTCGCCCTGAACATATCCCAGGGCATGTACAACGCCGTCTTCAACAACTTTGCCGTGGGCGCGCTCGGCATCTCGCCCCTGCAGATCGGCGTGGTCGAGGCCGTGCGCGAGTGCTCGGGCCTTCTCTGTCTGGTGGTGGCGGCCCTGGCCACTCGGGTGCCGCTGCCGCGCCTGGCCGCGTTCGCCCTCCTGATGATGGGGATCGGCATGGCTCTGACCGGCCACGCCAACACCATCGTCTTCCTGGCCATGGCGTCGTTTGTCTGGGGGCTCGGGTTCCACACCTTCGCGCCGGTGCAGTCCACCCTCGGGTTGCAGTTCGCGACGCGCGCCACCACGGGCGGCGAGCGCGCGGCGCGCGGCGGCACCATCCTCAGCCGGATGGGCAGTGTGGGCTCGCTGGCCGGGCCCATCGGCACCCTGATCGTGCTGGCGATCCTGCCCATGGTGGGCGGGCTGCGCGGGGTGTTCCTGCCGGCCGGGGCCGTGGCGTTTGCGGGTGGCCTCGGGCTGATGCTGCTGCGGGGCGCGCCTCAGACCGACCGGCCACGGTGGGTGATCCGGCGCAAGTACCTGCCGTACTACGTGCTCACCCTGATCGACGGCGGGCGGAAGCAGATCCTCATCACGTTCGTCGTCTTCGCCCTGGTCGAGGTCTACCACGCGCCCGTGGAGCTGGTGGCCATTCTGCTGTTCGCGTCGAGCCTGCTGACGCTGGCCGCGTCCGCGCAGGTCGGGCGCATCATCCGCGAGAAGGGCGAGCGCTGGGTCCTGGTGGTGGCCGGCTGCCTGCTGATCCCGATCTTCGCCGGGTACGCCCTGACCACGTCCGAGGCGGTCATGATGGCCCTCTACCTTGCCGACAACGCCCTCTTCACGACCAACGTGGCCCTCACCACCTGGGTGCACCGGCACGCCCCGGAGGCCGACCTCGCGCCCACCCTGGCCGTCGGCATCACGGTCAACCACGTGAGCTCCGTGCTGGTGCCCCTGGTCGCCGGCATTCTGTGGGAGACGGCGGGGTATCACGTCATCTTCATGGGCGGGGTCCTGATCGCCATCGCGGGCGTCATCTGCGCCCTGCGGCTGCTGCCGCGGGCGGAGGCGGCGGCCCAACCGTCCGCGAGCGCCGCCGGTTAGACCGCCTCGATTCCGATGGACTCGTGGGCGCCGTCCGTGCCCGAAGGATTTCGCCACGGACGGAGGCCGCCGATTCCGATGCCGGAGGTGGCCTTGCCCATGCCAACGCCCGCGCAGAACCACGACCTCGCCGGCTGCTTTGCCTGCGGCACGGACAACCCGGACGGCATCGGCCTGCGGTTTCGGGCTGAAGATGGCGGTGTGGCCGCGGACACCGTGGCCGAGGCGGGCTGGGTGAGCTGGCGGGGCATCATCCACGGTGGGCTGCTCATCACCATGATGGACGAGGCGATGGGCTGGGCCGTGGCGGCCGGTGGGCACACGGGGCTGCCGGGGCGGCTATCGGCCCGCCTGCACGTGCCGGTCGTCCCGGGCACCGCCCTGCGCGTCCGCGGCTGGGTCAAGGAGTGGCGGCGGCGCCTGGCGCATACGGCGGCCGAGATCCGGGACGCGGACGGCACCCTGCTGGCCGAGTGCGAGGGAACGCTCGTCGTGAGCGACACGCTACCGGTCGGCTGAACGGACCCGGCTCGCGTACCGTCGACGGCGTCGCGGCGCCGTCCGTCAGTGCCCCGTCCAGAACGCGCTCATCACGGGTGCCTGGGCGGCGGCGCCCAAGGGCGGCACGCCGAGGCTGGCCTCGATCGTGTGCAGCAGCGCGTAGTGGTTGAAGGGCTGGGCGACCATCTCGCCCGGCGGGAGCCCCGGCGCGATCACCAGCGTCAGGGCGTGGCCGCCGCCGCCCCGCGTGTCGCCGCCGTTGCCCTCATCCCAGGTCACGAAGAGGACGCCGCCGTTCCGCCAGCCTGGGCTGGCCGTCACCTGCGCAACGAAGCCGTCGAGCCAAGCGCCAGCCTGGCTGGCCGGGCAGTCGTGGCCGTCGTGGCAGAGGTTGGGTGTGATCCAGGCGAAGGTCGGCGGCCGGGCCAGGTTGAGGTTGGCCAGCGGCTGGATGTGCGCGCACAGGGCCGGGCTCGTGCGGATGTTCGTGAAATAGCGGAACGGGTCGTGCTTGCCGGCGTAGTCCCCCGGCAGGTAATAGGGCGTGAGGTCGCAGGAGCTCGGCAGGCCCTCCATGTACGCGCCCCAGGGCACGCCGGCGCCTGAGAGCTGGCTGCCGAGGTTCGGCTCGCTGCGGTAGCAGGTGAAGCAGTCCGACGTCACGCCCCAGGTCCCGCCGCTCGTGAGCGCGAGGTAGTTTGGCAGGCTGGGGTGGGCCACGGCGTCGTAGTTCGTCGCCGCGGCGTACTCGTGGGCCAGCTTGGCGATGGACGGGGTCGCCATCGCCGCGTCGTAGCCCAGGTTCTCCATCACGACGAGGAAGACGTGCCGGAAGTGGGGCAGCCCGCCTGCGGCGGCCGAACGGGATACGGTCGCCGGCGGCTGGGCTGTGGCCTTGGGCGCCGCTGCTGCCGTGGGCCGCGAAGTCGCTGCCGGCGCGGTCGTCGCCGTCCCGGTTCCCGTGGCTGTTCCCGTGGCTGTTCCCGTGGCGGCAGACGTCGCAGCGGCCGGTGTCGCGGTCGCCGGGCGGGCGGCGGGCGCGCCGCCACAGCCGCTCAGGAGCAGTCCCGCGACGGCGAGTGCGGCCCAGCGGTCAATGGGCCGTGCCGCTGTCGATCGTCGCGAGGATCCCACCCGTTCCACCCACCCAACCGGCGCCGGAGTTGGCGAAGGCCACGGCGTCCAGAGCGAAGGCGCCAGCCGGCGCCTGCTGGCACCAGGTGGTGCCGCCGTCGCTTGTGGCGAGGATGCTGGCGGCGCCGCCGGGACCGTGGCCGACTGCCCACGCGTACTTGGTGCCGCTGGCGGCGATGGCGTCCAGCTCGCCGGTGCCGGCCGGGAACGGCAGGGGCAGCCAGAGATTGCTGCCGCGGTGCAGGCCGATGCCGCGGTGCGCCGCGTCCGCGGCCAGGTAGCCGACGGCCCACGCCTGCCCGGCGGCCACGGCCAGGCCGGTCACCGTCGTGCCGAGCGTGGTGCCGGGGGCCAGGACCCAGTGGCTGCCGCTGTCGGAGGTCAGAAGCAGCGCGCCCTGACTCCCGCCTGCCCAGGCGCTGGTGCCCCCGGCCGAGACCACGCTCTGCAGGGCGAGGGTGCCGCCCGGCGGGGTCTGCGCGGACCATGTGCGGCCGCCGTCCTGGCTGGCGAAGATCAGCGCGTGGTGCGCAGGGCTCTGGCCCACCGCCCAGATGCGGGTGCCGCCGTCCGTGGCGATGCCGGCCAGGTCGGCCGCGGCGGGGAACGCCTTGGCGAGGGTCCAGTCCCGCCCGCCGTCGACCGTGGCAAGGACCGCCCCGGTGCCGCCGGTGTCGGCCACTGCCCAGCCCTTCGTGGCGGTGGCCATCGCGATGCCGCGAATGGCGGCATATCCGGGCGGCAGGTTCCCAACGGTCCAGGCCATACCGGCGGACGTGCTGAAGAGCAGAAATGCGGCTCCGGAGGCCGTTGTGCCTCCGGTCCACACGTGGCAGGGGTCGGTGGCGGCAAGGGCCAGGACGTGGGTGTCGCCCGTGGGCAGGCTCTCGGACTGCCAGCCCGTGCCGAGGCGCGCCGCCGCCGGACAGGCGGGCGCCTTGGCGGGCACAAAGGTCGAGGCGGTGGCGGTCGCGACAGATGCGGTCGCAGCGGGCGGCTTGGCGGCTGGCTTGGCGGGACCGCACGCCGCCAGGAGCAGCGACGCCCCAACCACCGCCAGGCTTGCCACCGCGATCCGCCTCAATACGAGCACCTCCGACGCGGCGATTGTGCCATGGCAGTCCGACTTCCTGCCACGGCGAGGCTCACACGCTGCGCATCTCCGCCCGCGTCAGCGAGCCTCTGGGGCTGAAAGCCGCGACGCGCCTGAAGCGGAGCCCTCCCGGCGCAGCGTCGCGCGGCGCCGCTGCCAATTCGCGCCGTCCCAGCGGTTTGCCGTAGACCTCCGTCCGCAAGGCCAACACCCGCAGCACCCGGCCGCAGGTCGCCCATCCCCCGGGGCGGCTAACTGTAGACCTCGCTCAGGAAGGCGAGCGCCGCACGGTTATACACGTCGGCGCGCTCGAAGTAGGTCGAGTGGCCCGCGCGCGGGATGCGCAGCACCCGGCTGCCGGGCACCTCGGCCGCCGACGCCTCGACCAGGGCGGTTGGGCAGAGCGGATCCTCCTCCCCCGTGATGAAGAGCGTGGCCGCGGCCGGCACCGCCAGCGGCACGAGGTCCGGCCGTGCGGAGCGGAAGGCCGGGGCGGGCGGATTGTGGTTGAGCGCGTTGATCATCTCGTAGAGCCGGGCCAGCGCGGGCTGCTCCTCGTACATGCGGGCGCCCGCCGCCGGGTGCGGTCCCTGCCCAGCCGACCAGGCGACCCGCATCGCCTCGCTGCGCTCACCGGCCTCGCGCTGCACGGCCAGCATGGAGGCCGGGGCGTGGCCGCCCGTCGTCCCGCTCATGACGGCGGCCCGCACGCGCCCGGGATGGCGGGCGCAGAAGGTGTTCGCCGTGTAGCCGCCCATCGACTGGGCGACAAGCGCCACCCCGCCGACGCCCTCCGCGTCCAGAATGGCGGCAAGGTCCTCGGCAAACATGTCCACCCAGGGGTCGAGCATTGGCCCGGTCGATCGGCCCCAGCCCCGGTGGTCGATGACGATACACCGGTAGCGCGCCGCGAGCGCGTCGACCTGCTGCCACCAGATCAGGGTGTTGCCGCCGCGGCCGTGGAGCAGGACCACCGGCTCGCCACGGCCGTAGACCTCATAGAAGAGACGGGCTCCTTCGCGCTGGATCTCCGGCACGCCGCGCACCCCCTCGCACAGCGTTCGCCCGCTGCGGCGCGGGCCCTGCACGCTGAGCGTGGGCGTGCGACCGCCGTCGAGGTCGGTCCCACGACTGGGCCCCTGCGTCGCACGGAGACAGCCAGCCAACAGACCGATGCGGCGCCGTCGGTGTTACGAATGGCGGCGGCTCACCCGCCGACGCGGGCGGCTGCCGCTCACACCAAGCGCTTCTCGAAGACGATGGCGCGGCGGCGGTAGCCCATCCGGCGCTCATCGAAAGGAACGGACACCGGGCTAGCGGCGTAGGGGTCCAGCCGGACAAGCACGGCGCCCCGCGCCCGGCCCCAGCCCTCAGCCGCGGCCAGCAGTGCGCCCCCGACCCCGTGGCGCCACGCCTCGCGCTCCGGCGTCTCTCCGTCGTGAGCCGGCATCACTCGGCCGCAGCCCGCCGGTACTCCGCGGACGCCCTGCAGCCAATCCCGCCGCGGTTCTTGAAGTCGCCCTCGATCCGCATCCGCAGGGGCCGCACGGCGGCGACGAGGTCCTCCAGGATGCGGTGGGTCAGGTGCTCGTAGTAGATGCCGACATGGCGGTAGGAGAGGAGGTAGTACTTGAACGACTTGAGCTCCAGGCACAGCTGGTCCGGCACATACGTGATGCGCAGCGCGGCGAAGTCGGGCAGGCCCGACCACGGGCAGACCGACGTGAACTCGTCGGTCTCCAGCACCAGCTCGATCTCGCGGCCCGCGTACTCGTAGGGAAAGGTGTCCAGCAGGTCGGCGCGGATCGCCTCGTAGCCCTGCGTGTCGTAGCGGATCGCGTCCATCTCGTCCTGCTTGGGCGGGCGCGGGGTCATCCGTTCTCACTCCTCGTCGCAGAAGCGGCGCCACAGCACCGCGAGCTCGTCCGCCTTGGCGGCAACGGCCATTGCGTCGCCGCGTGCGACAGCCATGGCGTCCTGCAGCGGCGCCACGAGCTCCGGCAGCCGCAGCACCTCGCGGCACTGCCAAGCCACGTGCTTAGTGTAGTCGACGGGGTAGATCCGCGCCCTGAGGAAGAGGAAGTGCATCATATAGCGCTGGGCGTAGATCAGCCGCAGCAGCGCCTCGAAGAACTCGCCCTGCGGCGCCATCCGCCGCACCTCGCGGAGGTTGTGCTCGAAGTCCGACGCGATGACCGCCATGCGCTCGGCGCGCACCGCGTCCGGGAGGTAGGGCAGGAACTGCTGGCGCCACGCCTGCCACCGTCCGCTCGGATCCCACAGCGGCTTCGCGTAGATGGCGAGCGCCCCGACCTCGAGCTCGTACGGGTCGAGACGGGCGAGTCCGCCCAAGGGGCGCACGTCGCCCTCCGTGGGCTCCAAATCCACGCGGACGCCGTGCACCACGATGCCGCGATTCTGCGACACCGTGCCGCCCACCGCCGCGGCGCAGGCAGCCGCCTCCGCCGCGAGATCGAAGGGCCCGTCGAGGAAGATGGCGAGGTCTGCGTCCGAGTCCACACGCCCGGCACCTCGGCCGAGACTGCCCACCAGGACGAGGGCCCAGACGCCCCGCCGCGCCTGAAAGTGACCCGCCACCGCCGTAACGGCCCGCTCGTGGTCCTCAGTCGGATACATGCGTCCCCGTTCGCGTTCGCGGTCCCGGCCGCCTGCGCGGCCGTCTATAATGACTATGAGATAACACCATAGTCGCAAAAGAAGGTCATCGCCATGGAAGTTCCGGCCGGTGAGTTCAAGACGCGCTGCCTCCAACTGATCGAGGAGGTGCGCACCGGGCGGTCCGAAATCGTGATCACCAAGCGTGGCCGTCCCGTGGCGAGGCTGGTTCCCCTGCAGGAGCTGGTGGTGCGCCCCCTGTTCGGGTACCTC
>DAHVAF010000154.1 GCA_027314765.1 Clostridia bacterium | reverse complement strand
ACCGCGTGCGCGCGGGACGACCCGCGCTTACCTTTGAACCGCTGAACCGCGTGCGCGCGGGACGACCCGCGCTTACCGTTGAACCGCTGAGCCGCGTGCGCGCGGGACGACCCGCGCTACCTTTGAACCGCTGAACCGCGTGCGCGCGGGACGACCCGCGCTTACCTTTGAACCGCGTGCGCGCGGGACGACCCGCGCTTACCATGGTGCGGGGGTGTGCAGGTGTTCTGGTTGGTGGCCGGCCTGCTGGGCGCGGCAATCGGCGCCGTGGTCGCGGGGCGCGTGGTGGCCGCCCGGGCGGAGGCGCGGAGCCGCCGCCTGACCGTCGCAGCCGCGGCAGCGGCTGACCGCGGCCGGGAGCTGATCGGACTGCCGCCCGTGGCGAGCCGCGACCCCGAGGACATCGCCTTCGCGCTCGACGAGATGATCGAGCGGAGAATGCAGGACGCGCAGGCCAGCCGCGAGGAGCGCCGCCGCCTGCAGAGTGTGCTGTCGGGCCTCGTCGACGGGGTGATGCTCGTCGACCGCACCGGCAGGGTTCTCCTGGCCAACGAGGCCGCGTACGGCATCTGGCCGCGGCTGACGGCGCGCCTTCTGGGCATGAGCCAGATCGCCATCTTCCACGACCCGGACCTGGATGCGGCCCTCAGCCGCGCGCAGGCCACCGGCCAGGCGGAGACCGTGGTCCACGTCCTCTCGGGGCCGCCGCGCCGCTACCTGGAGGTGCGCATCCTGCCGGCCCAGGAGGAGGGCGGCGCCCTCCTCGTCCTGCGCGACGTCACCGATCGTCATGCCGTCGACCAGATGCGGCGCGACTTTGTCGCCAACGTCTCCCACGAGCTGCAGACGCCCCTCACGACGATTCGCGGCTTCGCCGAGACGCTGTCGGAGGAGAGCGACCTCAGTCCGGAGGAGCGGCGCCGCTTCGCCGGCCTGGTCCTGCGCGAGGCGAAGCGCATGACCGACCTCGTGCGCGACCTGCTGGAGCTGGCGCGGCTGGAGGCGGAGGCCTGGCGCCCGGCGCCGGAGCCCGTCAACCTCCACGACCTGGCTGCCGACGTCTGCGAGCGCGCGCAGGCGCGCGCCCAAAATCGCCAGCTGACGCTGACCCGGGGTGAGGACGGGCCCGCCATCGTGGCGGGATACGCGGACGAGCTGCGCCGCGCCCTCGATAACCTCGTGGCGAACGCCATCGCCTACACGCCGCCCAGGGGGGCGATCGAGGTGCGGACGGGGACGGATGCGCGCGGGGTCTTCGCCTCGGTGCGCGACACGGGGATCGGCATCCCGGCCGGCGAGCAGTCCCGGGTGTTCGAACGCTTCTACCGGGTCGACAAGGGGCGCAGCCGGGAGAGCGGGGGCACGGGGCTCGGCCTGGCCATCGTCCGCCACGTGATCGAGGCGCACGGGGGGCGGGTGCTGGTCGAGAGCGCGCCGGGCAACGGGAGCACGTTCACGTGCGTCTTCCCGCGGCCGAGCGAGCCGCCTCAGCCGGGCTCGGCCGCCAGCCTGTAACCGAAGCCGCGCACCGTCTCCACGACCTCGCCGGCGCCGGCGTGGCCCAGCTTCTCGCGGATGTGGCGGATGTGGACGTCCACCGTGCGCAGGTCGCCGTAAAAGTCGGCGCCCCAGACGCGGTCGATGAGCTGCTGTCGCGAGAGGACGCGGCCGCCGGCGTCGAACAGGGCGGCCAGGATGCGGAACTCGGTGGGCGTGAGGGCCTCCACGGGCTGCTCGCCGACCATCACGCGCAGGCGCTCGACATCGACGCTCAGCCTGCCGATGCGGCGGGCGGGCGCGGGGCTGGCCGGCTCGCCCTGGCGGCGGCGCAGCACGGCGCGCACCCGGGCCACCAGCTCGCGGGGCGAAAACGGCTTGGTGATGTAGTCGTCGGCGCCCATCTCCAGGCCGACGACGCGGTCGCTCTCCTCGTTGAGGGCCGTGACCATGATCAGCCCGGGCGCCGAGGCCGCGTCAGGGGCGCCCTCGCGGATCTGCCGGCAGAGGTCGAGGCCGGAGCCATCCGGCAGCATCAGGTCGAGCAGGACGACGTCGGGGTGCCACGCGTTCACCGTCGTCAGGGCCTCGCGGGCGGTGGGCAGGGCGCGCACGGCCATGCCGGCCCGCTCGAGGTGGAAGCTGAGCAGCTCGCGGATCGGCGGGTCGTCCTCGACGACGAGCACGCGCTCGTGCATCAGTCGTTCAGCTCCCGGCGCTCGCCGCGGACGGCGTAGAGGACGGCCTCCGCCAGGTTGGTGGTGTGGTCGGCGATACGCTCCAGGTGGCTCGCCACGAACAGCAGCTGCGTGCCCTGGTTGATGGTGTGCGGGTCCTGCATCATGATCAGCAGCAGCTCGCGGAAGACCTGCGAGTACAGCTTGTCGACCACGTCGTCCAGGGCCACCAGCGCCTCGGCCTTGACGGCGTCGCCCTGCACGTACGCGTCCAGCGCGCGGGAGATCATCTCCTGGCAGAGGGCGGCCATGCGCGGGATGTCGATCAGGGGCTTGATCAGCTTCTCGCCGCGCAGGCGGACGGCCGTGCGCGCGATGTCCACGCCGTGGTCGGCCATGCGCTCCAGGTCGATCAGGATGTGCAGGGCGGCGCCGATGGTGCGCAGGTCGCCGGCCATGGGCTGGTGGAGGACGAGGAGCTTATAGCACTCCTCCTCCAGCTCGGCCACGCGGCGGTCGATGACGTCGTCGCCGGCGACGATGCGCTCGCCGGCCTCCCCGTCGGTGTGCTCCAGCGCCTGGACCGCCCGGAAGATCACCTCGCGGACGGAGACGGCGAGCGCGGCGATGGCCTCCTGCAGCTGGCGGAGCTCGTCGTGGAACGAGACGCGCGTCATCGGCTGCCTCCTCCGCCGTAGCGGCCGGTCAGGTACTCGTCCGTCCGCGGGTCGCGCGGGCGGTGGAACAGCGTCTCGGTCGGCCCCTCCTCGACCAGCTCGCCGTTGAGGAAGAATGCGGTGCGGTCGGAGATGCGGGCAGCCTGCTGGAGGTTATGCGTCACAAGGACGATGGTGTAATCGCCGGCCAGCCGCTGCAGCGTCTCCTCGATGCGGGCCGTGCCGATCGGGTCGATGGCCGAGGTCGGCTCGTCCAGCAGGATGACCTCGGGGCTGACCGCCAGGGCGCGGGCGATGGCCAGGCGCTGCAGCTGGCCGCCGGAGAGCGAGGCGGCCGGGCGGCGCAGCCCGTCCTTGACCTCATCCCAGACGCCGCCCTGGCGCAGGCTCTGCTCGACCAGGGCATCCAGCTGGGCGCGGCCGCGCATCAGGCCGTGCAGCCGCGGCCCGTACGCGACATTGTCATACACGTTCATCGGGAAGGCCACCGGCTTTTGAAACACCATGCCGACGCGGCGGCGCAGGTCCACCACATCCACGGTCGGGCTGTAGATGTCCTGGCCGTCGAAGGTGATCGTGCCCTCCATGCGCACGTTGGGCACGCGGTCGTGCATCCGGTTCAGGGCGCGCAGGAAGGTCGACTTGCCGCAGCCCGAGGGCCCGACGATGGCCAGGATCCGCCTGGCCGGTACGTCGAGGTCGATGCCCTTCAGGGCACCGACAGCTCCGTAATAAAGGTGGAAGCCGCGGCTCCGGATGACGGCGGGGGCGTCCGCCGGCTCCTGGACGGCCGAGCTCAATCCTATCGCCTCCGGATGACCAGGCGGGCCACGATGTTCAGCGCCAGGACCAGGACCATGAGCAGCAGCGCGGCCGCGTAGGCGAGCTCGTTCGCTGCCTTGAACGGCGTGCTGATGAACGTCCAGACCGCGTAGGTCAGGTAGCCGACGGGCACGTGGGTCAGTGCCAGGTTCGGCACGTACTGGGACCAGCCGGCCGTGTAAATCAGCGGCGCCGTTTCGCCCGCCGCGATGCCCAGGGCCAGCAGCACGCCCGTGGCGATCCCAGGCAGGGCTGCGCGCATGACCACGCCGCTCACCGTGCGCGGGTGGCTGGCGCCCAGAGCCAACGACGCCTCCCGCAGCTCCTCCGGCACTTGGCCGACGGCCAGGTCGGTGGCGCGCAGCACATACGGCAGCATGATGATGGCGAGCGACAGGCCGCCTGCCAGGGCCGAAAAGCCCCAACCAAGGTCCAGGACCAGCAATACGTCGAGCACGTATCCGACGATGATCGACGGCACACCCGCCTGCACGTTCACGACACCGCGCAGGAGCGCCACGACGCGTCCCCTCCGGGTCTCGCCGCAGAAGACGCCGCCAAGGATGCCAAGGGGCACCGCGATGACGCTCCCAAGCGCCGTGAGCCAGAACGTGCCGAGGATGGCGTTGAGCAGGCCACCGGCCGTGCCCTGGGTGACGGTCGTCAGGACGGTCAGCGACAGTGCTCCGATCCCGTTGCCGACCACAAGGATGAACAGGTGGACCAGCGGGAGCAGGGCCAGGGCCACGCAGAGCCAGGCACCGACGACGGCGATGCGGCTCTTCAGCGCGCGGCCGGAGGTTGCGACCCGCGTCGGGCGCGCGGCTGCCGCCGACTCGACCGCCACCATCTAGGCCTGCCCCCTCCGCGCCGCCAGGGGCGCCAGCGCGTTCACCGCCACTGTAATGATAAGCAGAACCAGGGCCAGCTCGGCCAGGGCGTGAATGGCCATCCCGGTCGAGTCTGTCTGGGCCGAGTCCAACAGGGCCACCACGTTGGACGCCACAGTCGAGATCGGGCTGTAGATGTTGGGCGGCAGATAGCCGAGGGCGCCGCCGCAGACCATGAGGACGGCCATCGTCTCGCCCAGGGCCCGGCCCAGCGCCAGCGTGATACCGCCCAGGATACCCGGCCAAGCCACCGGCAACAGAAGGCCGCGGAGAACCTCCCAGTCGGTCAGGCCCAGGGCGCGGCCCTGCTCGCGCAGCTCGCGCGGGGCGGCCTGCAGCGCGTCGCGGCTGATCGCCGCGATGATGGGCAGGACCATGACAGCCAGCACCAGGCCAGAGGCGAGCAGGCCAGCCCCGCTGGCGACGGGCCCGGCGAAGAACGGGATCCAGCCCAGCAGGCGCTCGAGCAGGGGGCCGAGGCTGGTCCGGATCCACGGCACGAGCACGATGAAGCCCCAGAGCCCGAAGACGACGCTCGGCACGCCTGCGATCAGCTCGACGAAGAAGCCCAGCACGGCGCCCAGGCTCGGGCCGGCCTGCTCGGACAGGGTTGCGGCCACGCCAATGCCGACGGGCACAGCCAGGACGAGGGCCAGGATGGAACTGAGGACGGTCCCGACCGCGAAGACCACCATGCCGTACTCGGCGCCCGGCGCCGCCTGGTAGCCGCCACGGACGACGGGCTGGCCCTGATAGAGGTTACCGAGCTGCCAGGCCTTGCTCGTGAAGAAGTGGACGCCGTTCCAGACGACGGACGGCCAGGCGAACGCAATCAGCGTCACGGTCAGCAGACCAAGAATGACGGGGGCGCTGGCGGCACCGACGCCGACCAGCACCCCGTACGTCCACTCGCCCTCGCGGCCCCGTCGCCGTCGCACCCCGGCTAGCTTCCGATCTTGCTGATCTGCGCCTGCGAGAGCTGGACGATCGCCGGCGGCAGGGCGATGAAGTGAACCTGATCCAGGAAAGAGGAGGTGTTACCACCCGTGCTCGACACGGCCCAGTTCAGGAAGGCCTTGACCGCCTTGGTGGTGGCGGCGTTGGCCTGCTTGGTGCTCACGACGGCATACTCGTAATTCACGATCGGGTAGGAATTGTCGCCGGGCGTGAACACGATGGAGATCCGCTCGTCGGCCGGGGTCGAGGAGCCCACGGAAGCGGCTGACGCCGAAATCGTGCTGGCGGTCGGAAGGACAAACTTGCCGTTCTTGTTCTCAAGGGCCGCGTAGCCCAGCCCGGCCTGGTTGGTCTGGTTGAGGAAGCTGATGCCGACGTATGCGATCGAGTACGGGGTCTGCTTCAGCGCCTGAACCATGCCGGGGTTGCCGTTCGCGCCGATGCCGCCCGGGACTGCTGGGAAGTTCACGGATGTGCCATAGCCGACGGCCTTGCCCCAGCCGTTCGGGTCGGAGAAGCTCAGATACTGCGAGAAGATGAACGTGTCGCCGCTGCCGTCCGTGCGGTGCACGGGAATGATCGTCTGGTTCGGCAGCGTCACGCCCGGATTCAACTGGGCGATGGCCGGGGCGTTCCACTTGGTGACCTTGCCCTCGTAGATCTGCGCCAGGACTGGCCCGCTCAGGTGCAGGTGCTGGCTGTTCAGGCTCGGGATATTGTAGTTGATCTGCTGCGCCGAGATGGCCAGCGGGATGTTCAGGATGTTCGGGCTCTGCTTGATTTGCGAGTCCGACATATAAGCGTCGGAGGCACCGATCTGCGCCGTGCCCTTGACGGCCTGGGAGATGCCCGTGCCGCTGCCCGTGCTCTCGGTGGTGATCTGCACGCTGGGGGCGATCGACTGGTACGACTTGACCCAGATGTTGAACAGCGGGTAGAGGAGGCTGGATCCGGTCTCAAGCAGCGGGATGGTGCCGCTGCCGCCTGAGGTCGAAGACGCTGCTGTGCTGCTGCCTGCCGGCGCCGCGGCGCCACCGCAGCCGGCGAGCAGGACGGCGGCCAGCACTCCGACGGCCCAACGGGACGTGATGCGCAACCGGGATTGCATCGAAGCCCTCCTCACGCGCTTGTCCTCGTTTCCGAGGCGGGCCGCACGAGGCCCGAATACAAGGGTAGCGTGCGCCGCGGCGCGCGGAGGGTGGGCGGTGTGTGAGTTGCGTGAAGGTTATGTTAAGGCGGCCGGGCTGGCCGCCCCGAGTCACTCCGGATTGTCGCCGGCGGCGCGCCGGAACCGGCGCACGGGGATGTTGGCCACGAGCGCCATGGCCTCGCCCTCGCGCTCCAACTGCACGTCGACGGCGTCCTCGTCGACCTCCAGGTAGCGGCGGATGACGGCCAGCAGGTCCTCCTTCAGCGCGCCCCACAGCGAGGGCGCGATGCTGGCGCGATCCTGCACGAGCACCAGCCGCAGGCGCTCCCGCGCCACGTCCTTGCTGCCGGGCGAGGGCTGGCGGCCCAGCAGGCGGTTGATCAGTTCCATCACGGTGCCATCACCTCTCGCGGCGGGCGCTCGAATCGCGGCGCTTTCAGCGTGCGCCCAAAAGTCGGCGCAGCCGCCCGAAGAGCGATCCCTCCTGGGCGGCGGAGGCGGCAATGGGCACCGACTCGCCGCGGAGGCGGCGCGCGATGTCGCGGTAGGCGGCGCCGGCCCGGCTGGAGGGGAGCA
The DNA here is from genome assembly GCA_027314765.1 of Clostridia bacterium. Lineage (GTDB taxonomy): Bacteria > Bacillota > Sulfobacillia > RBS10-35 > JAJYVM01 > JAJYVM01. Next base: position 14,480 of record DAHVAF010000154.1, on the reverse strand, counting down.
GGGCCGCCGGCTCGCCGCGGTTCGTCGACACGACGATGGCCTCGTCCTCGGGAACGACGCCGATCAGCTCGATGGCCAGGATGTCGATGATGTCGCTGATGTCCATCATATCGCCGCGGCGGACCATGGACGCGCGCATCCGGTTGATGATCAGCCGCGGTGGCGGCATCCGCTCCGCCTCGAGCAGGCCGATGATGCGGTCGGCGTCGCGCACGGAGCTGACCTCCGGCGTGGCGACGACCAGCGCCTGCTCGGCGCCGGCGATGGCGTTGCGAAAGCCCTGCTCGATGCCGGCCGGCGAGTCGACCAGCACGAAATCGAACTCCTCGCGCAGCTCATGGCAGAGGGCTCGCATCTGGTCTGGGCTGACCGCGGTCTTGTCCTTCGTCTGCGCCGCAGGCAGCAGGCACAGGTTCTCGAAGCGCTTGTCGCGGATCAGGGCCTGGCGCACGCGCGCATAGCCCTCGACCACGTCCACCAGGTCGTAGACGATTCGGTTCTCCAGGCCCATCACCACGTCAAGGTTGCGCAGGCCGATGTCGGCGTCGACCAGGACAACCGAGCGGCCCTGTGCCGCCAGGGCTGCGCCCAGGTTGGCCGACGTGGTCGTCTTGCCCACGCCGCCCTTTCCGGAAGTGATGACAATGACCTCGCCCACGACCATCCCTCCGCTCAACTGTACGCAGCACCGGGCTCAGGCCTGGCGGTCGCCGGCGGCAATTTCGCCGAATCCCGGCTGCAGACGCTCCACCACGAGGACCCCCTCGCGCACGCGGGCGATCTCGGGGATCTCCGGCCGCTCGTAGGCACCGTCCGGGGACCGGCCGATGACGCCGCCCACCCGGATCTGGGTCGGCTGCAGGCGGAAGGCCGCCACGATGGCGTCCGCATCCCCCGCAGCACCGGCATGGGCCACCCCGCGCAGCGTGCCCATGACCACGATGTCGCCGCCGGCAACGATTTCGGCGCCCGGGTTGACGTCGCCGAGGACGACCACGTTGCCGGCGAAGCGGATTCGCTGTCCCGACCGCAGCGTGCGGCGCACAAGGAGCGAGTCGCCCGTGGCCGGCGCGGCACGGCCATCGCCCTGGCGAGCACGGGCTTCGGGAGCGGCGAGCGCGCCCGTGCCGCGGCCGGCGCCGGCATCGACAGCGGCGGCACGCACCACCTCGACGCACACGGCGCTGTGCCTGCCGATCAGCAGATTTTCCAGCGCGCCCAGGTCGTTGACGCGCAGGGCTCCGGCTGGCACGAGCGTCACCGTGGCGCCGGCGAGGGCGGGCGGCGTTCCGAGGCGCCTGCCCAGCTCGGCAAGGGCGTCGGCGCCGACGCCATCGGGCAGCATGATTCGCACGCCGGTACGTGTTGCCTGTATCAGAACGTCAGCGGACATGCCCTGGCTTTCCACGGCCGGCGAGGGCTCCCCTCCGGCGAAGGGCGTCGAGATGGCGACAGCAGCGGACACGGCGGTCCGCTGCTGTCGAAGGGGTGATCATTTACGCGGTTGGGCGCGGCGGCTGGCCCGGGCGGGAGCGCGGGACGGGTCGCCGCCGCGGCCGGAGCGGCTAGCTAGCGCGCCGCCTGCGCGGGAAGGTGACGCGCGCCGGGCCCCACGTACTCCGCCCGCGGGCGGATCAGGCGGTTGTGCGCATACTGCTCGAGCACGTGCGCGCTCCAGCCGCTGACGCGCGAAACCGCGAAGATCGGCGTGAAAAAGTCCGTCGCGATGCCCATGGCGTGGTACGTGCTCGCCGAGTAGAGGTCGACATTCGGGTAGAGCTTCTTCTCCTCGAAGATCGCCTTCTCGACGGCGCGTGTGATGTCGTAATAGAGCGTGCTGCCCGCCCTCTCGCCGAGGTCGTGCGACATGCGGCGCAGGATTGTCGCGCGGGGGTCCTCGGTCTTATAGACGCGGTGGCCAAAGCCCGAGATCTTCTGACCGGCCGCCAGCGCGTCATGCACGAACGCGGCCGCCTTCTCGGGCGCGCCGATCTTCACGAGCATACGCATGACTTCCTCGTTGGCGCCGCCATGCAGCGGCCCTTCGAGCGTGCCCACGGCCGACGTGATGGCGGCGTGCATGTCGGCCAGGGTGGCAGCCGTCACGCGCGCGGAGAAGGTCGACGCGTTGAGCTCGTGGTCGGCGTGCAGGACCAGGGCCATGTCCATGGCCTCGACCTGCAGCGGCTCCGGGTCGGAGCCCCGCATCATGTGGAGGAAATTGGCCGCCTCACCGAGGTCGGCCCGCGGCGCCACAGGCTCCTTGCCCTCGCTCAGGCGCGCGAGGGCCGCCACCAGGGACGGCATCTGCGCCGTCATCCGCTCCGCCTTGCGCTGGCAGGCCGGCAGGCTGTTGTCGTCGCGCTCGGGGTCATAGAGGCCCAGGGCGGAGACGGCGGTGCGCAGGCTCATCATCGGCCGTGCCGGGGGCAGCTCGCGCAGCAGCTGGACGATCCCCGCGGGCAGGACCCGCGCGGCAGCCAGCCGGCCACGGAGCTCCTTCAACTGGCCCGAATTCGGGAGGTCGCCGTACCAGAGGAGGTAGCAGACCTCCTCGAAACTCACATGCCCAGCCAGCTCCGTGATGTCGTAGCCGCGGTAAAGGAGCCGCCCCTGCTTGCCGTCAATGAAGCAAATCTCCGAATCGCAGGCGACGACATCCTCAAGGCCGCCCTTGCCTTCCGCCAACCTCGAAACACCCCCCACGTTCCATCCGCACCCTCAGCATACCGCAGCGATCGCGGCCGAGCAGTCCCGGCACATGGGCCCCGCCGTGGGTGTTTCCACGCGGGGCGGTGCGGGGAGGCGGCCGCCGAGCGCGAGGCTCCCACGGCTAAGGCGCGGCAACCCTGCCTGCGGCGTCGGCGGTCGTCTTGGGGCCGGGCGGCGTCTGGGCGACGAGCGGAGGCTGCAGGGTGTTCGGCAGCCCGAACCACTGCTCCACCATCGCCTGGCAGATCTGTGACCCCGAGATCGCGCCACCGCCGCCATGCTGGACGTACACGGCGATGGCGATCGTGGGCTTGTTGGCCGGTGCGTAGCAGATGAACTCGCCGTCGTTGATGCCCGCGACCTGACTCGTCCCGGTCTTGGCCGCGATCACCATGCTCTTGCCCAGCTTCTGCAGCTCGGCGTAGTAGTTGGTGAACAGGAAGGCGGCCGTGCCCCAGTTGGAATACACGCCGCTCGGCACCCAGCTCGGGTTGTACTGGGTCGTGGTCGCCATGGCCTGATGGATCACCTGGAAGTCGCTCGCCGGCACCTTCACGTGGGCACGGACGACGGGGCTGTATGTGGCGAGCACCTTGCCCGTCGGGGAGGTGACCTCCTTGACGAAATAGGGCTGGTACACGGTGCCGCCGTTCGCCAGCGCCGCCACGTAGTCGGCCCACTCGAGCAGGTTGATGGAGGTGTACCCCTGCCCGATCGACGCGTCCATCGTTTCGGACAGGTACCACGGCTGGCCCGGAAAGATCCTGGCCTTCACGGCCGGGCTGGCGATCTGGCCGGGCATCTCGCCCGCGAGGGCCGTCTGGCCGGTCGGCTGGCCCAGCAGGAACTGCTTCGCCATCGCGTCGATGGCGCTGATGCCCGTCTGCGCCCCGACCTTATAGAAGTAGGTGTCGCAGGAGACGCCGATGGCCTGGAACAGGTTGACGATGCCCTGCCCGCTCAGCACCCAGTCGTGCTTGTAGTACCCTGGCGTGACCTCCAGGGCGCCGGGGCAGCTGAGCTTCTCATACGGCGTGACGACGCCGGCCTGCAGCGCGGCCAGGGCCGTGATGGGCTTGAAGGTGGAGCCGGGCGGGAAGAGGTCGGAGATGGCATGGTCCACGAGCGGCCGCCCGGGCTGGCTGTTCAGCTGCTGCCACTGCTGCTGCCAGAGCTGCCAGGCCGGCGTGCCGGGCAGCACGTCGGTCGCCTGGGCGAAGTCGTTGGGATTGAAGGGCGGCTCGGACGCCAGCGCCAGCACAGCGCCGGTGTTGGGATCGATGGCGACGACGGCGCCGGAGTAGGCCGTGGGGAACGGGCCGTTGTCGGGCGGGCCCCAGCCGGAATAGACCCGGAGCCTGGCGATGTGCCGGTTGAGCTCCGCCTGGGCGACCGCCTCAAGGTTGGCGTTGATCGTGGTTACGATGTTGTTGCCCGGCACCGGCGGCTTCTCGGCCAGGACCTGCTGAGGCCGGCCGGCCGCGTCGACAGCGACCTCCTCCGTCCCATCGACGCCGGCCAGGCCCAGGATCTTCGTGCCGTTCACCGTCAGCGGGCCCTGGAACGACTGCTCCAGGCCATACGCGCCGACGAGGTCCAGCGGGTTGGCGCCGATCTGCACGTACCCGAGCACGTGCGAGGCGAGGTCCTGGCCGGGGAATGGCCAAGCCGGCAGGCCCGGGTAGTACCGCACGGGCTCGTAGACCACCTGCACGCCGGGCAGCTGGGCCCGGTCCTCCTCCAGCACCGTGGCCTCCGTCGAGCTCAGGGCCGTCTTCAGGCGGACGGGGTCGTACGCCGGCTGGTTGTACAACTGCTTATCGGCCGCCTGGATCACGGCGGTGGGGATGGCAAGGATCTTGGACAGCAGGCTGACCTCGGCGGGGGAGAGGGCGTTCGGGGTGAAAACCAGCTCCGCCGTCGGCGACGGGATGTCGGTCGCCAGCACGACACCGTCGCTGGAGATGATCTGACCGCGCGGCGCCGCCACCGGCACCTCGCGGATTTGCTGGCCCGTGGCGACGGCGGCATAATGCGCGCCGTCGCCGATCTGCAGGATCGCAAGCCGGCCGATCAGTGCGGCAAACGCCAGACAGAGCACCACGATCGCCGCCGTGGCCTTCCCTTCCGTCCAACGCTGCCGGTCGTCGTCCAAGGGGGCCCCTCCCTTAGAATCCTTCGCGCCCTGGATCCCGCGCGCGTCCCTAGGGCGTCGGCGCGACGCCGCGCCGCAGCCGGATCATCAGCGGATAGGCGATGACCGCGAGCACGCCGTCGTAGACGGCCTGCACGGCAACCGTACGCTCCACCGCCGACCAGTCCACCAGCCCGTGGCTCAGCCGGTAGAGGCCCAGCACGATCGCCTGAGCCAGCACGGTGCCGAGCGTGGCCGTCAGGAAGCGGACGCCGGCGCGGCCAGGGTAGACGCGCGCGCCCACGATCCCGGCCAGGTAACCGGCCATCCCGTAACCGAGCGCGAAGAGGCCGATCTGCCGCCCGCGCCAGACGTCAAGGCACAGGCCGGCCGCCACGCCGTAGAACCCGCCGGCGCTATCGCCGCCGATCAGGCCGATCAGCATGACCGCCGTCACCACGAAGTCGGGCTGGGCGTGGAAGACGGCCAGGTAGGGCACGACCGTGGCCTGGCAGATGATCGAAAGAAGCAGAACGGCCACGCTGGGCAGCCAGCTCATGCGCATCGGTCGCTCCGACCTGAAGCGTCATGGAGCGGCGGCCGGATGCGCACGGCGGCAGGGTCCGCGGGCCAGCAGGCCCCGCGCCGTGGATGGTGCCGGTTCGGCAGCCGGATGCGCACGGCGGTGGGGTCCGCGGGGCAGCGGGCCCCGCGCCGTGGAGGGTGAGGGGTCATCACGAGCCGCCCGGCGGCGCCTGCACCAGCAGGACCTCCTCCAGGTTCGCGAGGTCCACGGCCGGAGCCACCACGGCGGTCCGCACCTCGCCGTAGCGCGGCGCGGCGACCGAGACGACCTGGCCGACGGGCAGGCCCTTCGGGAAGATGCCGCCGAGGCCCGACGTCACGATGGTGTCGCCAGGCTGCACGTCGGCCTGCGCGTCAAAGAACTCCATGCTGAGATCCGTCTGGCCGACGACGCCGAACGCCACGCCGGCGTCGCGCGAGCTGGCGCGCTCCACCATTCCGCCGACGGCGCTGTCCGGGTTGGTCAGCAGGTTCACCGTCGCGGTGTGCGGCGTGACCGAGGAGACCCGGCCCACCAGGCCGCTTGGCGCCATGGCGATCATGTTGGCCTTAACCCCGTCGGCGCTGCCCTTGTCGAGGAGCACGCCGCTCCACCACGTGGCCGGGCTGCGGGCGATCACGCGGGCGGCCACGGCGCCGGCCGGGTACGGCAAAAGTGCCGAGAGCGAGGCCTTCAGGTCCAACAGCGCCCGCAGGCGGGCATTTTCCTGGGTCAGCTCCTGCAGGGCGGTGCTCTCCTGGCCGAGCGCCGTGACCTCGCGCTGCAGGCGCAGGTTCTGCGAGCGCAGGGCCACCAGCTCGGCCACGGAGGCGTCCACGCTCCGCACCTCGCCCTCGGCCGCCGAGACGGCCGTGGCGAAAGGCGCCAGCGCCTCCAGCAACAGACCGCGCACCGCACCGACCCCGCGCGGGCTGCCGCCCGTCACGGCCTCCGCCGCCACCAGCGCGAGCACCACCAGGATCGCCACCCAGAACCGGCGGCTCGCCGCGACCACCCGCACAGCAGCCCCGCCCCCTCGCTGACCCCGCGATTGCACGGGAGGAGCCCGTGCGATCCATCAGAGGCGCTTCAGCGTCTCGATCTCCTCCAGCACGCGGCCGGTCCCGCGCACCACGCACAGCAGGGGCTCGTCGGCCAGCAGGACCGGCATGCCGGTCTCCTCGGCCACCTTGCGGTCGAGCCCGCGCAGCTGGCTGCTGCCGCCGCTCATCACGATCCCGCGGTCCATGATGTCGGCGGCCAGCTCTGGCGGGGTCCGCTCCAGGGTCACCTTGACGGCCTCCACGATGCTGTTGACCGGCTCCGCCAGGGCCTGGCGCACCTCCGCCGCCGTCAGGGCCAGGTTCTTCGGCAGGCCCGTGACGAGATCGCGCCCCCTAACCTCCATCGTTTCCCCGTCGTTGACCGGATAGGCCGAGCCGATGCCGATCTTGACCTCTTCGGCGGTTCGCTCGCCGATCAGGAGATTGTAGTTGCGCTTGACATAGTTCACGATCGCTTCGTCCATCTCGTCCCCGGCCACGCGGATCGAGCGGTGGGTGACGATCCCCCCGAGCGAGATGATGGCGACCTCCGTCGTGCCCCCGCCGATGTCCACGATCATGTTGCCGGTCGGCTCATGCACGGGCAGGCCCGCCCCGATGGCCGCCGCCATCGGCTCCTCGATCGTGTGGCACTCACGGGCGCCGGCCTGCTGCGCCGCGTCCTTGACCGCCCGCTTCTCGACCTCGGTCACGCCCGACGGCACGGCCACCACCACACGCGGCCGCATCAGCGTGCGGCCGCGGCTGGCCTTGGCGATGAAGTAGCGCAGCATGGTCTGGGTGATGTCGAAGTCGGCGATCACGCCGTCCTTCATGGGCCGCACCGCCACGATGTTGCCGGGGGTGCGGCCGATCATGCGCTTGGCGTCGTTGCCGACCGACAGGGTCGCCTTCGTGTCGCTCTGCATGGCCACCACCGAGGGCTCCTGGAGCACGATGCCGCGTCCCCGCACGTAGACGAGCGTGTTGGCGGTGCCAAGGTCGATGCCCATGTCCCGGGAGAAGAAGGCCCCGAGGCGGCTCATAAACCCCGGCTCTTTGCGGGGCGTGGCCATCTAATCGATCATCCCTTCAGCACGCAGGCTGACGTACCGTGTATCGCCAACCACGACGTGATCTAGTAGTGGGATCCCAAGGAGCTTCCCGGCCTGATGCATGCGTCGGGTGACCGCCCGGTCCTCGGGACTGGGCGTCGGGTCGCCGCTCGGGTGGTTGTGGACCAGGAAGACAGCAGCGGCGCTGCGCTTGATGGCCGGCTTGAACACCTCGCGCGGGTGGGCGGGCGAGCCGTCGAGCGTCCCGATCGACACCACATCGGACCCTAGCAGGCGGTGCTTGGTGTCGGCTGAGAGCACCACCAGCCTTTCGCGGTCAGCACCCGCCAGCAGGTCGGCCGCGGCGGCCACCACATCGGACGGATTCTTCAGCTGGGGCCGGCCCGGCAGGCGCCCCCGGGTGCCGCGCCGACCCAGCTCGAGGGCGGCCGCGACCCGCGCCGCCTTGGCCTCGCCCACGCCGGACGTGGACAAAAGGCCCGCCGGCCCCAGGTCCAGCAACCCGGGCAGGCCCCGCTCGCCGAGCAGCTGATGGGCCAGGTCCAGCGCCGACCCGGCGCCGCTCCTGTGTCCGGTGCCAAGCACGACGGCAAGCAGCTCCGCGTCGCTGAGGGCGGCGGGTCCGTTGCGGATGAGCCGCTCGCGCGGCCGGTCGGAGGCGGGCCACCGTTCGATGCGCAGGCGCGCGGGTCCAAGCATGGGTCCTCACCGTTCCCCGGAGGTGGTCCGCTCAGGGCACCACCTCATATCCAAACACGCGGAGCCCATCCACGAGAGCCGAAACTGGGAGCCCGACCACATTCCAGAAGCAGCCCTCGATCCGCCGCACCAGCCAGCTGCCCCGCCCCTGCGCGGCGTACGCGCCGGCCTTGTCGAGCGGCTCGCCCGTCGCCACGTACGCGGCGATGGCCGATGGCGCCGCCGCTCGCAGCCATACGCGCGTCCGCGCGACCTGCGACCAGATCCGGCCCTCCGCCGCGAGGCAAAGGCCGCTCCACACGTCGTGCCGCCGGCCGCACAGCTCGGCCAGCATGGCCTCGGCCGCGGCTGGCCCGTCCGGCTTGCCGTACACCCGCCCGCTGAGGGCGACCAGCGTGTCCGCGGCGAGGACGAGCCCCCCGGGGCAGCGCACGGCCTCGGCCTTCGCGACCGCCCGCAGCCGCGCCGTCTCCCCCGGGCTCGGCCCCTGGATGGCCTCCTCGTCGAGGTCGGGCACCACGACACGGAAGTCCAGCCCAAGCTGGCGCAGGATCTCGCGCCGGCGCGGGGATCCGGAGGCCAGGACGAGCGGCGGCTGATGGCTGGTTTCCATCATACCTGGCGCCCCGGTGGCGGAGCAACCAGTTTTTGTCATCCGCCCAATCGCGCCAGCTGCTGCTCCATGCCCGCCAGGGCAGCCTGCAGGTCCTCCTGGCGCCTCCGCTCCCGGGCGACCACCTCGGGTCGGGCCTTCGCCACGAAGTCGCCATTGCCCAACCGGCTCCGCACACGCTCCAGCTCGGCCGATGCCGCCGCCAGGTCCCGCTCGAGCCGGCGCCGCGCCGCCTCCGCGTCCGCCGCCCCCAGGGCCAGGGAAACCGTCGTGCCGTCCCCGGTCACCAGGCTCGCCCCTGCGCCCGCGGCCCGCCCAACTTCGACGCTTTCCGCGCGAGCAAGTTCCCGAATGAGCCCCCCAGCCCCTTCCGGCAAAGGCCCCGAATTTGGCGAAATTTCGAGCATCGCCCTGACGCGAGCCGCCGCCGGCACCCCCTGCTCCGCGCGCAGCGTGCGGATGGCGCCCACGATTTCCATCACGCGCCCGAAATCCGCCTCGGCCCGCGGCTCGCGCGCGCCCGCGGACGGCCAGTCCGCCAGCACCACGGTCGCATCCTCACCCGCGAGCTGCTTCCAGATGGCATCCGTCACAAACGGCATGATCGGGTGCAGCAGCCGGCAGATCGCCGACAGCAGGTCGCGCAGGGTCGCCAGGGCCTCGGCCCCGCCGGGCGCCCGCCCGTAGAGCCGGGGCTTCACGGACTCGATGTACCAGTCGCAGAACTCGCTCCACACGAAGTCATGGATCCGCGCGGCGGCATCGCCCACCTCGTAGGCCGCAAGGGCCCGATCGACGTCGGCGATACAGGCGGCCAGGCGAGACCGGATCCACCGGTCTTCGAGAGCACCGGCTGGGGCCTGGGCGTCTTCGACGCCTTCGACGCCCAGCACGAACCGCGCCGCGTTCCACAGCTTGTTGGCGAAGTGCTGGGCGCCCTCGACCTTCTCCCAGGTGAAGCGGGTGTCGTTTCCTGGCGCCACGCCGGTCGCCAGCGCGAAGCGCAGGGCGTCGGCGCCGTACCTGTCCACGGCCTCAAGGGGGTCCACCACGTTGCCCAGCGACTTGCTCATCTTTCGGCCCTGGGCGTCGCGCACCAGCCCGTGCAGCAGGATGGTGGCGAATGGCGGGCGGCCCGTGAAGCGGAGGCCGCTCCAGGCCATCTTCATGTCCCACTTCAGCAGGATGTCGTAGCCCGAGCACACCAGGCTGTTGGGGTAGTAGCGCGCCAGGTCCGGCGTCGCCTCCGGCCAGCCGAGCGTCGAGAACGGCCAGAGCGCCGAGGAGAACCAGGTGTCCAGCACGTCGGGATCCTGCCGCAGCTCCGTGCCGCCGCAGTGCGCGCAGGCCGCCGGCGCCTCCTCCGCCACCGTCACCTTCCCGCAGCGCTCGCAGTACCAGGCCGGGATGCGGTGGCCCCACCACAGCTGGCGCGACACGCACCAGTCGTGCTCGTTCTCCAGGCCCTGTGACAGCAGCCGGCCAAACCGCTCGGGAACCACGGTCAGCTCGCCCGCGCGAAGCGCGGCGAGCACCGGCTCCACGAGCGGCCGCACCTTCACAAACCACTGCAGCATGATCAGGGGCTCAATCACCGTGCCGCAGCGCTCGCAGCGCGCCGCCGCCACCGTGTACGGCTCCTCGCTCACCAGCAGCCCCTGTGCGCGCAGGTCGGAAGCCACGCGCCGCCGCGCCTCGAACCGCTCCAGCCCAGCGTACGGACCGGCCGCGGCGGTCATGCGCGCGTCGGCTCCGATGACGGAGATCGCCGGCAGATTGTGCCGCTGGCCGATCTCGAAGTCGTCGGCGTCGTGCCCCGGCGTCACCTTGAGGGCGCCGGTGCCGAACTCCGGCTCCACGTGGGCGTCGGCCACGATCGGGATGTGCCGCCCGACCAGCGGCAGGATGGCGTGTCGGCCCACCAGCCCCGCGTAGCGCGCATCATCGGGGTGCACGGCCACGGCCGTGTCGCCGAGCATCGTCTCCGGGCGCACGGTGGCGATCACGATCTCGCCGCCGCCCTCCAGGGGGTAGCGGATGCGGTAGAGGGTGCCGGGCTCGTCCTCGTGCTCGACCTCGATGTCGGAGATGGCCGTCTGGCAGCCGGCGCACCAGTTGACGATGCGCTCGCCGCGGTAGATCAGGCCATCGCGGTAGTACGTGGCAAACACGCGCGCGACGGCCCGCGAGAGGCCGGGGTCCATGGTGAAGCGCAGGCGCGACCAGTCCACGGACCAGCCCATGCGGCGGACCTGATCGCAGATGGCCGCCTCATACTCCGCCTTCCAGGCCCAGACGCGCGCGACGAACGCCTCGCGCCCAAGGTCGCGGTAGCTGATGCCCTGTTCGCCAAGGCGCCGCGCCACCACGGCCTGGGTCGCGATGCCGGCGTGGTCGGTGCCGGGCAGCCACAGCGTCTCCTCGCCGCGCATGCGGTGCCAGCGCACCAGGGCGTCGACGATGGTGTTCTCCAGGGCGTGGCCGATGTGGAGCCGGCCCGTCACGTTGGGCGGCGCGATGCAGATGGTGAACCGGCCCGCGCCGGCCCGGCCGGTGGGGGCAAAGGCGCCGCGGGCCTCCCAGTCCTGATAGAGCTTGCCTTCCCACGCCCTGGGGTCGTACACGCTCGGCAGCAAGGGGAGCCACCTCCAAACGCGGATTTTGGGCGCGGCCGCCTACGCGGCCGCGTCAACAAATGCAAACAGCGCCCCCTGCCTCCGGACGAAGGGCGCTGCTCCGCGGTACCACCGGTGTTCCCTGCTGCGCAGGGCGCTCTCGCCGCTGTAACGGGCGGACCCCGGGAAAGGCGTCCCGGCGCGAGCCACGGCGGCTCGGCGGGGCCCTCGCAGCCTCAGGGGCGACCTTCAGCGGCTCGCGCGTCCGGGGGGCCTTTCACCCGGTGGGCTCCCCTCGCTGCGGCGGCGCGCCGCCTACTCCTCCCCGTCAGGGGCTTTGGCCGCTAGTATAGCACCATTGCCGGGGGATTGCTCGCCGAGGCGGACGTGCGGCGCTTCCTCGCGGGGCGGACGGTCTCCGAGCTCGGGGCCCGCATCACCCGCGAGGGGTTGCCGATCGTGGCCATCCTGGCGGCCGGGGCGGGGGCGCAGCAGCTCGGGGTGCTGGCGGCCCTGGCCACGCTGGTCGGCGTGGCGGCGGCGCCCTGGGCGGGGGTGGCCGCGGACCGGCGGAGGCGGCGGCCGCTCATGGTGGGGTGCGATGTGCTGCGGGCCGTGGCCCTGGCCTCCGTGCCGGTGGCCGCGTACCTGCACGCGCTCACGTTTCTGCAGATTGCCGTCGTGACGGCGCTCGTCGGCGGGCTGACCACGGTGTTCGACACGGCGGACCAGGCCTGGCTGCCGCAGTTCGTGTCGCGCACGCGGCTGCGCGAGGGCAACGCGGCCGTCGCGGCGGCGTCGGGCATCGGCGAGACCGGCGGGCCGGCGCTGATGGGCCTGCTGTTCCAGCTCATCGGCGGACCGCTGGCCATCGGCGTGGACGCGGTGTCCTACCTGGCCTCGGCCTGGTCGCTGCTGGCCATCCGCCGGCCGGAGCCGGAGCCGGCACGGCATGACGCGCCGCCGCGCGCGGCCGAGGGCGTGGCCGCGGCCATGCGCCACCCCGTCCTGCGGCCCCTGGTCCTGGCGGTGGCGACGCAGAACCTCTTCGGCGGCTTCTTCGGGGCGCTGTACGAGCTCTATGCCCTGCGGACGCTGCACATGACGCCGCGTTTGATCGGCCTGCTGATCACGGGGGGAGGGGTCGGAGCCCTGCTTGGCAGCTGGCTGGCCGCGCGCCTGGACGTGCGGACCGCCCTGCTGCCGAGCGCCCTCCTCTCCGGCCTGATGTCGCTGCTGGTGCCGGCGGCGCGGGACGGGGCGGCCGTGGCCTTCGCGTTCCTGCTGGCTGCCCAGGTGCTGGGGGATCTCGCGGGCACGGTGTTCAAGGTCGGCGAGCGGGTGGTGCGGCAGGCCGTGACGCCCGACCGCTGGCTTGGGCGCGTGAACGGCGGGCGCAACTTTCTGACGGCGCTGGCGTCGGCGGCCGGCGCGCTGGCGGCCGGGGCCCTCGGCGGCGCGGCGGGGCTGCGCGCGGCCCTGTGGGTGGCGGCGGCGGGACAGGCGGCCGCGACCCTGTGGCTGGTGCGGCTGCCCAAGGATGTGGGGCCGGGCGTCGACGCGTTCGCGGCACCCAGGCCGAGGGTGTGAGGGCGGATTGGCCGTGCTGGGGCGAGAGCGGGCAGGCCTACCAGCGTCCCGCACGGAATGTCTGAGATGGCCATGCGCAGCGATCTGCGGGGGTTGAGCGCGTGATGGAGAAGTCCCGCAGCCCGTTCTACCCTGAAATGCCTGTGCCGCCCGAAGAATTCGTCGGCCGCAAGGACGTCATTGACCGCATTCGTGCACGCGGCCTGGGCCAGGTGGCCGCCGGGCGATCCTATTCACTGTTTCTTGAGGGCGAGTACGGCTTTGGCAAGACGTCCTTGGCCCAATACGTCATGCGGTTGGCCGCCGCCCCGGCGGAGGAAGGGGGCTACAATCTCCTCCCGCTTTACGTCTCGATCGGCGGCTGTGCAACGCGGGAGGATCTTGCGCAGTATGTTCTGCGCGCGGCAACCACCCTGAGTGGCACCTGGCAGGCGCTGCGTGAGTTTCTTGGGCGGTTCATCAACCAGGTCACCCTCTTCGGCGTGGTCAGCGTGAACCCATCGGCGGTGAGGGAAACCGCGCCCGACCTCGCCACACCCGATGCGCTCCTGGGCTTTTTGGCCAACCTGCGGCGCACGAGCTCGACCGGGGGCGTCGTGCTCGTCTTCGACGAGATCAACGGCGTGGCGAGCAGCGACTGGTTTTCGCAGTTCATCAAGAGCCTGGCGGACACCAACTCCGTGCAGGGGTATTTGCCGCTTCTCCTAGTCCTGTGCGGGACCCCAGACCGACGGAGACAGATGATCGCCCGGCACCGCCCGATTGAACGGATCTGGGACCCGATCACGGTCGACGCGGTGGACGCCGCCGACGTCCGTGAGTACCTGCTCAAGGCCTTCCGCTCCGTGGAGATACGTGTTGCGGACGCTGCGTTGGAGATGATGACATTTTACAGCGGCGGCCATCCGCGCGTGATGCATATCATCGGCGACGTGGCGTTCTGGCAAGACAAAGATGGCGTCATCGATGAGGACGACGCCATCCAAGCACTCACGGACGCGGCGGATGAAGTCGGTCGCAAGTTCGTTGACCGTCAGATCGTCGACGAGTTGCACAGCGAGACCTACCGCTCGATCTTGGCCGTGGTCGGCCAGCGAATCTTGAAGCGTGGATTCGGTGAAGGTTTTACGCGGCGGGACATGCTCGCACAGCTTGCTGACCCACGCCTGGAGAGGAACTTCGACAACTTCGTGCAACGCATGCGTGCCCTGGGGGCCATCGCCGTGGTCGCACGAGGCGAATACCGATTCAGCTTGCCGATCATCGAGGCCTACGTCGCCATGCGCGCACATCCAGCGGAGTGAGGCCGCCTCGCCGGCGCCGCCGGCCCCGGCCGGGGTCGGCGGCGCGGCAAACGCTCACGCGCCGGACTTGCCGTTCCGCACGCTGTCCACGAAGGGCTGGATCAGGTTCATCAGCTCCATGGGCAGGAT
>DAHVAF010000153.1 GCA_027314765.1 Clostridia bacterium | reverse complement strand
GAGGTCAACCACCACGCACGAGGCGTCCGTCCCGGCCGCCTTGGCCAGGGCCGGCGCCCCTTGCCTCGGTGCCACCGCCCACAGGCGGATCTCAGGACCGAGTGCGGCGGCCACGGCCGCCGCATGCTCGGAAGTGGTTAGCGCGAGCACGGCGATCATCTCCCACGTCATGGCGACGGACAAGAGAAAAGGGCCGCCCGTCGGGCAGCCCCACACCTCGCATGGTTGGGATCGGCAGCCCCCTCAGGCCTCGCCGCTCCCGGGCCGGTTCATTGGTAAGTGATGCACGCGCACGCGGCGGTCGTCGATCACCACCATGCTTCCCGCCTCGATATCCTCCAAGAGCGCAGGCAGGTTGGCCAGCAGAACCGCCACGAGGGCTTCCGTTCGGTTGTCCTTGCGCCGCAACAGAAGGACCGACGGCGAAGCCGTCAGCTCAAAGGCCAGCAATGTCCCGAAGTCCGTGTCGGCGGAGATGACAGCCCGGCTCTCCGCCCGAGCGCGCTCCAGGATGTCCAGGTCGGAGGCGGCCTGCATGCCGAGGTCGCGCACATGCGTGGCGTCGTGGCCGGCTTCCGTGAGGGCGCGCGCGACACGCACCGACAGGGCGTTGTCGACCAGAAACCTCACGCGGGGTTGATCACGGGCAGCTGTCGCTCATCCACGGCCTCCGCGGCGAACGCCAACGCCTCGCGGATGTCCTCCGGCTGCAGGTCGGGATAGTCCCGGAGGATCTCGGACTCGCCGTAGCCTGCGGCAAGCAGCTTGACGACCGTCGCAACGGGAATGCGCAGGCCCCGGATGCAGGGCACCCCGCCCATCTGGTCGGCTCGGACCGTGATCCGCGCGTAGCGCCCCAACCCTTTCGCCTCCTCACCCCCAGATCGGCGGGGCGATCCCGCACGCAGATCCAATTCGGCGCGCCCATCATCGCACATCCACGCAGAGCCCCGCCAACCGCGGAGACTCGGCTCCCATCGCACCTCGGTTACAGCTGCACCGACCCCAGCACCGCCTCCAGCCAGGCTGTGACCTCCCGGCTGAGCACGATCGCCACGAAGACGGTCCCGGCCGTGAGGATTGGCCACACGGCCCCTCGCGGCAGAAGACGCGGCAGAAGCGCCAGGCCGGCCAGCCACGCCACAACGACCGCCGCCGCGGGCAACTCGATGCCACTTGCCGGAGAGACGGCCTGGGGCTGCTGGCCGGGGTGCAGGAGCCAGAAGACATACACGCCGGCCGCGAAGACCAGCGCGAAGCTGGCGAGGGCGGGCCAGAGGAGGGTTCCGAGCCCATCGCCGCGCTCATCCCGCGGCATCTCGGGCGCAGCATCGATGGCGGCATCCCGTCGCGGAGACCGCCGGGGGAGGCGCCCTCCTGTCGACCGCGCGGGCCGCCTCGAGCGGCGGCCGTCCGTCGCCCCCTCAAGGTACTCTGGGTCGAGCCTGGGCATAGCCCTCACCCTCCCCCGTTCGGGTCGTAACCCACAGCCGCGCGCCGAACTGCCGTCCCAATGTGCGGATGCGCGCGGTCTTCGGGGCCAGATTGCCCACCGGATCACCGGTGTGCTTGGGCACCGGTGATGCCAAGGCCCGCCATGGCCGCGGGTCCAACTCGGCCGCGACCGTCGATCGGCGCTGGGCCTCCCAGTGGACGCCCGGGTCGTCAGGTAGCACCGCGGCGCATGGTCGGCCCAGCCGCGCCTGCACGAAGGCAGGACCGATCGCAAAGCCCTGCAGATGCCGGTTCAGCAGCACCGCGGGCTCAGGCACGCGCCCCTCAGCCAGCCAGGCGCCGGCCGTCTGCACGACCCAGGGCTCGGGCGTGACCACCAGCCACACCACCTGCGCGGCTACCATGGCCGCGGCCGTGCGCAGATCGCGGGGCTCCGGCGGCGGCAGGCAGACGGTCCAGCCGGCGTGGGCGGCCGTGGCCGAGATCAGCGCGGCGGGGTCCTCTCCCGGCTCAAGCTCGGTCACGCCGACATCCCGCAGGCCCACCTGACGCCTGCCGCCGCCCGGTGGTGCATCTGCATGCAGCAGCATCGCCATCCGCGGGTGGTCCCGCAGGTCGAGGGCCTCCACGCTGGCTCCGCTGGCAGCCAGCAGGAAGCAGAGGTTGGCCGCGACCGTTGCGGCGCCGACGCCGGGCGCGGGCCCAAGCAGCGTAACCACCCGGCTAACGCCGGCTCCCTGCGCCCGCTCTGCGACATCGGACTCGATCAGCTCGTGGACGTCCTGGTAGCCCCGCCGCGGCCCCTCGACCACCGCGAGCACGTCCTGCGCACGGATGGGCCCGGCCAGCAGATCGAAGACGGCCGCGCCAAGCGCGACATTCCGGGCGAGATCACGTGCCTCTTCCTCGAGAGCACCGAGCAGCACCACGATCCGGGCCCAGGGCAGCGCCTGCCGCAGGCCCACGATGGCCTCGCCGAGCAACAGGTCACCTCCGAGGCTGCGGGCGACGACCAGCACATCGGCGTCGGTTGCAAGCGCGGCTGCGGCCAGCTGGTGGCTCAGCAAGACCGGCGTGCCTGCCTCGCGGTGCCCGGCCGCGCCGAACGCGGCGTGAAGATCCTCGGCGAGCTGAACGGCAGCGGCGCTGCTACCCAGAGCAAGGAGGTATCGCATTGTGGGATCCTCCGTTCACCAAGGCCATAAGTTGTGGAGGTTAGTGGTTTGCCGGCAGGGATGGCTGGCCCCGAAGATCCCAGCCCAGCCGCGGTGCGCCTTGCTGGGCGCGCGCCCTCATGCGTAAAGTGATTTCGACGCGTGCGCAGCGTCACATGCGCCGCACGGTTTCCGTGTCCGTCCCGCGGGTGGCTTAGTAGGCACCCGCCAACCCTTCCCATGTTGGCACGTGCGGACCTCATCAGCGTCCTTAGTCATGTCGGTCCAGCAGTAGCGGTGGACGGCTGAAAAGTGCTGGAGCGCCCGCCGCTGAGTCTCGACCGTCACAACCGTCAGCACACAGGACGCGGTAGACAGCCGCGCACACGCGACAGAACATTCCTCAGGTATGTGCCATACACTGCCACTTCACGGAGTTGGGGAGACATGCGGAAGCCCGAAGACCAGGACCCGAACTTCGACCCGCTCGCATTTTGGGACTCCGCACAGCACAAGGAACTGATCCAATTTGGCGACAGGATATGGGCTGCAACCCAGTACGGGAACAAGTTTATTGTCGATGACACGTTATCAGAGTCATTGCTGAGACTAGCCGCCGTCGCGTACTACCAAGGGGTCGCCCCATGCTTACAACTTGAAGGCGCGATTTACTTGATAAAGGCGATGAACCTTGAGTACCCCTATGCGGGGCTGGTCAGGACCTACATGGAGCATGCCGGCAGAGTGCACAAAGCGAGGACCGCTTACGGGAAGTTCTTGGACTCGTCCGACCTTGAACGTTTCAACCACACTAGCTTGCGCCTTGTCCAGCCCTATGTTGCCGGTGGAGGCAGCGGATTCAATATTCTCACCTTGATCGACGGCCTCTGCGATGTGTCTGAAGAAGCTCGAGACGTCTATGACGACTTGAGTACATACCTACACGGCGATATGCTCTCACATATGTTTCGTCGAAAACTATCTCATATAGTCGGAATTGTCCATAAAGTTTCGCCATTTATTTCGAGTCATGAGGAATATCTCAACCAGCTGCGCTCCATCCTCCACGAGGACCTTGCGACTCTCGCAAATGCTGTTCAGCCCTTCGTCACCAAAATGAAGTCTAATGGCCATCCATCAGTGAAGCCCAATACGGAAGGCTGAAGGGAACAACGCCGTGACGCAAACCGGTGTCAGAGCCTAATCGTGACCACCAACCTGGACTTCGCAAGGTGGTCTTCGGTGACGCCCAGATGACGGCCGCCGTGTTGGACCGGTTCGCGCACCGACTGCACATCCTGGAGCACTCCGGTGAGTCCTATCGCTTCCGCGACAGCGTGAGGCGCCAACGCTCGGTGGCTCCGTAACACCCACGCAGCTTGAAAGGGAGGTGGGTCTTCAGGCGGAATCCCGTCGCCGGGGTGGGTCCGTTTCCGCTGTCGCTCCTGGGTCCCTATTGCGTGTCGCTCCACAAGCGTCTGCTCCACCGACCGAACCGGCAGCTTACAGGCTGCTCTGTGACGCGACGGCCGCTCGCACGTCCGCCGATTGCTGGCGTTGATGTGGGCGGCCCCCTGCACCAGCACAAGCCGTCCGTTCCCGAGGTGCGGCGCAAGACGCACACCATAATCGCCGACCACCTCCGCGGGCCAGAAGTCGGTCGGGATCTCCCCGTCGACCTCGTACTCGCGATCCACGGCCGGGGTGAAGCGCAGCCGCGGAGTGCGGTGCTGATCGGGCAGGTGCCCGAGCTCGGCGTCCCGCGTCAGCCGGCCCACCAGCGTCACACAGTTGAACATCGCCACTGCCTCCCTCGCATCGATCTCCAGGCCCAATCCGGTCATGCGGGAGCGGCTCAGCCCGGCTTGCCCCGCTGGCGCCCGAGCCCGTGCCAGATATGCGCCCCCGCCGCCGCGGCATCCCGCGCCGCCCGTGCTCGGCCGCCACGGGTCACCCTGGCCCAGCCGCAGTACGGAAAGCGGAGGCCATGCGCGCCGGCAGGCCAGCGCCACCGGCAGCTTCGGCAGACGGCGGCGGGTACGAAGTAGAGCGTCTCCTCGCAGGCCTCCGTCCGCATGCGCGGGTAAGGCCCCTGGCCACCGACCAGCAGATTGCCACAGTGCACACCCGCTTGGTGCACCCGGCGCATGGGCCGGCCGTCGGCGTCCGCGCGGTCGCCAAAGGCGATGCCGTCGCCCGAGCGGATCGACGGTGGTGTTGCCGGCCCGATTAGGACCCAGTTGCTCGCGTGCTCGACGATGCGGCCGTGGCACCACTCTCGGTGCCGCCGCCACCAGCCCGCGATCGGGTCACCTGGGCCGCCCACGTGAGCACCTCCCCCACCCGAAACTTGATCTCCCGCCGTTACGCTGGCCGGCGGCGGACGCACGCCGCCAGCACGCAGGCCAGGGCGTCCGGCACCGTGTACGGGAAGTCGTCGCCGAACTGCGCCCTCCCCAGTGAGGCGACGCCGTGCTGGCGCTCCTGCTCCTCCAGGAGCCAGTGCACCAGGGCCGGTAGGTCCTCCGGCTCGGGCGTGCCCTCGCGCACACGGTTGAAGAGGAGCGGCCCCACGTGGCGGTACCAGGCCCGGCGCGCCTCGGGATCGGCGCGCACGGCGGCACAAGTCGGCTCTCTCGAGCAGGTAGATCTGAGTGAAACAGCTCTCGCAGAAGCGTAGAAAGCGGCCCTGCCGCCGGCCGGCCTCGATAAAGCGCAGTACGCGTACCGGCCGGTACACTAAAGTGCCACAGGCGTGGCAGCGGCTGCTGCCGCGGGGCGTTCGGATCGTCACGCCGGCGGGATACATCGAGGCGCCCTCCTTCGCCAAGCCGCGGAGTGCACAACAGCAAAGACCCCCGCGCCGTGGCGACGCGGGGGCTGGTGGCACGGGACGCTAACTGTCGCGGCGGCGGATCAGGGAGTCGGTTTGGCCCGGCGCACGCCCGTGGGGCGCGCGGCGGCGAATCCGGCTTGGTAGACGACCACACCGTCCTCGAGGACGGTCGCCAGGAAGCTGTCGGGCTGGGCGGCGGCGACCTGCCCCGGGGTCCGCGCGATGGTGTCGACGTCCACCTCATGCGGCGGCAGGCACTGCCGGAGCAGGACCATGTCCGCCAGCGCGTCCCGACCAAAGTCGGGCGAAACCACCAGCAGATCGATGTCGCTCAAGGCGGTGGCCTCGCCCCGCGCCCATGAGCCGAAGAGGACGATGCGGTCGACGCGGACCCTCCGCCGCAGCGCGGTTGCGAAGTCGGCTACGAGGTCGTCGATCTCAGTCGCCGTGTAGCCCACGCAACCACCTCCAGTGCCGTGCCCATCAGTTCCATCGCCTTCGCCTTGTCGGTGCTCTTGCGGAGCGACGCGCGCTCCTCGGGGTACCGCGCCCCGAGGTAATCAAGGCTCAGGATTCTAAGTCGCCCGGCCAGCGCTGCATCGTCGAGCCCCGCACGCTCCGCCAGCGTCTCCAGGTCGTGGATCTTGGGCGGCACACGGACGCCCTCTTGAATCACGGCCCTGAGGGCCTTCTCTGCCGACTCCTGAGCCCCGAAGCCCGCGTAGAGGTAGCGACCGCCATCGGACATCGCCTGGGCGGTGTCCAGGTCCTCGGTGGCGATCTCCAGCCACTGCCGCGTTGTCGGCTTCATGCGCCGCCGCCCGCCTCGCGCCGCACAGCTTCGGCGGCAAAGAGGAGACACGCGCGCACATCGTCTCGGGCAAGCCGCGGGTAGTCCGCGAAGAGTTCGGTGAAGTCGGGCGTCCGTGCTAGAGACTCCAGCACAAGCCCCACGGGAATGCGCGTACCCCTCACCACGGGCTTGCCGGCCATGACGGCGTCATCCACCACGATGCGATCGGTGGTGACCCGCTGCCCCTCCGGCACCGCGCCCACCCCCTGCCCGAGCCCAGCCTGCTCCACCAATGCCCTTCACGCACACCTGCTCAGCGCTTGTAGACGTCACCCCGGGGTCCGACCGCCGTGACAACGATCGTCCGCTTCGACTCGTCGATGCGGAACAGCACGCGGCGCTCACCGACCCGCAGCGTCCATTCGTCGCGCCCATGGAGCGGCTTGGCGCCCGCGGCCCGCGGTCCGAAGGCCAGGCGGTCGATCGCTGAGGTGATCCTGGTTCGCTCGGTGCTTGGCAGACGCTTCATCGGCATGGCTGCCCGCGGCAAAACCACAATGCTCCAGGGCCTGCCCTCAGCCACGCGTCAACTCGGCCCGCACCTGTTCCCAAGGACGAGCCTTGCCCTCCAGATACTCCTGCCACCCGGCCTCGGCATCCGCCTGCTCCTCGGGCGTGAGCGGCTCCGTATCGTATTCCGCGGCTGCCTTCAGGCCCTCCAGAACGCGGATGGCCGTGTTAAGCTCGGAATCCGGCAGCGCCTCCACCAACCGATGCAGCCGCTCCCGGCGGCCCCGCCGAGACTTGGTCGGAGCGTTCTTCGCCATGCCATCACCTCGCATACGCTGTTCACGATCGGACTCCCACGCGTAATGCCACTGCGAACTCAGCGATGCAAGACTACGGTGACCACGATCGCCGCGGCCGAGCCGAGCACCGCGATCAAGGCGCCGACGGCCCACCTCACCAGACCGGAGATACGGTCGTCCAGCGCCCGGCCCACGCCGTCGATCTTTCCCTCAAGTCGCTGCGCCATCGCGTCGACCTTGGCGCCGAGGTGCTCGATCCGTTGCTCCAGGCGGTCGAAGCGGTGCAGTATCGCGTCGTATCGAACTTCGAGCCGGCTGATCTGCTGGCCGATCTGGCCGAGCTGCTGGATGATGAGCAGGCTCGGGCTGACCCGCTCCTCAGGTCCGCCGGGCTCGCGGCTCGCCGCGTGCTCGTCGGGCAGTCCGCTCATCCCCTCGCCCCATTCTAGGCCCGGCCACGCGGCCGGTCAGCCATCGCATCGCTGACGGCGTGCGTGTGCCGTCTGCAAAGCGAGCCGCCCTGTGGGCCGACCGGCCCGGCTGCTCCGCCGTTCAGCGCTTTCACTGGCCGCCCCACGGACCACGGCAGGCTCGATCGCGCTCACATCGACCACCAACACCTCCAACCCCG
Source organism: Clostridia bacterium (assembly GCA_027314765.1). Lineage (GTDB taxonomy): Bacteria > Bacillota > Sulfobacillia > RBS10-35 > JAJYVM01 > JAJYVM01. Next base: position 1,383 of record DAHVAF010000153.1, on the reverse strand, counting down.
CGGCTGCCTTCACGGCCACCTCGACCGTCCGCCAGCCCACCTGCGCCAGCACGGTGCCGCTGTGCACCTTGCCGCGCGCATCGCGCACCCGCACGGCCACACCGGGTGCAAGCTCCGGCTGGGCTCCGGGGGCGGGTGTGCACCCGCCCCCGTCCGGCGAGCCCCGCCGGCTCAGAACGGCACACCCTCCTCCTCCGCGGCCGGCTCCTCGCTTGTGGCGGCGCCCTTGCGGTCCAGGAACTGCACGTGGGCGACCACGACCGAGGTGTACGAGATGTAGCGGCTGCCGCCGTCGGGCAGCTCGCTCCGCTGGCTGTCGATGCGCAGGCGCCCGGAGATCGCGATCAGCTTGCCCTTGACCATGTGCTCGTGCAGGTTGGCCGCGTATGTGCTGCCATCGGCCCGCGGCCGCCAGCTCAGCACCTGGCAGGACACGAAGTCCGCCCCCGCGTCCTGCCCCGCCCGGTCCACGGCCAGCGTGAGGCGGAGCTTGCTGCCGCCATCCTGGCCGAGCTCGGTCAGCTCCGCGTCCCGGGTCAGCCTGCCGATCAGCACCACCGTGTTGTTGACCACCGCCGCCACGCCCCTTCGGTCTGAAGTTTTGAAGCGCCATCCAGGGCGGCTGATCGCCCGGCCGGACGCAAGGGCCGCGCAGCGGCTCGGCTTGCCCTTGCGGCCGGCGGGGCGGCAGCGCGGGGCCTTCCCGGCCGCTACCGCTTCATGTGCTGCAGGGCGGCTACCGGAGCGACGCCGTTGGTTCCCGCGGCGGTCGTCCGGTGGGTGGGTGGCTCCGTATGGGCCTTGCCCACGCGCCTGCGTGGGGTGCGGCGGGTCTCCGCGTAGGTGTGCAGAACCGGCGCCAGCGACCGCATGGCCTCGCGCAGCAGCAGATAGGTGAGCACCAGGCTCAGGGCGACGATCACCATGGCCCAGAAGGCGACGTCGGCGGGATTCTGCTGAGCGGCGACGGTCAGCGTGTGGCGGAGAAGCACCATCATCGAAGAGATCCCTCCCGCGGTCCGGGCGCGCCACGGGAGGGCTGGGCGCGCCCGGACCGGATGTTCGGTCACGGGCGCGCGGGGGCGCCGATCAGCGGGCGGTGGCGGCGGCGGGCACGACGCTGAGGGCCGCCAGGGCGCGGCGCAGGTCGGATCCGCCCTGCGGGTGACCCACGTCCTCATGCACGGGCCGGCCGAGGCCGCGCGCCGCGCGGCAGGTGAAGCCGGTGCCGCCGCCTCCGCCGGCCTGCGGGAAGGCGAGCACCAGATCCGCCAGGGTCGCGATGCCCACATCCCGCGCCAGCAGCAGCCAGGCGCCGGCACTCACCCGGCCCGGGGCCGGGTGCAGCGCCTTCGCCTGACGCATCCATTGCTCGTGCTCCTG
>DAHVAF010000147.1 GCA_027314765.1 Clostridia bacterium | reverse complement strand
CGTCGCCCTGCTGGCCAGCGTGGCGCGCGCGGGGAGCCGGGGCGTCCCCCGGGCGCCGCGGCGGGCGGCCGAGGACCGGGCCGCCCGGGCCGCGGGTCCGCCCAGCCTGGGTGGGAGCTGGGTCGCGGTCGGGGCGGACGGCGCCACCGTCGGCCACCTCACGGCGGCACGGGGGCCAGCGCCTTACCGCGACCACCTGGCCGAGCTCGCCGTCGCCGTGGACGAGCAGCGCCGGGGGCGTGGCCTCGGGGGCGCCCTGCTGGATCAGGGGCTGGCCTGGGCCGCTGCGCACCGCCTGCTGAAGGTGTGCGCCAGCGTGTTTGCCGACAACGCGGCGGCGCTGCGGCTGTTCAAGAGCCGCGGGTTCGCGGCGGAGGGGATGCGCCAGGGCCAGTTTCGCATCCAGGGGGTGAGTCGTGATGAGATCTTCCTCGCCCGGTTCCTGGGATGACCTGCTCTGGCGTCTGCGGGCCGAGACGGCCGCCGCCGAGGCAGGCGACTTCGCGGCCGTCGCGGCCCTGGCGGCCGGAGCGACCGTGAGCGGGCCCGCGCCCGATCTCGCCACGGAGGTGACGGCCGTGCACCTCCACGAGCGCCTCGTGCGGCTCATCATGGGGCGGGTGGAAGATGTGGAGCGGCGCATCACCCTGCTCAGCGCCCTGATCGCGCCGGACCGCGGCAAGCTGGACGTGCGCCTCTAGGAACGCGCGACCGAGCCCGGCGACCGCCAGCACCCTCGCCGACACGGGGACGGTCGCGCTCGGCCATGTCCAGCCAGCTGCTTGCGCCCCGCCCTCACGCGATTGCGGGACAAACCCTCGCTCCTGCTGTCGGGTCCGGAGTGGGCCCTAGCTCGCCTGCCCCGGCTTGCCATCCGCCGGCGGCGGCTGCAGGGCACGCTCGTTCTCGGCCCGCACGGCGTCATAGACCTCCCGGCGCAACACGGCGGTCTCCCGCGGCGCCGTGATGCCGAGGCGCACCTGGGCGTGCGCCCCGTGCCCCTGCACCGAGATGACCGTGATCGTCACATCGTTGCCGATGACGATGCTCTCGTTGACCCTCCTGGTGAGAACCAGCACGGCAAGCCCCTCCCGCGCGCCGCGAAGCGGCCCATCGAACACGGGAACTTCGCTTGGCGAGGGGCTGCCACCTGCTGCTCCCATGGAAGGATTGCACTACGTGCCGTCCGTCGCGGCTCCATGCGCCGGGGCGACCCGCACACGGAAGCCGAGCGTCTGGCGCGGGCGCGACACCCGCCAGTCCAGCTCCGCACGTGTCGGGGCCGCGACGACGTCGCCGCCCCGTCGGACCGGCAGACCCAGCATCCGCAGGCAGGCAAGGGCGCTGACCTTTGGCTGGACTCTCCACGGCGTCCAAGTCGCCCGGCGCCAGCTTCGTCCCGGGGCCGTGCCGTACCAGCCGGCCCCCACGACCCGAGGGCGCACTGACGGGTCGGTGGCCTTCTTCGAGCATGCTACGAGCGGCGGCTGGCCAGGACATCGCTGACGATGGTGCCCGTGGCCCGGATGTACTCCGCGTTGGCCGTGCTGTCCACCCAGAGATTCAGGAGGCGGGACGAAAGGTGGTCGGCTACAGGCAACGGGAAGTCGTCGCCAAAGAGGGGAGCAAGGTTGTGGTAGAGGTTGGACGCGTGGATCCCGCGTGCCCGCAAGGCGAACGTGACTTGGTGTAGCGCCGCGGGGTCATCCACAACCACAGTGTAGCGCCACACGACGCCGCTCTCGCGCCAGGCCGAGGGGCGCGCCATTCCCGACTGCGCTGCCCACTCCGCGTCGTATGCCTCGGCGGCCGCAAGCCTCGCCGACAGTCGCAGGGGAAGGCCCTCAAGCGCCGTCCGCAGCATCTCCTGGGCCGCCTCTCCCCTGGGAAAGGAGGTGAGATATAGCGCTCGCAGGGCCGATTGGGGGCGCTGGAAGGCGTCCGCGACGACGAGGTCCGGCTGCAGGCGCAGGGCGTCCACGAGGGCGTGATACAGATTGCGTGCGCTCGCGGAGGCCAGATGTGCATACGTGGGATCCAGCGAGGCGGGTAAGGACGCCAGCGTGGCGCGGACCGAATCCGCGATGCCCGGATCATCGGTGCAGACGGCACCACCCACGCCGGCGATGATTTTGGTCGGGTCGAAGCTGAAGACGGACACCTCGCCAAAGGACCCCAACGGCCGCCCCTGGAAAGCCCCGCCGATTGCCTGGGCTGCGTCTTCGATCACGAAAATGCCCCGCGGCCGGCACATGGAACAGATCTGCTCGATGTGTGCGGCCACATGACCGTAGAGGTGGACCACGATCACCGCCGCGGTGCGAGGGCTGAGGCGCCGCTGCACCTCCCCTGCGGTGATCGTAAAGTTCACCGGGTCCACATCGACGAAGACGGGGCGATAGCCGGCGTACTGCACCGCCTGAGCGACTGACGGACAGATGACGGCTGGGACGATCACTTCGCCGTCGTCACGGGGACTGCCGATGGCCCGCAGTGATGCATAGATGGCGGACGCGCCGCGCCCGGCGAGGATGGCGTGGCGCCGGCCCGTCAGGTCGGCAAGCATCCTTTCCGACGCCTCGCTGCGTTTCATGCGATCGGCATCAGGGCGGGTATGTCGCGACAGAGCCGAAACCGGAAAGCCAGCTCGCGACGGTGCAGTTCGTCGACGAGCCAGGTCAGGTTCTTGATACCCGCCTGGGGAGTGTACGCGTACAGTCCCGACGGAGAAGAACGGGAACGCCACTCATCGGGGTGGGTGACCAGGGTCAAGACCTTGTCGCCAGGATCGTCGGCCGCGTGCGACATCCAGTCGCTCACCCCCCGACGGAAGACGTGCGGGTGGTAAGCCAGGTTGACATAGCGGAGCAACGGTTGGTCATCGTAGGACGCCTGAAACGGCACAGTGGTCATCGGAACTTCGACAATGGCGAGACTGACCTCGCCAACCTGGGCTGGCCGGCGTGCGTCCAGACGGGACGGTACGTACGGCTCGTTGGGGGTGATCGACCAGTCGAAGCAGCGATCCGCGTCGTCACGCGTGCGGCCCGGGATCGCGCTGGAGTCCACCCGGTAGCCAAGGGCGGCGAAGGCCAACAGGGCCTGCAGGCTGCCGGCCGCCTCCCCGATGCGGCCGCTGGTGCAATCTGCGCGCATGGATCGCATCTGTTCATGGGTCCTCGTCATCTGCTCAACCCTGGACGCTTCGTTCGGCTCTGGCGCCCAACCCCCAAGTCGCGTCTCGCGATACAGGTGGGGATGCCATCCCATCTCGTCGGTGGCACGCACGGCGCCCGAGAAGCTCAGGACCCGCTCGAGGAGGGCCGTCGCATGCCCAAGCGATCGCGCGACCTGGTCGTCAGCGCGAACGAACCAGGTGACAGGCACTTCGTGCCCGAAGTGCTCCTCGCAGGCGCCGAGAGCCGACCGGAACTCGGGGATGGCCGCCACGGAGTCCCAGTTGCTCTCGCGCGTGGTCCCCGGGCGCGAAGCCCCGTCCGCGTCAACGTCAACGGTCAACAGCAGGTGAAGCATGTCGCCGGTGCGACCGGTAGAGGTACATCGTGAACTCAAAGGGCAGGTAGTCTGAGCGTAGCACGACCGACGGTGCGATCGACTTGGAGAAGCGGTACATCTCCTCTGGCGAAAAATAGTGGAGATAGTCTTCGCGATAGTCCACATACGTCGTGAGGAAGTCAACGCTGAGACCAGCTCTACAGATGGCAAACGCTCGCCGCATCACCTCATGCGCGACTTCGAGATTGTCCGAATACAGATACCGGTTGTTGAAGACCTGTGACATCGACACAAAGTCGACAGCAGCGCAGTCGAACCCGTCCTCAAGGATGTCGCGGACCAGAAAGCGCGCCTCGGGAAACCGCTCCCGATTCGCCGCGATGAATTCCGGAACGAGATCGTAGCCCGTGTAGCGGGTCCGAACACCGCTCGCCTTGAGGAATTCGTAGTAGGTGCCAAGGCCGCAGCCCACATCCAGCACGGATGTACCGTCAAGATTGCCGATCTCGGCATGGATGCGGTGCCGGGCAGCCTGCTTATGTCCGTCACCCGAGTTGAGCGTGCGAACATCGACTCCATACTTGTGCCATCGGGTCCGGTAGCGGGCTACGATCGCTTCCTTGTCCGGGTCCGACAGCTTCGCTCCACGCCACAAGCTGGGCCCCTCCCACCGCCATAAGCCGGCCCGACGGATCTTCCACGTGTACGAGCAACGCCTCAAGGGCCCGGCTGGCGACGACGTCAAGCTCGCGTTGCGATCGGGCGTGGGCCAGCAGGTAGCCCGGTCGAGATCGCCCGTCCGTGATCGACCCGATCTGACGGCCCACGTCCACCGTGAATGCAACGTCGATCACACCCGGAACTTGACGTGCCCCCCCCAGACCATGGATTTCACGGACCGTACCGGGGGGCAGGTACAGGAACTGCAACAAGCACATCTCCGCACACTCGACGGGCTCGGCCTGCGGCGTCTCGCCGAACGCCAGCCGGATCAACATTTCGCTGACATCGATCCCGACGAGGATGGGCAGGAGATCCGAGGCGACACGCGACCCACATCCCCGCGCAGCCGCCTCGATCAGCCGGCAGCGACCGTCCGGGCCGATCATGATCTCTGTGTGGGTCACGCCGAACGGCACGCCGAGGGCACGGATGACGGACTCGCTGCACTCGAAGGCGCTTCGACGGATATGGCTGGGGAAATCGCCCGGGTATATGAGCCGCGTATCAAACCGGTGCGGCGGGGCGCTCTTCCACTTGCGGCTCAGTGTCAGCGCTCTCGGCCCGTTGCCGTCGACGACGCCTTCCACCGAACACTCCTCGCCCCGCATCAGCTCTTCCACCAACACCTCCCTGCCCCGGCTATGGCTCATGGCAGCCAGGAAGGCAGGCTCAAGGGCATTCTCGCCCTCGACGATGCGCACACCGCGGCTGGATTGGGAGTCAGCGGGCTTAACCACCGCAGGCAGTCCGACATCCAGGAGGGCGTCGCGGGCTTCGCCGAGGGTCAGGGCGCGACGATAGCGCGGCAGATCCAAACCGGCCAGGCGACACCTCTCGCGCATGGCCCACTTGTTCGTGGCCGCATGGGCGACATCTCTTCCAATGCCCGGCAGTCCGAGCCGGTCTGCCACAAAGGCGGCTGTTGGCACCGCGGCGTCGGACTGATCCGTGGCCACTGCCTGGACCTGCCACTCCCGCGCGGCAGCGAGTGTCCTGGGCCCGTCGGTAACGTCTACGACGACCGACGCTCCGGCGTCGCGAAACCCCGGTGCGTCCGGATCTCGGTCGGTTGCGATCACGAACAGGCCCAGCGCGCGAGCGCGACGGATCAGCGGCACCTGCCAGATGCCTGCACCGACGATCAGGATGCGCTTGCCTGCGAGATCGCTCACTGCTCGCGGCGACCCGAGAGGCCGGCTGCGCGGGCCCTGACCAGCTCCCTGCTCGGCTCCTCGGCTCCGGTGGCGCCCACCTCGGCAATGAGCTGCCAAAGGTCCACGCCGCAGAAAGTCGCCATGATCTCCACCAGCGGCAGATGCGAGGAGTGAAAGCGGTTGAGGGCGGTCACAACGCTGGTACCCGCGCCCCATGCGGCAGCAGGCCAGAGCGCCTGACTCACCCGGTCCGCCACGCGGAGCACAGCCACGGGATCCAGGCCGGTGGCGACTCCCCGCATCGACAATGCGGCGACCAGGATTTCGGTCGGCGTGTTCCCGCCCCCGCGGCCGGCTCCCCTTATGGTGCCATCGATGATCGTGGCACCTGATTCGATCGCCGCCAGACTATTGGCAACGGCAAGCTGCAGATTGTTGTGCCCGTGGAAGCCGACTGGCACGCCGGTCAGGTTGACGACCTGCGTCACATACTCCGCCACGTTGTTCGGCAGCATGCATCCGGCCGAGTCCACCACGCTAACCGCATCTGCCCCCCATGACGCAGCCGCCTGCCCGAGCCGCGCGAGCTCAACCGGGGTGCACAGGTATGACTTCATGAAGTTGAACGAGACATGGAGCCCAAGATCCTTGGCTTGGCGAACGACCCGTTCTCCGGACCGCGTGTCAGAGACGTTGGTCCCGATGCGGACGAAGTTCAGGCCGTGCCGTGCCGCGCGTTCCAGCAGCCTGGCGGCCCCGATCCCCGGGATATAGAACATTCCGACGCGCGCGTGGGGCGCGGCCGCCGAGACGGCATCGAGGTACGCTTCCGCGTCGAAGGGGGCCGCGCCGTGCTCGGGTCCCGCACCGATGCCGACGCCGTGGCCAATTTCAATCATGCTGATGCCGAGGCCGACCAGTTGAGCGGTGACTTGCGCCGTCTCTTGGGGAGTGAACGGCCGAAGGTAGGCACCCTCCCGCAATGAACAGTCCAGCAAGGTCAGGCGGGGCGTGTCGGTCGAGGCGCTGGCTGTACGCCTGGTCACGGAGTCGCCACGCGGGCGGAGCTGACCCTCCGTGGCCCGCATCAGACGCGCACCAGGGCCCGCTGGCGGGCGAAGCTGCGTACCAGCTTCCTGAGGGCGAACACGGTGTCGCTCTGGTCGCGTTCGGTCAGGAGCGGATAGAGCGGCAGCGAAAGCACGCGTTCGGAGACGCGAGCAGCCTGGGGCAGGTCTTCGGGTCGCAACTCCAGGCGCTCACGGTAGTAGTGCTGGACGTGCAGGGCGCGGAAGTGGACGCCGGTGCCGATGCCCTCGCGCTTCATCGCCTCGGCGAACTCGGCCCGAGTGCAGCCAAGGCGTTCCAGCTCCAACTGGATGATGTACAGGTGGTGCGCATGCTCCGCGTACGCACGGCGCACAGGACGCACGACCTCCGACAGGTCAGCCAGGGCCGCGTCGTAGTAATCCGCCTGCCGGCGTCGCACGGCGATGAAGCCGTCGAGTCGGCCGATCTGGTGTAAGCCCAGCGCGGCCTGGATGTCCGTGAAGTTGTACTTGTAGCCCGGCACCAGGACCTCGTGCTCGAAGCCGGCCTCGGCTGTGTACCGCTTCCAGGCGCCCTGGCTCATCCCGTGGAGGCTGTATGTGCGAATGGCCTCCGCCCAGTCGTCGTTGTCGGTCGTGACTACACCGCCCTCAATCGTGGTCACGTTCTTGGTCGGGTAAAAGCTGAAGCAGGTCATGTCGGAGATCGTGCCGATGCGCTGGCCGCGGTAACTGGCGCCCAGCGCGTGGGCCGCGTCCTCGATCACGCGGATGCCGCGCTTTCTGGCCAGGGCGAGGATCGGGCCCATATCGCAGGGCTGCCCGGCCATGTGGACGGGGATGATCACCTTGGTGCGCGGGGTGATCGTCTCCGCGACACGGGCCGGGTCGAGATTGAGCGTGTCGGGCTCGACGTCGGCGAACACGGGGCTCGCGCCGCAGTGGACGATCACGTTGGCGGTCGCCGGCCAGGTAATGGGGCTCGTGATCACCTCGTCACCCGGACCGACACCGGCAGCGATCAGGGCCAGGTGCAACGCCGCGGTGCAGGAGCTGACCGCGACCGCGTGGCGGGCTCCCACGTATTGTGCGATCAGGTGCTCGAAGCGCTGGGTGCGCGGGCCCGCCGTCAGCCAGCCCGAACGGAGGGTGGCGATCACCTCCTCCTCCTCTTCGGCGCCGAGCTGAGGCCGCGAGAACGGCAGAAAGCTCGTCCGCACGGGCGTCTCCACCAAGGTGCGAACGTTGTAGTGCACGCTGGCATCCGGGTCGGCGATGGCGCGAGATCGCAGGGCCGCGGCCACCTCCGCCGCGCCCGCCGCCACGCTGACCTC
>DAHVAF010000008.1 GCA_027314765.1 Clostridia bacterium | reverse complement strand
CGGGGCGGGACTCGGGGCAGGGCTCGGGGCGGGGCTCGGGGCGGGGCTCGGGGCGGGGCTCGGGGCGGGGCTCGGAGCCGGGCTCGGAGCTGGGCTCGGGGCGGGACTCGGAGCGGGGCTCGGAGCCGGGCTCGGGGCGGGGCTCGGACCCGGACTCGGAGCCGGACTCGGGGCGGGGCTCGGAGCCGGACTCGGAGCGGCGCCCGGAGCCGGGCTCAGAGCGGGCTGGCGGGCATCGTCGTCGCCAACGGCGGGCGCCGCGGCACGGGCGGGAGTTTCGTGCCCCTCCGCCACGATCGCGCCGTTGCGGGTGCCGGCGGTCACGCCGCGATCACCCGCGCCGCCGGCCGCGGCCACCTCCGCGGGGGCCGGCGAGGGCACCCCACCCGCCGCCGCCGCCGTGACGCCGAGAACGCGGAGGTAGCCGTCCAGCGGCCCGGGCGCGCGCAGCGGGGCGGCCAGGGGCACGGATGCCAGCACCTCGACCCCGCCGGGCACGGTGCCAACGACCAGGCCGCCGGGTGGGCAGGCTGTCCCCGACGGCAGCAGAAAGGCGCAGCCATCCGCCGCCGCGGCGAGGTCGGCCACGGCGCCGCAGAAGCGGACGCGGCCGCCCTGCAGCACCAGGGCCGAGCGGCAGTGGGCAGCCACCTCGTCGAAGAGATGCGTGGTGACCACCGCGGCCTCCGCCGGCAGGGCCGCGAGCTCGCCCCAGAACGCGGCCCGCTCCTCGGGGTCGAGGTCGGCCGTCGGCTCGTCCAAGAGGACGACGCGCGGGCGGCGCACCCACGCCTCGGCGAGCGCGAGGCGGTGCCGCTGGACCGGGCCGAGGTGGCCGGCGGCCACGTGCAGCCAGCGGGCCAGACCCATCCGCTCGGCCGCCTCCTCCGCCGCGCCGCGCGGCCCCGCGACCCGGTGCCAGCGCGCTGTCCGCTCCTGGTGGCCGCGCACGCTGCGGCGCGGGTGCACGCCCGGGAACTGCGGTACGTACGCCACCTCGCGCAGCAGGTGGGACGGCCGCGCCGCCTCCCCGCCGTTCAGCCACACCCGGCCGGCCACGGGTGGCGTGATGCCCGCCAGCGTACGCAGGAGCACGGTCTTCCCCGCGCCGTCCGGGCCGAGCAGGGCCGTGGTCCCGCCCGTCAGGGCGAAGGTGCACCCCCGCAGCACGGTGCGCCCCCGCAGGCGCTGGGTCAGGCCCTCCGCGGTCAGCGGCGGCGCCGTCGCGCTCACGGTGTCCCGCCCCCCGCCGCCCGCGGCAGTCCGCTGCGCCGGGCCGCACGGGTGGCCGCCCGCGCCGGCGCCTCCCGGGCCTCGGCCCCGCCCCCGGCCGCGGCCATGCGGGCCCGCAGCAGCGTCGCAAAGTAGGCATCGTCCGCGGTCGGCTCGGCCGGCCGACCCGCGCACCCCGGCGGCAGGGCATCCCCCGCGCCCACGACCCGCACACGGCCCGGCTGGCTCGCCGGCTGCGCCAGCCACGCCGGCCCGACGGGCGCCGCCCCATCCACCTCCCACACATGGCCGGCGGCTGCGGCGAGAAATGCCCCTGTCGCACCGGCCCACACCACGTGGCCCTCGTCCAGCACGGCCACGTGTCCCGGCAGACCCGCCGCGTCGCTGCTGAAGTGGGTGGCCGCGATGACGCAGGCCTCCTCCGCCAGCTCCCGCAGTAGCGCCAGCACCGTCAGGCGCTCCACGGGGTCGAGGCCCGACGTCGGCTCGTCCAGCAGCCAGACCTCTGGCTGCCGCAGCAGCGCCTGCGCGATCAGGGCCCGCCGCCGCATGCCGCCCGAGAAGCGGCGCATCCGCCGGTGGAGGTCGGCCCGCAGGTGGACCCGCCCCGCCGCCGCCCGCGCGCGGTCGCCCCGCGCCGCTCGCGGCACCCCGTCGATGGCCAGCAGCTCTGAGAGGTACTCCAACAGCGTCAGCTCGTGCGGCAGCCCGATCTCCTGCGGCACGTACCCGATGCGCTCCCGCACCAGCAGGGGCGCCGCCGCCGCGTCGGCCCCGCCGACGGCCACCTCCCCGGCCTGCGGCGGAAGCTGCCCCGCCAGCACGCGCAGCAGGGTGGTCTTGCCGGCGCCGGTGGGCCCGAGCAGCACCAGCATGCCGCGGCCGGCGGCGAGGTCGACCCCGCGCAGGACAGGCCCGCTCCCGGGATAGGCCGCGACAAGGCCACACGCCTGCGCCGAAGGGCTCATGCGAAACATGGTAGCGCAGGCGATCTTTTGGTGCGCGCGCGGATCCAGGCCATTTGGCCAGTGGGCCGCACACGTCCGATCTTTTGGCGCGCACGCCTGCCCCAGCTGACCGATGGTTCCCGGGCCGAGCCGGGACGCTTCAAGGGCGCTGGTCGCCCCGCGCACGATCATTTGGAGCGCGCGCTGGAGCCATGGAGGGCGGCAAGTCTGCGTGACGCAGTCCGCGCGCACAGGACGGTGCCTGGGCCGTCCAGCCGGCCTTCAAGCCACCGGCAGCACGACCCGGAACTCGGTGCGGCCGCCGCCGCTGCCGCCGCTGATCCGCCCCCCGCCGGCCTCGACCAGGTTCTTGGCGATGGCAAGGCCGACGCCCACGCCGCAGGTGGCGCGGCTGCGCGACTTCTCGGCGCGGTAAAAGCGCTCGAAGATCCGGGGCAGGTCCTCCGCCGGGATCTCGGCGCCCGTGTTGACGATGCGCAGCACCGCCTGCCCGCTGGCGGGGTCCACGGCCGCCTCGACACTGATCTCCTGGCCCTCGGGGCTGTGCTTGCGGGCGTTGCCGAGGAGGTTCACCAGCACCTGGACCAGGGCGTCGCGGTTGGCGAGAACCCGCAGCGGCGCCCCCGCCGGGCGGACGCTCACGCGCCCGCCGGTATGCGCACGATCCAGATGGCCAGGGTCGGCGCCCGCGGGACCCTGGGCACCCCGCCCGACCGGCCACCGTCCCCGCCAGCGCCTCCGGCCGCGTGGCCCGCTGACCCCGCGCACGGGCTACCATGTCCCACGGGGGGATGCCCGTGCTCCTCGCCCTCTATGAAGCCCTGCTGGCCGCCCTCGGCCCGCAGGGCTGGTGGCCGGCCGAGACGGCCGAGGAAGTCGTCATCGGCGCCGTCCTGACGCAGGCCGTGTCCTGGCGCAACGTGGAGCGCGCCATCGCCACCCTGCGTGAAGCCGGGCTTCTGGATCTCGCCGCCCTGGCCGCGCGCCCGCCGGAGGCCGTCGCCCCGCTCATCCGCCCGACCGGCTACTTCAACGCCAAGGCCCGAAAGCTGCGGGCCGTGGCCGAGGCCGTGCTCGCGCTGGGCGGGCCGGCGGGCCTGGCCGCCATGCCGCTGGGCGAGGCCCGCGCGCGCCTGCTGGGCGTCCACGGCGTGGGGCCCGAGACGGCGGATGCCATCCTCAACTATGCCGCCGACCATGCCACCTTCGTCGCGGACGCGTACGCGCGGCGCGTGCTGGGGCGCACGGGCGCCGTCGCCGCCACCACGTACGAGGGCGTGCGCGCGGAGGTCGTCGGCGCGATGCCCGGCGAGGTGCTGGGCGAGTTCCACGCGCTGCTGGTGGCCCTGGGCAAGGACATCTGCCGCCCGCGGGCGCCGCGCTGCGCCGTCTGCCCCGTGAACGCGCTATGTTCGTACGCGGCGCAGCACGAGCCTCTGTCACCGCGCGGACCGCATCACGCAGACTTGCCGCCATCCTTGGCTCCAGGCGCGCACGGCCACAGTGGATTGCTTTGTTGGGGAATGCTAGCGCGGGGTGATCGCTGGCGATGTCTGGCACAGACGGGATCCGGCAGGGGAGCCGCGGACGGCGGCGCCGGGCGGCGCCCAAGCTGGCCGATACGCTGCTGCCCCTGAAGCTGGAGGCCGCGCGCGAGCTCGGGCTGCTGGAGAAGGCCGTGCGGGTGGGATGGGGCAACCTTTCCGCGGCCGAGGCCGGGCGTATCGGCGGGTATATGACCCGCATGCGCAAGGCAAGCGACCTGAAGGAGGCGCAGCGCGCCGAGTAGGCGAACATGCCCGCCGGGGGTGGCGGCACGGTCTCCAGCATGACCGGGTTCGGGCGGGGCGAGGCCGGGCGGTTCCGGATCGAGATGAAGAGCGTCAACCACCGCTTCGCGGAGGTGGTCTGCCGCCTGCCGCGCGAGTACGCCGAGGCGGAGGACGCGCTGAGGCGCCTGGTCCTGTCCGAGGTCAAGCGAGGGCGCGTGGAGGTGCTGTTCGCCTCAGAGGCGAGCGCAACGCCCGAGGTGGCGATCCGCGTTGACACCGATCTGGCGCGCGCGTATCATAGGAGCTTGAAAGAACTGGCAGACGCACTGGGCACGCGGGATTGGTCGCCCGACGCCGGCTTCGTCGCCGGGCTGCCGGGTGTCCTCGGCGGGGCGCAGGCGACGGCCGATTTTCAGCGGGACTGGCCCGATATCGAGGCGGCGGCGCGCCTGGCCCTGGCGGGGCTGCTGGCGATGAGGGCGGCCGAGGGGGCGGCCCTGGCCGAAGACCTCCTTGGCAAGCTGGTCGAGCTGACGGATACGGCAGGGGCCATCGCCGCGCGCGAGCCGGCCGCGCGGGCCGAGTTCGCGGAGCGGCTGCGGCGGCGCCTGGATGAGTGGCTGCGGCCGGGCGAGGTCGACCCGGCGCGGCTGGCGCAGGAGGTTGCGGTCCTGACCGAGCGCTCGGCGATCGACGAGGAGCTCGTGCGGCTGGGCAGCCACCTGGGACAGTTGCGGGCGGCGCTCGCCGCCGGCGGCGAGGTTGGCCGGCGCTGCGACTTCATCATCCAGGAGTGCAACCGCGAGCTGAACACCATCGGCAGCAAGGCCCAGGACGCGGCGATCGCGGCCGCGGTCGTGGCCGGCAAGGGTCTCGTGGAGAAGCTGCGCGAGCAGGTTCAGAATCTGGAGTAGGCGCGGGGGTAATGGCGCGGTGGACATCCGCCTTGTCAACATCGGCTTCGGGAACATCGTCTCCGCCAACCGCATCGTGGCCATCGTCAGCCCGGAGTCGGCGCCCATCAAGCGGATGATCGGCGAGGCCCGCGACCAGGGCATGCTGATCGACGCCACCTACGGGCGGCGCACGCGCGCGGTGATCTTCACGGATTCCGACCACGTGATCCTCTCGGCCGTGCAGCCCGAGACGGTCGCCCACCGCCTCGGGGGCCAGCAGGCCCATGACGGCGGGCGCCCGGAGGACATCGAAGACTGATATGCTCGCATAAAGAGCGCGCGGGGCCGGCCCGCGCCACTGCGTGCGTGGAGTCAAGGGAGGTCTTCGGTTCGTGGAGCCCGCGATCGACAGCCTGATCGACAAGGTCGACAGCAAGTATTCCATGGTGATCGTCTCCGCGCGGCGCGCGCGGCAGCTGCTGGCCGGGGCGCGCAAGAAGGTGGACACGCCCTCCGACAAGCCGGTCACGGTCGCCCTGCAGGAGCTGGCGGCCGGGGTCCTGCGCTTTGAGCCCGACGAGGACGGCGGCGTGGATCCCCTGCGGCGGCCGGCCGTGGCAGACCCGGACCGGTAAGGGGCGGCGGCCGTGCTGGCCGGATCGCGGGTCCTGCTCGGTGTCACCGGCGGCATCGCCTGCTACAAGTCCGTGGACCTCTGCAGCCGCCTGCGCAAGGCGGGGGCGGAGGTCCGCGTCGTCATGACGGAGAGCGCCACGCGCTTCGTCAGCGCCCTCACCTTTCAATCCATCAGCGGCAACCCCGTGGCCACCGACCTCTTCGCGACGCCGGCGCAGAGCGCGGTCGAGCACATCTGGCTCGCCGAGTGGGGGAGCGTGGCCGTGGTGGCGCCGGCCACGGCCGACATCCTCGGCAAGCTGGCCCACGGCATCGCCGACGACTACCTCAGCACCGTGCTGCTGGCCTTCGCCGGTCCGGCCCTGCTGGTCCCGGCCATGAACCGCCTGATGTACGCGCATCCGGCCGTGCGGGCGAGCCTGGCGGCCCTGGAGGGCATGGGGTACGCCGTCCTGCCGGCCGAGTACGGCCACCTGGCGGAGGGCGTGTCCGGCTGGGGCCGCATGCCCGAGCCGCCGGCCATCGTGGAGCGGCTGCAGGCGCTGGTGGCCGAGGGGCGGGCGCCGCGTCCGGGGCTGCCGCCGCCGGCGCCCCGGGACCTGGCGGGCGTGGGCGTGGTCATCACGGCCGGTCCCACCCAGGAACCCATCGACCCCGTCCGCTTCATCAGCAACCCCAGCAGCGGCAAGACGGGCTGGTCCCTGGCCGAGGCGGCGCGGGAGCGGGGGGCTGAGGTGACCCTGGTGGCGGGGCCGGTGGCGATGGCTGACCCGCCCGGGGTGCGTGTGGTGCGCGTGCGCACCGCGGTGGAGATGGCGGAAGCGGCGCTCGTGGCGTACGAGGCATGCGAGGTCGCCATCTGCGCGGCGGCCGTCTCCGACTTCCGGCCGGCGGCGGCGGCACCCGAGAAGATCAAGAAGGGCGCGCAGGACGGGCTGGAGCTGCACCTGGTGCGCAACCCGGACATCCTGGCCGCCATGGGCGAGCGCAAGGGCCGGCGGGTGCTCGTGGGCTTCGCGGCGGAGGCGGGGGCGGGGCCGGAGGAGGCGGAGCGCAAGCGCGCGGCCAAGGGTGCGGACCTCGTCGTGTACAACGACGTGCGGCGGCCGGGGCTGGGCTTTGGCGCCGACGACAACGCGGTGGTCGTGGTCGGCGCCGGCGGCCTGCGGGAGGCGCTCGGCCCCATGCCGAAGCGCGAGCTGGCCCACCGCATCCTGGATCGTGTGGTCATGCTGCGGCGGGGTCAGTGAATGATCCCCAGCCCGGCCAGGCCGGCCACGATCAGGTAGATCGCGACGATATAGTTCAGCAGCCGCGGGAAGATCAGAATCAGCACCCCACCCGCGAGCGCGACGATCGGCGTCAGGTGCACCACCACGCCCACCTCCACTTTGCCCGGATCCAACCGTTGGAGCCGTATTCGCGCGGGACGACCCGCGCTTACCATTGAACCCGTGTGCGCGCGGGGCGACCCGCGCTTACCAAGTAGTTCGCAGGGGCCCGCGCGTTTGGGGAGGTGACGGGGTCCGTGCTGCTGCGCAGATACTTCGTGGCCGGCGTCCTGACGCTGCTGCCCATCGGCATCACCCTGTACGTGGGCTACCGCCTGTTCGTCTTCCTGGATGGCCTGCTGGCGCCGGTGGTGGTGGATGTGACCGGCTACCACATCGTGGGGGCCGGGTTGGTGGCGACGCTGGTCATCGTCACGCTGACCGGAGCCGTGGTGAGCAACTTCCTGGGCCGGCACCTCGTCGGGTGGGTCGACCTGGCGTTTCAGCGCACGCCTGTGCTGAAGACGATCTACGACGCCAGCAAGTCCCTGGTGACGACCGTCTTCGACCGCCGGGCCGGGGGCTTTCAGACTGTGGTGCTCGTGCCCTACCCGGCGGGGAACGAGGCGCAGACCCTGGGGTTTCTGGTGTCGGAGTTGGCCATCGCCGACCCGCCCCGCGCCTCGGTGTTCGTGCCGATGTCGCCGCCGACCGGCGGCTTCATCGTCATGGTCGATCCCGCGCGGCTGGTGCGTACGCGCCTGTCGCCGGAGGAGGCCATGCGCATGCTGCTGCTCGGGGCGGGAGCGTCGCGGGGGCGCGGCTAGACGCCATGGAAGGGCCCTACGCCGACGCCGCCTTTGACGGCGAGGCGCTGCATGATCAGGAGGGCGAGGCTGCCGTCCACCACCGGGCGGGCGAAGAGGAGCAGCCCGGCGGCGGTCGAGGCGATGGCTTACGCCACGGCCACGGCCGCGAGCACCCGCGGGAGCACCGGCGACTGCAGGGCGAGGACGCCCATCGGGATCAGCAGCGCGGCGGCGGCGAACATGTAGAAATGCTGAAGGGCGTGGATCAGGGCGCCCCGCTCACCTCGTCGCGCCAGAGGCGGCAAAGCCGGTGCGCGCGCTCGGTCAGGGCCGCCGGGTGGAGGGCGCGGAGGGAGAGCGCGCCGCGCATGGCGGGTAGCAGGTCGGGACGGCCCAGGCCGTCGCCGACCTGCTCCTCCAGGTGCTTCATCAGGTCCAGCGGGTAGCGCCGGTTGGCCAGGAAGAGGCCGAGCACGAAGGCCCGGAAAGCCGTCAGCAGGCGGTCGATGGCGGCGAAGCCCAGGCCGCGCTCGGCGAGGGCCTCCACGGCGGCGCAGTGGGTGGCGAACTCGGCGGCCAGCCGGCTGAGCCGTTGCCCGCGCAGCGCGTCGTCGTAAAAGGGCAGGTAGCGGGCGCCGAGGCGCCCGCGCAGACCGTCGCGGTCCAGCAGGGGCCGCGCGTTGACGTAGAGCGCCGCGACCTCCAGCTCGAACGGGTCGTCCAGGACCGGACCGGACGCGCGGGGCGCGACCTCGCCATCCGTCCACCAGACGTGCGCCGGCAGGCCGCCAAAGTCCAGGGTGACGCCGTCGGGCTCCGGCTCGACCTCCGTGGCGCCCACTGCGGCATAGTCGCGCGCGCGGGCGGCGAACGCGGAAAGCCGAGCCGCCGGCACCAGCAGCAGCAGGTCGACGTCCGAGGCCGGCCCGCCCCGCCCGCGCGCCAGCGAGCCGCCCAGCAGGATGGCGCTGACGTCGGGGTCGGCGGCGAACAGATCGCCGAGGGCGGCCAGCAGGGCCGCGTGGCGGGGCGTGGGCAAGGCCAGGTCGTCCACGCGCTTCATGATGGCCGACCGGCCGCGGCCGGACAAGTATACTGAGGGTGGTACGATCCAGCTCCGGACAGGCGGTGGCGCGGTGGGACGGCTGCGGATCCTGGTTGCGGCTGCGCTCATGGCGATGGGGCTCCTGCTGGCCGCGTGCGGTGGCCCGCCGCCCATGCACGCCTCCGGCGGCCAGGCCACGCATAGCGCCACGACCACGACCACGAGCACGACCAAGAGCTCCGGGTGGGGCTAGGCTGAAGCGCCCCGGCTGGCTGGCCGCGGGGTTCGCCGTCGCCGCGACGGGCGGGCCGCTGGCCATCGCGTGCCTCTACCTGCCCAGCTACATCGGCGTCGCGCCCACGGACCTGCCGCTCGCAACCCTGGTCGGCGGCCTCGTGCTGGCGCCGCCCCTGCTCATCTGGTGCCGCTACGCGGGGCGGGTGGCCAGCGCCGGCGGGCTGGCGGCCTTCGCCGAAGCGGCCGGCGGGCCGCGTCTCGGCCGCCTGCAGGCCATCCTCTGGACCCTCAGCTACCTCCTCTACCTGCCCTATACGATCACGTACATCGTCTACTACCTGCTGCCCGCGCTCCTGCCCCTGCCGCCCGGCGCGCTCGCCGCCCTGGAGGTCGGGCTGCCCGTCGCGATGAGCCTGGCCATCGTCCTGGCCGAGCGCGGGGTGCTGCAGGGGCTGGCCGTCTCCGCGGTCGTCCAGGTGGCGGCCGTGGGGACGCTCGGCGTCTTGGGGCTGCTCCGCGCGGGCTGGCACGCCGCGCCGCCGGTGGCCGCCCCGGCCGCCCAGCTGGCGGGCGGGGCCCAGGTGGCCTTCCTCTTCATCTGCCTCAGCCTGGCCGTCTTTCTCGGCGGCGAGGTGTCCGCGCGCGCCATGCCGCGGATCCTGGCCGGCGCCGCCGCCCTCGTCCTCGCCCTGACCCTTCTGGTGAGCCCGGTGGTGGCCCGGGCACCGGCGACCGGCCTGCCGGGCGTCAGCCTGGCCCGCCAGCTGGGCCTGCCCGCGGCAGCGGCCACCGGCCTCGGCCTGCTGACCCTGGTCAGCATCGCGGGCCTGATCGTCGCGGAGTACGTGGCCCTGGTCCGTCTGGCCGGCCACACCCTGGGGCTGCCGCGCCCCCGCGCCGGCGCCCTGATCGGTGGGCTGTTCGTGGCCGGCGACGCCCTGAGCCTGCTTGGCCCGCATGCCTTCTACCGCCTGACCCTTGCCCCTTCCCTGATCGCCCTCTACGCCGCCCAGCTGCCGGTCTTCGCCGCATACCCGTTCTTTGTGCGCACGCGCCGGCGCGTGCGCATCACGGACCTCCTCGTCGCGGCCGCCGCCTGCCTCTGGGCCCTCTACGGCCTCTACGGCGCCGTCAGCCACCTTGCTTGACAGACCTCCGGCCGCCCGCTATATTTACCTCATCGGTTAATTAACCTAGTGGTTGAGGGCCGTATGGAACAAGACGAGCTCAGCACGGTATTCGCGGCCCTGGCCGACCCGACGCGGCGCGCGATCCTGGCCCGGCTGGCGGCGGGGGAGGCCACCGTCACCGAGCTGGCGGAGCCGTTCGCGATGAGCCTGCCGGCCATCTCCAAGCACCTGAAGGTGCTGGAGCGGGCGGGCCTCATCACCCGCGGCCGGCACGCCCAGTGGCGCCCCTGCCGCCTGGAGGCCGGTCCCCTCCGCGACGTGGCCCAGTGGATCGATCGGTACCGGCAGTTCTGGACCGAGAGCTTCGACCGCCTCGACGCGTACCTGCGCGAGGTGCAGGCGGAGGCCAAGAAGGAGGAGCGGACCGATGGCGACGGAGGCGCAGAACCGTGATGTCGTGCTGACCCGCGTGTTCGCGGCCCCGCGCGAGCTGGTGTGGAGGGCCTGGACGGAGCCGGCGCGCCTGGCGGCGTGGTGGGGCCCGCACGGGTTCAGCAACCCCGCCTGCGAGGTCGACGTGCGGCCGGGGGGGTGCCATCCGCATCGACATGCGCGGCCCCGACGGCACGGTCTACCCGATGACGGGCACCTTCCGCGAGGTCGCGGCGCCGGAGCGGCTGGTCTTCAGCAGCGCGGCGCTGGATGCGGCGGGCCGGCCCCTGTTCGAGGTGCTCAACACCATCACCTTCGATGAGGCCGGCGGGCGCACGCTGCTGACGGTGCATGCCCGCGTGACCTCGGAGACGGGCGACGCGGCGCCGTACCTCTCCGGGCAGAGCATCGGGTGGTCGCAGAGCCTGGAGCGCCTGACGGCCCTGCTCGCGGGAATCGAGGATGTGGCGTGCGTTCTGGTCGCCACCCGGGTTCTGGACGCCCCTGCCCAGGCCGTGTTCGCGGCCTGGACGGATCCCGCCGCCATCGCGCGGTGGTGGGGGCCGCGCCGCCTGACCACCCGCGTCGAGGGGTTGGAGGCGCGTTCCGGCGGCACCTGGCGCATCGTGCAGCGCGACGCCGAGGGCCAGGAGTTCGCCTTCGACGGGGAGTTCCGCGAGGTGGTGCCGGCGCGGCGCCTTGTGTACACGCAGCGGTTCGAGGGGCACGAGGCCCTGAACGAGGTCGCCTTTCGCGAGGCGGGCGGGCGGACCGAGGTGACCATCGTGGTGCGGTTCGCCTCGATGGCCGAGCGCGAGGGCGCAGCCGGGGCGGGCATGGAGCAGGGGATCGCCGAGAGCCTGGACCGGGTGGACGAACTGCTCGCCGGCGGCGCCGAGAGCGTGAGGACACGGGTGTTCGCGGCGCCGCGCGACCTGGTCTTCCGCATGTGGACGGAGCCCGGGCACGTGGCCCGCTGGTGGGGGCCGCAGGGCTTCGCCACCACCATCCACGCGATGGACGTGCGGCCCGGCGGCGCCTGGCGGTTCGTGATGCGTGGTCCGGACGGGACGGAGTTCCCGAACGACGTGCGCTACGTCGAGGTCGCCCGCCCGGAGCGGCTGGTGTACGACCACCTCGCGGTGCCGCCTGAGTTCCGTCACGAGGTGTCCTTCACGCCGGTGGGGGTACGAACCGAGGTCACCGTGCGCATGCGGTTCGCGTCGGCGGCGGGCCGCGACGAGGCCGTGCGGCGGTACGGGGCGCTGGAGGGCCTCGGGCAAACCCTGGGGCGGCTGGCGGAAGCCCTGTCGGCGTTCGCATGAGCCCGAGGAGGGCTTGAGCGGTGCGACACGTCTTCGCCTTCGGGTTCGTGACGCCGGATGGTCTGTTCGAGGGTCCCACGCCGGGGTCGCTCGACTGACGCAACGTCGCCCCCGAGTTCAACGACTTCGTGACTCCTCAGATGGAGGCCGCGATCCGAGGCGCTCCACGCGACCCTGCCCGGGCAGAACCACGGCCCCGCCAGCGAGGTCCTGGCGCCGAAGCCGGTCGAGTTCTTGGGGGCGTAGGGTCATGCGAAAGCTGGTCGAATCGACGATGGTCTCCCTCGGCGGCGAAATCGGCAGCCCGCACGTCTGGGGGCCGCCGTATCTGGACGCGGACCACGTGCGGTACCAGAGCCGCCTGCTCGAGTCCGCCGGCGCGCTGCCGCTGGGACGCCTGACGTACGAGGGCTTCTCGCACAGCTACCCGCGGATGACCGGCGCCTTCGCCGACCGGATGAACGAGATTCCGAAGTATGTTGTGTCCACCTCGCTCCGCGAGGTGGCCTGGAACGCCACCCTGATCGATGGCGACGTGGCAGACCGGGTGGCCGCGCTGAAGGCCGCGCCCGGCGACGGAATCCTCCTGAAGTACGGCACGGGCCCGCTGGACCGGCTGCTGCTGGCGCACGGCCTTCTGGACGAGATCCACCTGGAGGTGGCACCGGTCGCCGTCGGCAGGGGGCAGCGCCTGTTCGAGGGCGTCGAAGACGCCCCGCAGCTCAGGCTGCTTGACGTGCAGCGGTTCCGGAGCGGCGTGGTGGTGCTCGTGTATGCGCCGCAGGGAGGTGGGCCGCGATGACGCGCAACCCCGCCCTGGCCGACCCGCGGCTCCTCATCGGCCTGTGGCGCATGGAGCTCTTCCATGGCGCCTTCCTGCCCGGTTCCGGCGCCCGCATCGCCGGCGCGCTCTCGGTGGAGTGGATCGAGTAGGGCGCCGCCGTGGCCATGCGCCAGGGCGACGGAGAACACCCCCCGCCGCGGCCCGGATCGTTGCCCGCGACGCCGACGAGGCCATCCACCGCGTCCTCCAAGGGGACGCCCGCGGCGTGGCCCGGATCTGCGACATCAGCCTCAGCGGGCCGAAGTGACGCAGGCGGCGGATGACCGCCGCCAAGGCTTCGCCTCCGGCCGCGGCGAACTCTGCCCGCCATGGACTCGTACTGCGCCGTGGCCGTCGACGTGGCGGCCGCCGGTACCGACCGCCCATTCCACTACCGCGTTCCGCCGGCCCTCGCCGGCCGCCTCCAGCGCGGCCAGCGCGTGCGGGTGCCCTTCGGCCCGCGCACCGTCGTGGGATGGCTGCTGGGCGCGGTGGACCAGCCGGACCTGCCCCCGTCCGAGATCCGCGACCTGGTGGCCGTGGTCGACCCCGAGCCCCTGCTGACCCCTGAGCTGCTTGACCTCGGCCTCTGGCTCGCGGACCGGTATTGCTGCCTGCGCGCACAGGCCCTGCGTGCGCTGATCCCGGCCGACCTCCGCCACGCTCGCGTGCGGCCCCTGGAGGAGGAGCGCATCTTCCCCGCCGAGCCCGCCGAGGCGGCCCAATCCGCCCCTTCGGCGGCGTCCGGCCCGCCGCCCGCCCGCAAGGCGCAGGTCCGCGCCTGGCAGGCGCTGCTGGCCGAGCCGGGCCTGACCCGCGCCGAGCTGGCGGCCCGCGCCGGCTGCGGCCCGGCCGCCATCCGCGCCCTGCTGGCCGACGGCCTCGCCGTGGCCCGCCCCGTGGCCGTGCGCCGCGACCCATTCGCCGACGTGGCCGCCGCCCTGCCGCCCGAGCCGGTGCCGCCCCTGCCCACCCCTGCCCAGGCGGAGGCCCTGGCCGCCATCCTGCCCGCCGTCCGGGCCCCCCGCCCCGACGCCTTCCTCCTTCACGGCGTCACGGGCAGCGGCAAGACGGAGGTGTACCTGCGCGCGATCGCGGCCACCCTGGCCGCCGGCCGCCGCGCCATCTGCCTGGTGCCGGAGATCGCCCTCACCCCGCAGACGGCCGCACGCTTCCGCGACCGCTTCGGCGACGGCGTGGCCGTGCTGCACAGCGGCCTCGGCGAGGGCGAGCGCCACGACGAGTGGTGGCGCATCCGCCGCGGCCAGGTCGGCGTCGTGGTGGGCGCCCGCTCGGCCGTCTTCGCGCCCCTGCCCGACCTCGGCCTCATCGTGCTCGACGAGGAGCATGAGGGCACCTACAAGCAGGAGGACGTCCCGCGCTACCACGCCCGCGACGTCGCCCTCCACCGCGCCGCCACCCTGGGCATCCCCGTGGTCCTGGGCAGCGCGACGCCCGCCCTGGAATCCACAGCGGCCGCCGCGTCCGGCCGCCTGCGCCGCCTCGCCCTGCCCGCGCGGGTCCTCGGCCGGCCGCTGCCGCCCGTCCGCGTGGTCGACATGCGCACTGAGATGGAGGCCGGCAACCGCTCCGTCCTCTCGCGCGACCTCCATCTGGCCCTCGGCGACCGCCTCCGCCGCCGCCAGCAGGCGCTGCTCTTCCTCAACCGCCGCGGCTACGCCACGTTCGTGCTCTGCCGCAGCTGCGGCTACGTGGCCCGCTGCCCGCGCTGCGCCGTGTCCCTCGGCTACCACGCCACCGAGTCGCGTCTGCGTTGCCACTATTGTGGTTACTCCCGCCGCCCGCCCGAGGTCTGCCCGCGCTGCGGCTCGCGCTACATCCGCTACTTCGGCTCGGGTACCGAGCGCGTCGAGGCCGCCGTGCGCGAGGCCTACCCCGAGGCCCGCGTCCTCCGCATGGACGTGGACACCACCGGCACCAAGGGCGCCCACGCCCGCATCTACGGCCAGTTCCGCCGCGGCGAGGCCGACGTGCTGATCGGCACGCAGATGGTGGCCAAGGGTTGGGACATCGCCGGCGTCACCCTCGTCGGCGTCGTCAGCGCCGACACGGCGCTGAACCTCCCGGACTTCCGCAGCGCCGAGCGCACCTTCCAGCTCCTCTGCCAGGTCTCCGGCCGGGCCGGCCGCGGCGACATCCCCGGCGAGGTGCTCATCCAGACCTACAACCCCGACCACCCCGCCATCCTGGCCGCCTGCCGCCAGGACAGCGACGCCTTCGCCGAGGCGGAGCTGGCTGTCCGCCAGGCAGCCGGCTGGCCGCCGGCCCAGCAGCTGGTGCGGCTGGTGGTGTCCGGCCCGGACGGTCCGGGCGTCGCGACCCTGGCCCAGGCCGTGGCCCGCGGGCTGCATGGCGAGCCGGGCGTGGAGGTGCTTGGCCCAAGCGAGGCCCCCCTGCCGCTGCTGCGCGGCCAGCACCGCTGGCACATGGCCCTGCGCGGCGCCCGCGCGGAGGTGCTGCGGGAGGCCGCGGCCCACGCCCAGGACCTGGCCGGCCGGGTGAAGGGCAAAGCCCGCCTCTCGGTCGACGTGGACCCGCAGTCCATGCTGTGAGGTCGCGCCGTTGGGCGCGACCGCCAAATCCGCGCTCCGGGCCGGCGCCCCCGCGTGTGGCGGAGGTGTCAGCGCCTCTCGGTCGACGTGGACCCGCAGTCCATGCTGTGAGCGCGGCGCGAGCGCGCCGCGCCCCAAATCCGCGCCTCGGGCCGGCGCCCCCGCGTGTGAGGGTGGCCATGGCGGCATACGCTGCAATGTGGCGAAATGATCAAGGGAGGGGTGTCCCGCGGCCGACGCGCAGCTCGCCATCGCCGACTACGGCTTCATCAGCGATTGCCACGGCAGCGCCCTGATCGGGCGCGACGGCTCCATCGACTGGTGCTGCATGCCGCGCTTCGACTCGCCCAGCTGCTTCGGGCGGCTGCTGGATGCCAGGCGCGGCGGCCACTGCACCCTGGCGCCCAGCGTGGCCGCCACATCGGAGCGGTCCTACCTGGACGGCACGCTCGTGCTATCGACCGTGTTCACCACGGACGGGGGGCAGGCGCGCGTGACCGACGCCTTCGCCATGCGCGAGGGCGGGCGCAACGACCCCCTGCGGCTGCTCATCCGCACGGTCGACGGGCTGAAGGGGGAGGTGGCCTTTCGCCTCGACCTGGCGGCACGCTTCGACTACGGCGACATCCTGCCCTGGCTGCGCGGCGGCGGCGGCGCCTATACCGCGGTCGGCGGCAGCAGCGGCCTGCTGATCGAGTGCGACCGCGAGATGCGGCGCCAGAGCGCGCACGACCTCTCGGCGGACTTCACGGTCCGGGCCGGAGACCGGGTGCGGCTGCGGATGCGCTTTTTCCCGCCCGAGAACCTCGACGACCTGGAGGCGTGGCGCATCCGGCCCGAGGATGCCGACCAGCTGCTGGAGCAGACCGTCGACTGGTGGCGGCGCTGGTCCGCGCGGGGGCGGGCGGCCGGGGCGCAGGCGGCGGCCATCCACCGCTCCGCGGTCGTGCTCAAGGGCCTGAACTACGCGCCGACGGGCGCCATCGTCGCCGCGCCCACGACCTCGCTGCCGGAGGAGATCGGCGGACTGCGCAACTGGGACTACCGCTTCAGCTGGATCCGGGACTCGACCTTCACGGCGCGGTCCCTGGCCGAGATCGGCCATGACGGCGAGTCGGGCGGCTTCCGCCGCTTCATCCAGCGCAGCGCGGCCGGCTCGGCCCAGGACCTGCAGATCATGTACGGGGTGGGGGGCGAGCGGCGGCTGACCGAGGTCGAGCTGCCGGCCATGGCCGGCTACCGCGGCTCGCGGCCGGTGCGCATCGGCAACGCGGCGGCGGAGCAGCTGCAGCTGGACATGTATGGCGAGCTGGTCCTGCTGGCGTGGGAGGACTTCGTCCACGGCCACCCGCCTGCGGCCGACTACTGGCCGTTTCTGGTCAGCCTCGTCGACGCGGCGGCGGAGCGGTCGGAGGAGCCTGACCGCGGCCTCTGGGAGATCCGCGGCGAGCCCCGCCACTTCGTGCACAGCAAGGCGATGTGCTGGGTCGCACTGGACCGCGGCATCGCGCTGGCGCGGGCACTGCGGCGGCGGGCGCCGCTGGAGCGCTGGACGGCCCGGGCCGCGGGGATCCGCGCCGCCATCGAGACGCACGGTTACGACAGCCGGCGCGGCGTCTTCACCCAGGCCTTCGACCACCCGGCCCTGGACGCGGCGCTGCTGCTGCTGCCGATGTTCGGGTTCGTCGCGCACACCGATCCGCGGATGGTGCGCACGGTCGACGCCATCCGCGACGAGCTGTCGGATCGCAGCGGGCTGGTGCGGCGCTACCTGCCGGAGACCGGCGTCGACGGCCTGGAGGGCGGCGAGGGCGCGTTCATCGCCTGCACCTTCTGGCTGGCGGAGTGCCTGGCGCGCCAGGGGCGTGTGGCCGAGGCGCGCGCGGGCTTCCAGCGGGCGGCCGCGACGTGCAACGACCTCGGCCTGTTCGCCGAGGAGTGGGACGAGGCCGAGGGGGTCATGGTCGGCAACTTCCCGCAGGGGCTGACCCACCTCTCGCACATGGCGGCCGCCGTGGCCCTGGAGGAAGCGGAGACGGTGGGCGGCGGCGACGCGGGCCATCCCGAGCGGCCCGCCGCGGGTGCGGCCCAGCCGGCGGGGGCGGGCGCTCGGCGTGGCGCCGCCAGGAAGCCAGGCGCGGGCGCTTCGGGCGGGCTGGCCGGCGCGGGTGGCCCCAGCGGCGTGGGCGCCCCAGCCGGCGCGGGTCCGTCGGGTTCGGCCGGTGGCGCGGGTGCCGAAGGCCACAGGCACCGGAGTGGCAGCACACGGGACTCGAGCCGGTAGGCCGCCCCAGCCGGCGCGGGTCTGCCGGCTGATGCCGCGAGTCGGCCTGATGCGCCGGGGGCGGCGGGTGCCACATCCGGCGCGGCGCGCACGCTGCCGGAGGTCCACCGCGCATCCCCTGAGCCCGGCGGGAGGCCAAGACCGACCAGGCCCGTCCGGGGTCCGACCAGGAGTTGACCCAGCCGCCAGCGCCCTCCCGACCGAGCGGGACCGGCGGCCGCGGGGGCGTGGCCCCCCGACCCCTGCGGTGCCTGGCGTTGGAGCGCCCGCTCGCCGTAGAATGAGGGTCGCACCGGCTGGCACGCCGGGGCTCGAGGGAGGCCGCGAAGCCGGGTTGGACCAGGAGACGCTGCGCGCCCGCCGCCTGCGGGCGGAGGAGATCGGGGCTCCGAAGATGCGGATCGTCTGCGTCGAGGACCGCGACTCAGACGTCCTGCGCCGGAAGGCCAAGCCTGTCCGCCACGTGAACCGGCGCATCCGCCAGCTGCTCGACAGCTTGGCGGTGACCATGTACGCGGCGGACGGGGTTGGACTTGCCGCGCCGCAGGTCGGCATCAGCCAGCGGGTGCTGGTGGTGGACGCCGGGGACGCGCATGGCCTGATCGAGCTGGTCAACCCGGAGCTGGTCGATGGGACCGGCGAGCAGACGGCCATGGAGGGCTGCCTCTCGATCCCCGGCTACACCGGCGAGGTCACCCGCGCCGAGAAGGTCCGCGTCCGCGGCCTGGACCGCGACGGGCGCGAGCACTGGGTCGACGGCGAGGGCTACCTGGCGCGTGCCCTGCTCCACGAGATCGACCACCTCGACGGCGTGCTCTTCACCGACCGCGCCACCCGCGTGGTGGAGGTCGCTCCCGAGACGCGCCTCCGCGTGGCCTACTTCGGGACCCCGGGCTTTGCCGCCGTGGCGATGCGCGTGCTGCTGGAGGCCGACGTGGAGCCGGTCGTGATCGTGACCCGGCCCGATGCGCCCACCGGGCGCGGGCTGGAGGTCCAGCCGTCGGCCGTGCACGAGGTCGGCAAGGCCGCGGGCATCCCCGTCCTGACACCGGCGCGGCCGCGCGGCCGCG
This sequence comes from Clostridia bacterium, assembly GCA_027314765.1. GTDB lineage: Bacteria > Bacillota > Sulfobacillia > RBS10-35 > JAJYVM01 > JAJYVM01. Next base: position 4,726 of record DAHVAF010000008.1, on the reverse strand, counting down.
CCTTTTTGGACGAGCTGTCGGCATTCGACCTGGATGCGATTGTCCTGGTCGCGTACGGCCAGATCCTGCCCGACGACGTGCTGGCCCTGCCGCGCCTTGGTGCCATCAACCTGCACCCGTCGCTGCTCCCGCGCTGGCGGGGGGCGGCCCCCGTGCAGCGCGCCCTGATGGCGGGCGATGCCGTCACGGGCGTCACGACCATGCGGATGGCGGCCGAGCTCGACGCCGGGGACATCCTGCTGCAGCGGGAGGTCGCCGTCGGCCCCGACGACGACGCCGGGTCGCTGAGCGTGAAGCTGGCCCACGCCGGCGGCGCGCTCATCGTGGAGACGCTGCGGCAGCTGGCCCGCGACGAGATTCGGCCCCGCCCGCAGGATGGGGCGCAGGCGAGCTACGCCGCCAAGCTCACGCCGGAGGATGAGACGCTGCAGTGGCAGCGCCCGTCCCAGCTCGTCCTCGGTCAGATTCGCGGGCTCGCGCCGCGGCCTGGGGCGCGGACGACCATCCACGGCGAGTTGGTGAAGGTGCTGCGCGCGACGGCGGCAGCAGGCGCCGGGGCACCCGGCACGGTTCTGCAGGTCACCGACGTGGGCATCGTCGTGGCCACGGGGGATGGCGCCATCCTCATCACGCAGGTGCAGCCGGCCGGCAAGCGACCCATGTCGGCGCGCGACTTCGTCAACGGCAGCCATCTTCAGGTCGGGGAGCGCATCTGACCCCCAGGGAGGCCGCCCTGCAGGCACTCATATCGGTGGAGCGGGGCGCAGAGCCCCGCGACGTCCTGGACAGGCTGGGCGCGGGTCTTGAGCAGCGAGACCGCGCCCTGGCCACCGAGCTGGCCTACGGCGCCACGCGCTGGCGCCTGCGGCTGGACTTCGAGCTGAATGCCCGAATGCACCAGCCGCTGTCCAAGCTCCCGGCTCCGATCCGCAACATCCTCCGGCTCGGTCTCTACCAGCTGCGCTTCATGGACCGCATCCCGCCGTACGCCGCCGTCGGCGAGGCCGTCGCCCAGGCGCGGCAGCACGGACACCCGGGTACCGCCGGCCTGGTCAACGCAGTGCTGCGGCGGGCAGCCGCTGAAGAGGCGCCTCCGTCGCCGAACCTGGCGACCCAGTATTCGCATCCGCACTGGCTGGTCGATCGCTGGCTGGCGCGCCTTGGGCGGGCCGAGACGGAAGCGCTGCTCGCGTCGGACAACCAGGCCCCGCGTGTCGTGTTGCGGGCCAACGCGCTGCGAACCAGCGTCGAGGACCTGATCGCGTCGCTGGCGGCGGAGGGCGTCCCGGCCGTACCGGGCCGCCACGCCCCGGAAGCAGTGGTGCTGGAGGGTGGTGGCGCCGTGCCCGACCTGGCCGCCTTGGCGGGCGGCCTGTGCACCGTCCAGGACGAGGCGTCCATGCTGGCGGCGCGCGCGCTCGATCCGCAGCCTGGCTGGATCTGCCTGGACGTCGCGGCGGCGCCCGGCGGTAAGGCCACCCACCTGGCGGAGCTGATGCAGGACGAGGGCATCGTGCTGGCCAACGACCTGGAGCCGGCCCGCGCCAAGCTTGTGCAGGCCGCCGCGCGGCGCCTTGGCCTCCGCAGCGTCCGCGTGCGCGCGGCCGATGCCCGCACCCTGCCGAAGAATTGGGCCGGCCGCTGCGACGGCGTCCTGGCCGATGTGCCCTGCACCGGGCTCGGCACCCTCGCCCGGCGGCCGGACCTGCGCTGGCGCAAGACGGAGGCGGACCTGAAGAGCCTGCCGCCGCTCCAGGCGCAGCTCCTGGAGGCCGCCGCGGCGTGCGTCAAGCCGGGCGGCCGGCTCGTGTACAGCACCTGCTCCACCGAGCCGGAGGAGAACGAGGCCGTGGTGGCTGCGTTTCTCCAGAGCCACGCCGACTTCGGAGCCGAGGCGCACTTCGCGCGGCTCTGGCCCCAGCGCGACGGCTGCGACGGATTCTTCATCGCGCGCCTGAAGCGGCTAAACTAAAGCTCATGGTGAACCTCAAGCGCATGCTGCCGGACGAGCTGGTTGGGGTCCTTGCGGCCCAGGGTGCGCCCGCCTACCGCGCGCGCCAGGTGTTCGCCTGGATCCACGGCCACGGCGCCCGCAGCTTCGATGAGATGACCTCGCTGCCCCGCGATCTGCGGGAGCGGCTGGCGGAGATCGCCGACCTCGGGCTGCTGACGCCCGTCACCCGCCAGGAGGACCCGCGCGACGGCACGGTCAAGTTCCTGCTCCGCCTGAACGACGATGCGGGCAACACCGTCGAGACCGTCCGCATGAAATACAGCTACGGATACTCCGCGTGCGTCAGCAGCCAGGTGGGCTGCCACATCGGCTGCCGCTTCTGCGCCTCGTCCATCGGCGGCCTGATCAGAAACCTCACGGCGGCGGAGATGATCGAGCAGCTCATCCTGCTCAACCGTGACCTGGCCGTGCGCCAGCCGGGCGCGCGCATCGCGCGCATCGTCGTCATGGGCATGGGCGAGCCGATGGAGAACCTGGCCGAGGTGTTGCGCTTTTTCCGGCTGGCCCACGAGCCGGAGGGCTGCGGCATCGGCTGGCGGCACATGACCGTATCCACGTCGGGGCTTGTGCCCGGCATCGACGCCCTGCGGGAAGAGGACCTGCCCATCACCCTGGCCGTCTCGCTGCACGCCCCGAACGACGAGGTCAGAAACCGGCTCATGCCGATCAACCGCAAGTACCCGCTGGCGCAGCTGATGCCCGCCTGCCGCCGCTACGCGGAGGCCACCGGGCGGCGGCTGACGTTCGAGTACGTCCTCATCGGCGGCGTCAACGACCTGCCCGAGCACGCCCGCGAGCTGGGCCGGCTGCTGCGGGGCATGCTGTGCCACGTCAACCTGATCCCGCTCAACCCCGTGGCCGGGCGCGGCCTTGAGCCGAGCCCGCCCCAGGCCATGGCGGCCTTCCAGCGCATCCTGCGCGAAGCCGGCATCACCGCCACCCTGCGGCGCCAGCTGGGCACCGCGATCGACGCGGCCTGCGGCCAGTTGCGCCGCCGGGTCTTGGAAGCGCCTGTCCCGTAGGGCACGCGGGAATGGCGGATCCCATGGCGAATAAGATCGCGGACGGCGTCGCCGAGGAGAGGCGCGGGGACTCGGGCGCCGATCCGGAGGGAATCCGGGTGCAGTTCGCCGCGACCACGGACGTCGGGCGTGCGCGGGAGCGCAACGAGGACGCCTTCGGCGCCCAGGACCTGGAGGCGCGGCCGGGCGCCGTGCTGCTGGCCGTCGCCGACGGGCTGGGCGGGCATCCGGGGGGCGACGTCGCCAGCCGCGTGGCGGTGCGCGCACTGATCGACCACGTCAGCGCCAGCGCCGGCGCGGCCCTCAGCTGGACCGACCTGCTGCAGGCCGGCTTCGTGGCGGCGCACGCCGCAGTCCGCGCCGCGGCCGCAGAGCACGTGGAGCTCGCCGGCATGGCCACCACCATGGTCGCCGCCGTGCTGGTCGACGACTGGCTCTACTGGGCCCATGTCGGTGATAGCCGCCTGTATGTGGCTGGGTCTGGCGGCATGCGCCAGATCACCGTCGACCATTCGCCCGTCGGGGACCTGGTGCGCGAGGGGGTGCTCACCTGGGCCGAGGCCCGGATGCACCCGCTGCGCCACATGCTCTCGCGCGCCGTCGGCTTCGAATCGGCCCTGCCCCCGGACGCCGGCGCCGAGCGGCTGGCCCCGGGGGAGTGGGTGCTGCTGGTCACCGACGGCCTCACGGCCGTGGTGCCGGCCGAGCGCATCGAGGCGGCCGCCCGCGAGGCCGAGGAGCCAGATACGCTGGCGCGAGCCCTCGTCGCGATGGCCATGGCGGCGGGCGGCCCCGACAACGTGACCGTGGTGGTCGCCCGGGTCGCCGGCCGCGAAGTGGACTCGCTCGACGGCGGGGAGGCCGCCATCGAGCCCGTGCAGCCGGCCGGGCCGGCGGGTGGGGTGTAGCGGGGTCATGAGGACGCGCTTCGCGCGGCCGGGCCAAGCGGGGGACGAGCAGGGCGTGAGGGGGCGGCACCGCGCGGTCACGCGCCGTGCGGGCGCCGATGCTCAGACGGTCGCGGGCGCGGACGGCTGGCGGCGGAGGGAGGGCTGCGGTTGATCGGACGGGTGCTGGGCGGGCGCTACACGATCCAGGAGCGGATCGGCGGCGGCGGCATGTCGCTCGTCTACCGCGCCTTCGATTCCCTGCTGCGCCGCCCGGTGGCCGTCAAGGTGCTCCGCGCCGAGTTCGTGAGCGAGGCCGACATCGTGCGCCGCTTCCGCCAGGAGGCACAGGCCGCGGCCAGCCTGCAGCACCCGAACATCGTCAACATCTTCGACGTCGGCGAGGAGGACGGCGACACCCACTTCATCGTCATGGAGTACGTGCCGGGCCACACCCTCAAGGAGGAGCTCCGCCAGCGCGGCCCCGAGCCGCCCGCGCGGGCGGCCGGCCTCTGCACCGAGATCCTGGCGGCGCTGGAGGAGGCCCACGCCCACGGCATCGTCCACCGCGACGTCAAGCCGCAGAACGTCCTGCTGACGAAGAGCGGCCACGCGAAGGTGAGCGACTTCGGCATCGCCCGCGCGGCGGCGAGCGCCACCATCGTGCACACTTCGCGCGCGCTCGGGACGGCGCACTACGCCTCGCCGGAGCAGGTGCGCGGCGCCCCGACCGACGAGCGGAGCGATGTGTACTCGGTGGGCTGCGTGCTCTTTGAGGCGCTCACCGGCCAGCCGCCGTTCGC
>DAHVAF010000127.1 GCA_027314765.1 Clostridia bacterium | reverse complement strand
CGTGCCCGCGCGGGACCACCCGCGCTTACCCTCGACCCCGTGTCCGCGCGGGACGACCCGCGCTTACCCTTGACCCCGTGCCCGCGCGGGACGACCCGCGCTTACCCTTGACCCCGTGCCCGCGCGGGACGACCCGCGCCTACCCTTGACCCCGTATCCGCGCGGGACGACCCGCGCCTACCCTGAGCTCACCGGTGATCGGAGTGGGGCTTCGACGGGTGGGCGCGCGTTCCCTAGCGGGTCCGCGGAGGGGACCGCTGGACCGCGACGACAGCCGGGCGCTGCGCGGTGGCGGGCCGGTCCGGGGGCTCACGCCGGACGCGCCAGGATGGTGCGCGCGTGCGGTTGGGGAGGGTCGCAACTGGCGCCAGGCGCGCCGCCGGCAGGCCGGGCGCGGCCCCCTGCGTCTGCACTGCGCCGCTCCGGCCACGGTGTGTCGCCGCGAGGCCTGCCGGGTGCGCGGCGCCGGTGCGACCTTACCCCGCCCGCTCCACCGCGGGCAGGCCGCGGCGGGGGCGCGGTGCCCGGCGCGCCCACGCCGCCCCGGCCAAGTACGCGGCCGCGCTCAGCGTCCCCACGAAGAAGCCCACGGGCCAGTTCGTGAGGAAGGAGAGGGCCACGGCGGCCCAGGCCGTCGGCAGGGCGATGCCGACCGACAGCAGCAGCGCGCCGAGCGGGCGGCCCGTGAAGGCGCGCGCGGCGGCGGGCGGGCCGACCATCAGGCTGAACACCAGCAGGGCGCCGACGACGGGCAGCGTGAGCACGGTGGCCAGGGCGAGAATGGCCAGGAACAGCATGTCCATGCGGGCGGCGGAGGTGCCCTGCGCCTCGGCCAGCTCCGGCGAGAGCGAGGTCAGCAGCAGCGGGCGGAACGCCCACGCCACCGCCAGCGCCGCGACGGCGCCGAGGATGGCGATGGCGAGCAGATCGCCCGTGCCGACGCCGAGGACCTGCCCGAAGAGCAGGGCGTAGATCTCGGCGGAGTACTGGCTCGTCAGGCTGAGCAGCAGGGCGCCCAGGCCCAGCAGGGTGACCAGGGTCAGGGCGGTGGCCACCTCCCGCCGGCCGCCGGGCCGCAGCCGGCCGATGCCCACCACCCCGAGGCCCGCGAACGCGAGCAGCCCGAGGAGCCGGTTGACGCCGAGCAGGGTGGCGGCGGCGGCGCCTGGGAACGACCCGAGCGGCAGGGCGTGGGCGTCGAACGCGGCACCGCGCAGCACCACGAAGAAGCCGACCACGCCCGCGATGAGGCCGACGACGGTCACCGCGGCCCACGTGTTGACCATGAAGGCGGAGAACATGCCCTCAGGCCCTGCGGGGCGCCAGCAGGTAGGCGGCCATGATGAGCGTCACGATGAAGAAGCTCACGGGCCAGCCGTGGCCGGGCGTCCAGACGAAGCTGTCGTAGGCCAGCAGGATCCCGAGCCAGGTGGCGGCGAGGGCGACCAGCACGGCCACAAGCATCGCCTGGCCAGGGCGGCGCGTCACCCGCAGCGCCACCGCGGACGGCCCGACCAGCAGCGCCGTCGAGAGGATGGCGCCGATGGTGATGGCCGACAGGGCGACGGCCAGCGCGAGGACCAGGGAGTACATCAGGCCGGCCGCGCCCACCGGCACGCCGCGCGCCGCGGCCAGGTCCTCGTGGACGGAGGCGAGGAGCAGGGGGCGGTACATCGCGGCCACCCCGGCCAGGGCCACGAGCCCGACCACGGCCGCAAGCCTCCCGGTCGCCGCCGGGATCGCGAACATCGAGCCGAACATGACCGTGATGGCGGCGCCCGTGGTGCTGGTGGTCGTGGTGGCCAGGTAGAGGAACAGGGCCGCCAGGGCGAGCCCGGCCCCGAACACGACACCGGTGGCCAGGTCGCGGCCCCGCAGGCGCCGCACCCCCACGGCCTCCATGCCGGCGGCGGCGATGCCGGCCATGCCGAGAAAGCCCAGCATCGGGTTGACGCCCAGCAGGAAGGCAAGGCTCCCGCCGGCGCTGCTCACGTCGGCCAGGGCGTGTCCGGCGAACGTCTGGCCCCGGATCACGGTGAACACGCCCACGACGCCCGAGACGACGGCGGCGCCGCCGCCCACCAGCAGGGCGGTGCGCACCGGCCCGCTGCTGAAGAAGCCGGGCGCCAGCAAGAGGTCGGTCATCGCGCCGTCGGCGGCAGCAGGGTGGCGTGCTGCTCCGGCTCGGCCAGCTCCTCCGCCGGGGCCACGACCACGAGGATGCGGCCGTGGACGCGGATCACGTCGACGTGGTGGCCGTAGAGCGCGCTCAGCACGTCCCCGCGCACCACCTCGTCCACCGTGCCGACGGCGGCGCGCCCGTCGGCCAGGTAGACGATGCGGTCCATGACGCCGAGCAGCGGGTTCATGTCGTGGGCGGAGAGCAGCACGGCGATCCCCTGCTCGCGGCAGAGGCGGCCGAGCAGGGCCACCACCCCGGCGGCGCTGTGCAGGTCCAGGTTGGCCAGGGGCTCGTCCAGCAGCAGCAGCGCCGGCCGCCGGACCAGGGCGTGGCCGATGAGCACGCGCTGCTGCTGGCCACCCGACAGGCGCCCGACCCGCTCGTCCGCGAACGCCGATGCGCCGACGGCCGCCAGCATCTCGTCGACCTGGCGGCGCTTGGCCGCGGACGGCAGCGGCAGCCCGAACCGGTTGCCGTCCAGCCCGAGGGCGACCAGATCGCGCGCGCGCACGGGCAGGTCTGGGTCGAGCAGGATCTTCTGGGGCACGTAGCCGACGGTCCCCCGGTGCGCGCTTCCCCGCGACGGGGCGGTGAAGCCGAGGATGGCGCGCAGCAGGGTGGTCTTGCCGGCGCCGTTGCTGCCGATGAGGCCGACGAACTCCCCCGCCTCCACGCGGAAGCTGACATCGCGGAGGACGGGGCGGCCCCCGAGCACGACGCCCAGCCCGTCCACCGTGAGCGGCGTCATAGCTTCGTCGTCGACTTTCCGCTGGCCACGGCCTGCTGCAGGGCCCTGACCTCGGCCAGCATCCACGCCTGGTAGGTGTACCCCGATGGCATGGTCTCGTACACCCCGACCACCGGGATCCCGGCCTCGGCCGCCAGGGTCAGCAGCGACTGCGTCAGGGGGCTCGTGACCTGCTGGTTGTAAAGGAACACCTTCACCCGACGCCCCTTCAGAAGGCTCTGCTGCAGGGTCAGGTCCTGGGGCGAGGGGTCGGTCCCGTTCATGACCGCCGCCTGGAAGCTGAACGGGGTCGCGATGTCGCAGCCCGCCGCCTGCAGCATGTAGTCGCCCACGGGCTCCGTCACGGCCACGGGCGTGCCCCCGTACCTGGCCCTGAACGCTGCCAGGGCGTCCGTCCAGGGCTTCAGGGCCGCGTCGAACTTGGCCAGGTTGGCCTGAAAGTAGGCCGCGTGGCTGGGCTGCAGCGCCGCAAGGTCGGCCGCCACCTGCCTGGCCACGGCCGGCATGGTCTTCGGCGCGTACCAGAGGTGGGGATTCGGGGTGCTGTCCGGCAGCCCGAGGAGGGTCTGCGCGTCGATCACCGTGCGGCCCTTCGCCGGCGTGGCCGACAGCAGCCGGTTGGCCCAGCTGTCGTAGCCGAGCCCGTTGACCACCACCAGCTGCGCACCGGCGAGGGCCTGCGCCACGGAGGGGCTCGCCTCGAACGAGTGGGGGTCGGTGTTGGGGTTGCTCTCGACGGCCGTCACCGCGACGTACCGGCCGCCGATCTGCGAGATCACGTTCGCGTACTGGCTCTCGGCCCCGACCGCGCGGATCACGCCCGCCGCGGGCTGGACCGGGGACCCCGGCACCCCGGCGCCGCCGCACGCCGCCAGGAGGAGCCCCGTCATCGCCGCCGCCGCCAGGGCACGCACGCCCTTCCGCCTCCCGCGAAGGTCATGATAGATGAGACCGATTCTCAATACAAGCCTCCGAGGGGCAGGGCCTCGCGGCCCGGCCGGTGAAGCCCACCCGCATGGGCCATGTCGTCTTCATGCTTGGGGCCGCGGGCAGCGGCAAGACGGCCCGCTGCCTGCGCGAGATCGCCGCCGAGGCCACCGCGCGGCCGGACGGGTCCCCGCTTCTCCTGCTGGTGCCGGAGCAGGCCACCTTCCAGATGGAGCGGGCCCTGCTGGCGCAGCTCCCGTCCCGCGCGACCCTGCGGGCGCAGGTGCTCGGCTTCCAGCGCCTCAGCCACCGGGTGGCGGAGCTGGCCGGCGGCGCCTCCCGGCCGCGGGTGGGCGAGCGCGGGCGGCAGGCGCTGCTGGAGGTGGCGCTGCGCCGGGCCGGCACGCTGAGCGCCTTTGACGGCATGCCGGGCCGGCCGGGCCTGACGGGCCCGCTCGCCGCCAGCCTGCGCGAGCTCGCCGCGTGGCGCCAGAGCCCGGAGAGCCTGCGCGCCGCCGAGGAGCGGGTGCGGGGGGGCGATTCCTCGCTGGCGGACAAGCTCGCGGACATGGCGGCGATCTGGAGCGCGCATCGCGCGCTCCTGCACGGCCGCTTCACGGACCCTGACGGCCTGGCGGACCTGGCGTGCGAGCGCCTGGCCGGCTCCGGGCTGGCGGCGGGCGCCCGGGTCTGGGTTGACGGGTTCGCCGGCTTCACGCCGCAGGAGCTGGCCCTGCTGATCGAGCTGGCCGCCTGCGCCGACCGCACGGCCATCGCGCTCTGCGTGCCCGCCGACGCGCGGCCGGAGCGGCCCGCGCCCGGCGACCCCTTCCACCCCACGCGCGCCACCTACGCGCAGCTGCACGCGGCCGTCGCCACGCGCGGACTGCCGCTGGAGCCCCCCATCCGGCTGGCGCGGAGCCCGCGCTTCGCCGGCAATCCCGCCCTCGCCCACATGGAGCGGCTGCTGCGCGGGG
>DAHVAF010000123.1 GCA_027314765.1 Clostridia bacterium | reverse complement strand
CAGGTCGCGCGGCATCATGTACGGCTTGGCCCTGCCGGGGAAGCGGTGCAGGGTGGCGGTGACCCCGGACGGCGTGTGGGACTTCAGGTGGGCCTCCAGCAGGTCGAGGATGCGGTCCGGATCCTGGTCGGCCACCAGGCGGCACGTGATCTTCGCGTGCGCCTCGCGCGGGAGGACCGTCTTGCTGCCGTCGCCCTGGAAGCCGCCCCACATGCCGTTGACCTCCAGCGTCGGGCGCGCCCACTGCCGCTCCAGCGTCGTGTAGCCGGCCTCGCCGAACAGGGCCGGCACCTGCAGGTCGCGCCGGTAGGCCTCCTCGTCGAACGGCACGGAGGCGATGTCGGCTTTTTCCGCCGCTGTAATGGGCTTTACATCACTGTAGAAGCCGGAGACGCTGATGCGGCCGTCCCCGTCGTGCATCGACGCGAGAATGGATGCCAGGGCATGCAGGGGGTTGGCGACGCCGCCGCCGTGGCCGCCGGAGTGGAGGTCGACCCGGGCGCCCCGCACATCGATCTGGCAGGACGCGATCCCCTTATAGGCAAGCGTCAGGGACGGGCGCTCGAAATCGAACATCGACCCGTCGGCGGAGAGGACCACGTCGCAGCCGAGGCGCCCGCGGTGCTCGCGCAGAAAGCCCGGCAGGCTGGGGCTGCCGATCTCCTCCTCGCCCTCGAACATGAACTTCAGGTTGCATGCCGGCTTGCCGGATGTCTTCGCGACCGCCTCAAGGGCCATGATCGTGCAGTAGAGACGCTTGTCGTCGGCGGCACCACGCGCGTAGATACGTCCATTTCGGACCGTCGGCTCAAACGGCGGGCTCTCCCAGAGGTCGACGGGGTCGGCCGGCTGGACGTCGTAGTGGCCGTACACCAGCGCCGTGGGCCGGTCCTTGCCCACCAGCCACTCGCCGTAGACCACCGGGTGGCCCTCGGTCGGCACGATCTCGGCCGTCGGGCAGCCTGCCGCGCGCAGGGCGGCCGCGACCCAGTCGGCGGCGCGCGCCATATCCGCCCGATGTGCGGTGAGCGCGCTCTGGCTCGGGATCCGCAGGAGGTCAAAGTACCGGTTCCGGAAGTCGTCGCGATGGGCCTTCAGATACTCGGCGGCAGCTTTGTCGGCCATGGCTCGGTCCTCCTCTTCCGTTCAGGCGAAGATCACATACTGGCGCAGGAACGCGTCCACGGAGCGGTAGAAGGCGTCGATCGTCTCGGCCCGCCGCCAGCCGTGCCCCTCGCCCGCATAGACGGTGTACTCGTGGGGCACGCCCCGCCGGCGCAGGGATTCCACGATGGTGTCGGCCTGGTTCTTCGGCACCACGACGTCGACCTCGCCCTGGTACACGGCGATGGGGTCGACGATGCGGTCGGCGGCGAAGATGGGCGAGCGCTCGCGGTAGCGGGCCGCCTCCTCGGGCAGGGGGCCGATCATGGAGTCCAGGTAGCGCTCCTCGAACTTGTGGGTCTCGGCGGCCAGGGTGAAGAGATTGCTGACGCCATACAGACACACGCCGGCCTTGAAGGCGCCCGGCCGGGTGGTCAGGGCGCGCAGCACAGTGTAGCCGCCGGCGCTTCCCCCCATGATCACCAGGCGGCTCCCGTCGGCCAGGCCCTGGCCGGCGAGGTGACGCCCGCCGCTGACGGCGTCCTCGACGTCGTAGATGCCCCAGGTGCCGCGGAGCGCGTCCCGGTAGTGCCGGCCATAGCCGGAACTACCTCGGTAGTTAACATCAAGCACAGCGTAACCACGCGTGGCGAAGAACTGTGCGTTCGGCGACCAGGCGGCCACCGACTGGCCAGTCGGCCCGCCGTGGACCAGGATCACGGCCGGGGGCAGGCCGGGGCTGACGCACTCCGGCGAGACGGGGGCGTAGTAGAGGCCGTAGACGGTGCTCCCGTCCGCCGTCGGCCAGCTCAGGGGTTGTGCCGGAGCCAGGGCCGCCGCGGGGACCGTTTCCGGGGCCGAGCGGCGCAGGATCGAGGCACGGCCGCCATCCAGGACGACGATTCGGGGCGGGATCCGGGACGACGAGGCGACGAGGGCCACGCGGTCGCCCCTGGGCGCCACGGCGAGCTGGGCGAGGGAGGTGTACTCCGGCAGCGCGACGGCCACCTCATCTCCGTCCAGCCCCACGCGGATGAGGCTGCTCACGCCCTGCCGGTCGAGCAGGTAAAGGAGGCTCTTGCCGTCAGGGGCCCAGGCCAGCGTGCGCAGACCCTGGGACCACGCCGTGCGGCCACCGGCCTCGGCGTCGTTGTGGCGGGTCAGCTGGTGCACCGTTCCGCTGGCGAGGTCGTGCAGGTAGAGGTTCCACCAGCCCGTCGCGTCCGAGGCATAGGCCAGAAGCCTGCCATCCGGCGAGAAGGCTGGCTGGAGCACGGCCTGCTCGCCGCCGGCGATCTTCGTGACCTCGCCGCTGTCCACGTCGACGATGCGCACCCATGTGCCATCCCACGGCATGTGAGGGTGGTTCCAGCAGACGTAGGCCAGGCGGCGGCCGTCCGGGTGCCAGGCGGGCTGCATGTAGAAGTCCTCGCCGTGCACGACGCGCCGCGGCCAGGTGTCGCCCGCCGAATCGACCACCGCGATGGCATCCTGGCGCTCGTACGAGTGGACGAAGGCCAAGCGCCCCCCGTCCGGCGAGACTGAGGGCGCGGCGACGTCACCGAAGGCGGGGGTGATGGAGCGGGCGGGGCCGCCGGACAGGGGCTGGCGGAACAGGCGGCCGTCGGCGCTGGAGTACACGAAGCCAGCGTGCACTGTGAAGTCGCCACCGCCGTAGCCGACGCGGGCGCGCACCGAACGGTCGGCGGTCAGGTCCCGCGGCGCACCGTCGCCAGGGCCCTGGGCGACGAGGACCCCCTTGTCGGAACGGCCCTCCAGCCAGACCAGCGTCTGCCCGTCGGTATCCCACGTGGGATCGCCGAGGCGAAGGCCGGCGGCCATCTGCGCCGGGCTGAAGGGGCTGGGCCACAGGCCGTAGGGCAGGGAGCGCTTATCCAGGGACGCCACCCCGCTTTCCGGGGGCGTCCTTCGCGCCGGAGGCAGGGGAGTCCTGGGTGCCGCGCTCAGCGGGTGCCGAGCACCGCGATAAGCCCCTCGGCCGAGTTCTCCGCCGTGCGTGTGTTGACTTCCCGGAAGCCGACGGCACGCATCGCGGCGGATATGGCGTCGACCTGCGCCCGGGTCCAGCCGAAACTGGCCGCGTTCGGCGGGCCGGCGGTCTCGCGGTAGGCGCGCGTGGCCAATACCACATTGCCGCCCTCCGCCAGAACTCGCCGGATCTCCCGCAGGGCCGGCTCCGGAGTCGGCCAGAACTGCGCGACGTGCACGGCGAGCGCCTTCGTGAAGGCGCCGTCCGGAAATGGGATGCGCTCGGCGGGAGCCACCAGGATCTCGGCTCGGCCGGTCCGCACGAGATCGGCGTCGCGGGCGCGCGCGTGCTCGACCATCGCCGCCGACACGTCGATGCCGGCCACGTGCCCGGCGGTGGTCCGGGCCGCGAGCAACTCGATCCCCATGCCCGGTCCGGCGCCGATCTCCAGGACGCGGTCCTCCGGCTCGACGGCCAGCAGGTCGACCGCCCAGCGGTTGCTGTCGGCGTTGTTGCGGGTCATCATCGTCGCGATGGCGCCCGCCTGCTCCGGCGCAAGCTGCGTGAACAGCGCCGCCAACTGGTCGCGGCCCGCCGGAAGCTCCACACCTGCGGGAAGCTCTTCCACGCCGACACCCCCTGAAGCAGTGGAAAGGTCGGGGCCCCGAAGCGCGGATCGGGAAAGCTGGGATCGACTGCCGATCCGGAAGGCGGTTGCGCGCTGGCCGCCCGCGACGGATGCGCTGACGATACTGCAGCGGCAGGGGCTTGTGGGGGAGGCCGGTGGTGCCGGCCACAGGGCGGCGCAGCACAGGTGCGGACCCCGCGCGGGGCCGTGCGGGGACGGGTCGCCGCCGGACCGGCCGGCTTGCGCCACGATCAGGTGCCCCGGGGTGGCGGTGCGGCGCGCGGTGAACCGGGCGGCCGACTCGCCCGCCGCCCTCCAGCCGGCGGGCGTGCCCGTGCCGCCCGGTGCCGGGAGGTCGCGGCGGGCAGGGATGCCGGCGGGCGTGTGGGAGCCGCGAACTGGTCCCAGGCGCGCCCGGGCGCATGTGACGCTGGACCGCCGCTCAAGCCGCACACCGCGTGGGCGCCGAGCGCCGGCGCCGCCCGAGCCACCGGCCGCGCGCCCGCAGCACGGCGGGGGGGACCGCGACGCGTACGCGTCGCGGCACTACGCATGCTTGCGCTCCGCCTCCAGCGCCCGCAGCTCGAAGCGCTTGATCTTGCCGCTCACCGTCTTCGGCAGCTCGGCCACGAATTCCACCTCGCGCGGGTACTTGTACGGGGCCGTGACGCGCTGGACGTGGGCCTGCAGCGCGGATGCCAAATCCGGGGAGGGCGACACGCCGGGCCTCGTGACCACGAACGCCTTGACGACGCTGCCGCGGATCGGGTCGGGCGAGGCCACCACGGCGGCTTCGGCGACGGCGGGGTGGGTCATCAGGGCGCTTTCCACCTCGAAGGGGCCGATGCGGTAGGCGGCGGAGAGGATCACGTCGTCCGCGCGGCCCACGAACCAGAAGTAGCCATCCGCGTCCCGGATGCCGCGGTCGCCCGTAACGTAGAAGTCACCGACCATGCGCTGGGCGGTGCCCTCCGGGTCGCCGTAGTAGCCATGAAACACACCGGGCGGGATCGCGGGCTTCACGCGGACGGCGATGTCGCCCTCCTGGCCGCGGGGCAGTTCGGCCCCGGACTCGTCGATGACGGCGAGGTCGAAGCCGGGGGTGGGCTGGCCCATCGAGCCCGGGCGCAGCGGCAGGTCTGGGAAGTTCGCCGCCAGGCAGACCGTCTCCGTCTGGCCGTAACCGTCGCGGATCGTGAGGCCCGTGGCGCGCCGCCACGTCTCGATGACCTCGGGGTTCAGGGGCTCCCCGGCCGATACGCACGACCGCAGCCGCGCGAAACGGTACTGGGTCAGATCCTCCAGCACCAGCATGCGGTAGATGGTCGGCGGGGCGCACAGCGAGCTGGGGCCAAGGTCCTGGAGCATCTGCAGCGTGCGGCGCGGGTCGAAGCGGCCGGGGGTGGCGTCCACCAGCAGGGCGGCACCCTCCAGCCAGGGGGCGATGAGGCTGGACCAGGCGGCCTTGGCCCAGCCGGTGTCGGAGATGTTCCAGTGCAGGTCCTGGGGGCCGAGGTCCAGCCAGAAGCGGGCTGTCACGGTGTGGGCCAGCGGGTAGGCGTGGTCGTGCAGCACCATCTTCGGATGGCCGGTGGTGCCGGATGTGAAATAGAGCAGGGAGGGGTCGGTCGCCCGCGTGGCCGGGAAGGCGGCGTCGGGCCGGCCGGCGGCGAGCACGTCCTCATAGGGCGTCCAGGGCGAGCCGGGGGCCGGGGTGTCCCCGGCCCCGCCGCCCACCAGGATCCGGGCGCGAAGACCGCCATACCCGCTCTCCGCGACGGCCGCGTCCACCTCGGCCGCGCTGGCCGGGTCGGCCAGGGCGCCGACGGCCGCCGCGGCCTCCAGGCGGAAGGCGATGTCCTTGGCGCGGAGCTGCGTCGTGGCGGGCATCGGCACGATCCCGGCCTTGAGGGCGCCCAGAACGGCCTGCCACCACGGGATGTCCCGGCCCATCATCACGAAGAGGCGGTCACCCGGACGGAGGCCGGCCTGGAGCAGGGCGTCGCCGAAGCGGTTGGCGGCCTGGGCCAGGGCGGCGAAGGTCACGCGGCGCTCGTGGCGTCCGTCCGTCCACAGCATGGCCAGCTTGGCGGGGTCGGCCGCCCAGCGGTCGATGACATCAGCCGTGAAGTTGAAGCGCTCGGGCACCTCGAAGCGGAAGGCGGCGCGGTCGGCGGCGCCGTAGCGGGCGGCGGGCGCAGGCACGGGCGTTCACCCCTTGGCGGCAGGGGTTCCGCGGGGCGGGGCGGGGGACCTGCGTGCGGCGCGCCGGCTACACCCATCGATCGTGGCCTTGGGCCGCCGCCCACCGCCGCAGCCAGCCCAGGCGCTCGTCGATCTGGCGGTCACCTGCCTGCGCCTCACCCAGCCAGCCGGCGAGGCGGCCGCACTCATCGCCGAGAAAGCGGAGCTGGTCCGCGGCCGCGAAGAGGGGAATGGACGCCATGGCGGCCTCGTCCAGCGGGCGGACCTCGCGGTACCCGGCGGCGAACGCGGCCGGCACCGCACCGTGCATGGCGCCGCTGATGTCCCAGGCGAGCCAGCCGAAGCCGGCCGAGTCGAAGTCGTAGAACGTGACCCTGCCATCGGCTGTGACGTGGAGGTTGTCCAGGCTCAGATCGCCGTGGCAGGGGCCCCACTCCAGCGAGCGCCGCAGCGGGGCGAGGCCGCGCTGCAGGCGAACCGCGAGGGCCTCGACGAACGCCAGGTCCTCGGGCCGTCCGGCCAGGCGCGGAGCGATCGCGCGCAGCGGCGCGCCGACCAGAAAGTCGAGGTCCAGGTGCCGGCAGGGCCCGCCGGCCACGGTGAAGCCCTCCCCGGCGGCGTGCACTGTGGCCGCGGCCCTGCCGTATGCGCGAAACAGCTCGGCGGAGAACGGCCGCCGGGGCGGTGCGCCGGGCGCGGCGGCGAACAGGGCGAGCGGGCGCGGGCCCTCCGGCGCCGCCACCACGTGGCTCGGGGCGCCGTCGCGGCGGGGCAGGAAGCGGGCGACGCTGGCCCCATGGCCGGCCAGGTGGGCGAGCAGGGCCAGCTCCCAGCGCACATCCGCCTCCGACCGCCAGCCATGGCGGTAGACCTTGGCCGCGTACGTGCCGGCCGTGGCCTCCAGCGCGTACACGTCGTTGGCCCAGGTCCTCGCCAGGGCGCAGCGCCGCACCCGCCCGACGTGATACGCGCCTGCCACCTCGGCCGCGACGGCGACCGGCGCAAGGACGCAGTGCTGGACGGTCCCGGCTTTGGGTGACTCGGCCAACGGCCAACCCCCTTGTCGCAAGGAGCCGCGCCCCGCCCGCCGAAGGCCCGGGATTGGGGAGGCCGGATCGTGACGGAGCAGCCCGGCGAGCTGGACCGACAGGACCCGCTTCCGGCGGGACCGGGGCGCTTCCTGCCACCGCCCGGCGTGATCTACCTGGACGGCAACTCGCTCGGCCCGCCGACGCCGGAGGGCCTGGCCCGCTGCCGGCAGGTGCTGGACGACTGGGCGCGCCTTGGCGTCGGTGGCTGGACGGACGCCGACCCGCCATGGTTCAGCTGGGCCGAGCGCCTGGCCGCGCGCGAGGCGGGGATGCTGCTCGGCGCGCGGCCGCAGGAGGTCGCGGTGACGGGCGGCACCACGATCAACCTGCACCAGCTGCTGGCCACCTTCTACCGCCCCTCGGGGCGGCGCCGCAAGCTGGTCGCCGACGCCCTGGCTTTCCCATCGGACCTTTACGCGCTCAGGGCACACGCGGGCGACGACCTCGTGCTGGTGCCATCGCGGGACGGCCGGATCATCGCCGGCGAGGACGTGACCTCGGCGCTCGGCGACGACGTGGCACTGCTGCTCCTCTCCGGTGTCCTCTACCGCAGCGGCCAGCTGCTGGACATCGCGGGCCTGACGGAGGCGGCGCACGCGGCCGGAGCGCTCGCCGGCTGGGACTTCTGCCACGCCATCGGAATCGTTCCGCTCGAGCTGGACGCGTGGGGCGTGGACTTCGCCGTCTGGTGCAACTACAAGTACCTCGGCGCCGGGCCCGGCGCCCTCGGCGGCCTGTTTGTGGCGCAGCGGCATCTGGGTGGGCCGCCCGCGCTGCCAGGGTGGTGGGGCAGCGACAAGGACCGGCAGTTCGAGATGGCCGACGACTTCCTGCGCGCCGCGGACGCTGGCGCCTTCCAGATCGGCACCCCGCCGATCCTGGGCATCGCCGCCCTGGACGGTGCCCTGGACGTCTACGCGGAGGTGGGCATGGAGGCCGTGCGGGCCCGCTCGCTGCGGTTGACCCGCTTCCTGCGCGAGCGGGTCGAGGCGGCCGGACTATCGGTCGTGACCCCCACGGCGGATGCCGCCCGCGGCGGCCACATCGCGGTCGCGCACCCCGCGGCGGCCCGGGTCGGCCGGGCGCTCCGCGACGCCGCCGTGATCCCCGACGTGCGGCCGCCCGACATCGTCCGCCTGGCGCCCCACCCCCTCTACACCACCTACACGGAGCTGGCGACAGCGGCGGACACGCTGGCGGCGGTCGTGGCCGAGCGGCGCTGGGAGCGTTATCCCGCGGGGCGCGGCCGGGTGACGTGAGGTGCGGCAACCCGGGGTGGGGCCAGGGACGCAGCGAGCGGGCTGAAGGGTCGGTGGGGCACGGCGCCGTCCACGAGGTCCACGGGTGCCGATAGGATCACAACCTCGTCGACCGTCAGGCTGGCGGGCTCGGCCCGCCAGCCTGGCTGGCCGTATGTCAGAGTCGCGGTGTCGCCGACCCGCGCGTCGACCGGTGGCCCGGCCGGCATGACCTCGATCGTCGCATCCTCGCAGAAGGCGTGGGCGGGCACGGGGCCCGTCGCGCCCCCGCCCGTCGTCGCGCCCCCGCCCGTCGTCGCGCCGCTGGGCGTCCTGGTCACATGGAGCCGCTCCTCGCCGGGCGCGGACCCGGCCCTCCCGGCCCGTGTCCCGTAAAGCAGGCGCACGGCGTACGTGTCTCCCCGCGGGCTACACCCGTTCATCAGACGAGTGATCATCACGTCATCGAAGCGAACGTCGAGGAGATCGAAGCGCACGAGGACGGGCCCCGAGCCCGGGAGCGTCGAGCCTTCGAGATCAGCCAGATACCGCGTGAGCGCAAGGGTTGGCGCCACAGGGCCGTTGGGCCCCGCCTCCCCCGACACCGCTGTCGGCCTGAACGTCTTCGGGTGGCTGGTCATGTCGGCGGCGCCACCGGCCCAGGTGGCCCCGCCGCCCGGCGCCCGGCGCCCGCACGACCGCGCGCATCGGCGCCACGGCCCCGCCGCCCGCGATGAAGGCCTGCGGCGTCGTCGCGAGCGCGCGCCCGTCGACGTGGAGCGCAACCCGTCGCGTGGCCGGCGCCGCCGTCATCGCCAGTGAGCAGGCCAGCAGACCAGCAGGCCAGCGGTCCCACTGCCACCCGCCAGCGCACGCCGCCGACCCCCGCCATCCACCGTAGCGGGCACGGCGGCGCAGCGGCACCGGCCACTTGGGGGAAGGGCTACCGCGCCCGCCCGATCGCGTTGTTGTCGGTGCGCCGGTTCTTATTGCGCCGGTTGTTGCTGCCGCTGATCGTGTGCGTTGTCGAGTCGCTCGGGACCACCGTGATGTTGCCGTTGGCCTCCAGGACGGCCAGGCGCACCTCCCTCACGTCGACCACCCCCGTCTCGCGCATCGCCGCATAGACCTCACCCCGGTCCAGGCCCTCCTCCTGCAGCGCCTTGTCGAACCACTGCCCGTCCGAGACGAGCACGGTGGGCCGCCCCTCCAGCACATAGCGGAACCAGCGGTCGTGCACCTGCAGATAGGCCATCAGCGCGTTGAGCAGCAGCAGCACGGCGGCGACGATCAGGCCGCCGATGAGCGACACGTCAGGACCGACCATGGCGTTCTGCACGGCGTTGGCGATCAGGAGCACCATGGCGACGTCGAAGATGGTGGCCTGCCCGAGCTCGCGCTTGCCGAAGATCCGAAAGCCCACGAGCATGGCGAAGTAGACGCCCACGGTGCGGAGGATCAGGGACAGCGGGCTGATCGCCAGGTGCCAGATGTCGTTGAGGTGCATGGTGAAATTAGTGGTGCCAGCGACACAGACTGCCTATCCAGGGGTCATATGATGGCAGGCGAGGGAGGAAACGGCAGCGTCCCGGCTCCGCCGCCTGTCCACCCGTCTGGGCCAGCAGGGCGTGATCGCGGTTGCCGTCGTGACCGTGCTGGTGCTTGCGGGCGGTATCGGCTGGCTGCGTATGCCGGTGGCCGTGCCGCTGCGGGGCGCTGTCGCCGGTGAGTTGTACCTGCCCCGCTGGAGCCTCGGGCCGGTGCCGGGCGCGGTGCTGCTGCACGGCTCGGAAGGCTATGGCGCCGGCGCCACCAGGCGCTTCGCATACGAGCTGGCTCAGCAGGGCGTCGCGGCGCTGGCGCTCTGCTACTTTGGCTGCCCCGGCCGGCCGAGCACGCTCCACGACATCGAGATCGACCAGGTCTTCCGCGCCATCGCCGACATGGACGCCTACCCGGGCGTCAAGCACGGCGATGTGACGTTGATCGGCTTCTCGCGAGGCGGGGAGCTGGCCCTCCTCGCCGGATCGCAGGACCCGGAGCCCCGCGCCGTGGTGGCCTACTACGGCTCGCCGCAGGTCGTGGCCTCCTACCCCAGCGGCGCGCCCGACGCCTGGCTGATGAACGGCGTGCCCTTCCCGACGGGGATGGAGATCCCCGTCTCTGGCATCCGCGGGCCCGTCCTCCTCTTCGCCGGGGCCCGGGACCGGATCTGGCCCTCGTCGTTCAGCCTCGACGTGGCGAGCGAGCTGGCGGCCCACCATCACCCATACGGCATCCGGATCTACCGTGACGCGGGCCACGGCTTCGGCGGGAACGGGAGTTACGACTATGCCTACGCCGTCGGCCGCGGTGGCGGCACAGCCCAGGGCGACCAGGCGGCGGCCCGTGCTTCGTGGGCGCAGACGGTCGCCTTCATCAAATCCCTCACGCCCGCATACGTCGCCGGCCCGCTGCCCGCGCAGCCCGTGCAGGCTCCGTCCACACCTGGCCAGGGCGCCGCAACGGCTGCCGAGGTGGCCGCGCTGGCCCTGCTGGTCACCTGCTGGGCCACCGGGGTCGACGCGGACCCGCGCCGCCGGCCGCACCCTTGGCTGATGCGTAGGCTGGAGCCAGCCTGGACGGACTGGGAGGCGCTGACCTGGGAGCAGAAGACGGTGATCACGCGCCGGCGGCAGGCGGTAGCCTGGGTGTTCGCGATCCTGACGGCCGCCGCGATCTTCACGCCCCTGGTGGCGAGCGCCGCCCGCCGGTGAAGGGTGCCCCCGCCGCCGGCGCGAAGCATCGCAGCACGATGAGCGTGCGCGTGCTGATCTGCGACGACTTTCCCGAGGCCGCCCAGGCCGCGCTGCGGCGCGCCGGGTGCGAGGTGGCCTACCTCCCGGGCATGGCCCGCTCGCGGCTGCTGGCCGAGGCTGCCACCGCGGACGCGCTGATCGTGCGCGTGTCGACCGCCGTGGACCGCGCCCTCCTGGGGGTCGCGCCGCGGCTGCGGGTCGTGGCGATGCCGGGCACGGGCCTCGACCACATCGACCAGCAGGCGTGCGCCGAGCGCGGGATCCGCGTCATCTCGGCCCCGGGGGCCAACACCGAGTCGGTGGCCGAGCTTGCGCTCGGCCTGATGATCGAGGTCGCCAGGCACCTCCCGGAGGCGGAAGCGCATGTCCGCTCCGGAGGCTGGGACAAGCGGCGCTTCATGGGCGGCGAGCTCGCGGGCGCCATGCTGGGTCTGGTCGGCCGGGGGCGGATCGGAACCCGGGTGGCGGAGCTGGCCACCGCCTTCCGGATGCGTGTGCTGGCCTGCGACCCGGCCATCCCGGGCAGCATGGCGCTGCACGACCTCCTGCCCGCCGCCGACTACGTGAGCGTGCACGTGCCGCTGCTGCCGGCGACGCGCCACCTGATCGGCGCGGCGGAACTGGCGCTCATGAAGCCGGGCGCCGTGCTCCTCAACCTCAGCCGCGGCGGCATCGTGGACGAGGGGGCGCTGCCCGCGCGGCCTGAGATCGTGTACGTCGCGGACGTGATGGAGGACGAGCCGGGGCCGGATGGTCAGGCGGAGCCACGGCCGTGGCTCCGCACACCGCATATCGGCGCGTGGACCCGGGAGGCCCAGGACCGCGCCGCGCTCGAGATCGCCGAGCAGATCAGAGCAATGGTGGGGGAGTTGGCCCATGGCCACACGGGTTGAGTCCGCGATCGCCGTCCGCGTCGTCGATGCCGACGTGCATCCGTCGCCGCGCACGCCCGAGGAGCTGCGGGGCTACCTGCCGGAGCCGTGGCGCAGCCGGCCCTGGTCGGATCAGGTCTTCAACGCCATCGGCTCGCCGATCTACATGGCGCCGAACATGGCTCAGCGCCGCGACGCGTACGGGCCGGACGGCGGGCCGCCGGCCTCCGACCCGGGCTTCACGGAGGGACAGCTCTTCGGCGAGGCGGGGGTGGACTTCGCCATCCTCATCCCGCTGACCGTGCGGCCGGTCACCAACCCGGAGCACGAGGCGGCGGTGGCGGCGGCGACCAACGCCTGGATGGCCGACACCTGGCTCGGGCGCTACAACCGGCACGGGCGCTACCGGGGCACCCTGCGGATCTGCTCCAGCGACCCGCAGCTCGGCGCCGCCGAGATCGAGAAGTGGGCCGGGCACCCCGGCTTCGTCCAGGTGATGCTGATCCCGTACGCGCGGGCGCCGTACGGCCAGGCCATGTACCGGCCGATCTTCGCGGCGGCCGCCCGCCACGGGCTGCCGGTCGCCATCCACGTCAACCGCAGCCCCGGCCAGGGGCTGATGACGCCGGTCGGCTTCTCGTCGTACTTCTTCGAGCACCACTCGCTCTACCCGCTGTTTTACGCCAGCCACCTGACCAGCATCCTGGCCGAGGGGCTGTTCGAGGAGTTCCCGGACCTGAAGCTGGTCCTGGTGGAGGGCGGCTTCTCCTGGGCGGCGCCGCTGCTCTGGCGCCTGGACCGCCACTGGGAGGCGTGCCGGGACGAGATCCCGGGCTGCCGGCGGCGGCCGTCGGAGTACCTGCGCGACCACATCCGCTTCACGAGCCAGCCCATCGAGGAGCCGGCGCGCGTGTCCGACCTGCTGCGCGTGCTGGATTGGATGGACGCCGAGCACACGCTGCTGTTCGCGACCGACTACCCGCACTGGGACTACGACGACCCGAGCCACATCTGGCGCCGGCTGCCCGAGGGGACGCGCGCCCGCATCCTGGCCGGGAACGCGCGCGAGCTGTACGGGTTGCCGGCCACGCGGGCCGCCGCGCCGGGGGAGGAGCCCGACGGGCGCGGGGGGGCGGGCGCCGGCGAGGGAACGGGCATGGCCAGGTCCCGCGACGGCGCACCCGGGCCGCGTGCAGGGACGGGCACCACCGACGGGGGGGCCCGTGTCGCCAGGCCCGGCGCTGACGGCCCGGAGGCGCGCGATGATCGCGACCGCCGGCGCAGGGGCGGGGCCTCCTGATGCGGCACCGCGTGGCGCGGGCCGAGGACATCCCGCAGGGGGAGATGCGACTTTATCCGCTTGGACCGACCGGCGTCGGCGTCTTCAACGTCGGGGGCGACTTCCACGCGTTGAGAAACCTCTGCCCCCACGCGGGCGGGCCGGTCTGCAAGGGCGACGTGACGGGCACCACCGTCGCCGGCGGCGCGCCCTACGCCCAGGAGTGGGTGCGGCCGGGTGAGATCCTGCGCTGCCCCTGGCACGCCTGGGAGATCGACATCGTCACGGGCCGCACGGTCACGGACCCGGCCCGCACGGTCGCGACCTACCCCGTGACCGTGGAGGACGGGTGGGTCGTCGTGGAGGTGGACGACCGATGAGCGCCGCGCCCGCCCCCGCCGCGCAGACGGGCATCGTCGACTGCGCGGTGCATCCCGCGCCCCGCCACCCTGACGACCTGCGCGCGTACATGCGCGAGCCCTGGCGCAGCCGGCCCTTCCCGGGCCTGCAGCGGTACTTCTACCCGGCGCCCCACGGCGACTTCGACCCCGCCGCCGGCCCGGCGCCCGGCACGGATCCGGAAGTCGTCGCGCGCCACGTGCTGCACGACCGCGGCGCCTCGGCGGCGATCCTGCTGCCGCTGACCCGGGGCCTTCTGCCCGACCTCGACCTGGCGGCCGCCGTCTGCGCGGCCACCAACGACTGGCTGGCCGCCGAGTGGCTCGGGCGGCCCGGCTTTTACGGCTCGGTCCGCGTCAGCCCCGGCGACCCGGCGCAGGCGGTGGCCGAGATCGAGCGGTGGGCCGGCCACCCGCGCATGGTGCAGGTCGCCGTGCCGCTGCAGGCGCACCAGCCGTACGGCCAGCGCGCGTTCGCCCCGATCTGGGCGGCTGCGGCCCGCCACGGCCTGCCCGTGGCCGTGCACGTCGACGGCGGCTCCGGCGTGGAGCAGCAGAGCACCCCGGTCGGCACGGCGGCCCACCACTTCGAGTGGAGCGCCCTCTACCCGCTGA
>DAHVAF010000122.1 GCA_027314765.1 Clostridia bacterium | reverse complement strand
GGCGCCGGAGCGGAGGCGATGCGGCGCCAGGTGGTGCGCCAGGCCCGCGGCCGCCTGCGGGTGATCGGGCGGGCCGTCCACTTCTGAGGGGTCCGGTCGGAGCGAAGCCGGAGTTCGGACGGCGCGAGCTGGAGCGGTGCGAGCGGCATGCGCCCAGCCGGGTCGCCAGGGTCGGGAGAACACGAGCGGGGGTGCCAGGCGACAGGAGTGAGGACGCGAAGCGTCCGCAGCGACCTGGGTCGCGAGGCGCCGCGATGGGTCCGGATGAGGCGAGCGACGGCCCGGAATCGCTCAGGGCGAAGCTGCGCCGGGGCGTGCCGCGAGACCAGGGTGGACCAAGCGGAGCGGCCGGCGTCGAGGTAAGCCGCAAGACCCGCTCGGAGCCAGCCGAGCGGCAGGCGGCGAGCCTGGGAGGCACATCGCCATGAGCCCCGCCAGCTCGCGCCGCGCGGTGCTGCTGGGTGGGGCGGCGGCCATCGCGGCCGCCATATGGCTGCTGATCCGGGTGCGCGAGGTCCTGATCCCCTTCGTGCTGGCGGGCGTCCTCGTCTACCTGGTCGAGCCGCTGGTGCGCCGCCTGCAGGCCCGCGGCCTCGGGCGCCCGTGGGCCATCCTGCTCAGCTACAGCCTGCTCGGCCTGCTGAGCGGCCTGGTGGTGGCCGTGGTCGTGCCGGACCTGGTGCGGGAGCTGACCACCCTCGGCGACCTGCTGCCCGGTTACGCGGCGCGGGCCGATGCCCTGGCCCGCCAGCTGCGTGAGGGCGGTGGCCGGCTGCCCGCCCCCCTGCTCGGCGCCCTGCAGGCCGCGGTGGGCAACCTGCAGAGCCGCGGCGAGGACGCCATCCGCTCGGCCACGACGGGCCTGCTCTCGGTGATCGGCGGCTTTCTCTCGCTGCTGCTGGCCCCGTTTCTCGGCTACTACATGCTGGCCGAGCTGCCGCGGTACCACGCGCGGCTGATGACGGCCGTGCCCGCCCGCGCCCGGCCCGCCGTGCTGGCCTACATGCGCGACCTGGACGGCATGCTGTCGGGCTTTGTGCGCGGCCAGCTGCTGACGGCCGCCGTCATCGGCGCGATGGTGACCCTGGCGATGATGCTGCTCGGGATGCGGTACGCGCTGACGCTCGGGGTGCTGGCCGGCCTCGGCGAGCTTGTGCCGTACTTCGGGCCGATCATCGGAGCGCTGCCCGGCCTTGCCGTGGCCGGCGCCCACTCGTGGCGCCTGCTGCTGGAGGTCGGGCTCGCGTACGCCGTCATCCAGCAGATCGAGGGCGCGGTGGTCCACCCGTACATCATGGGGCACGCCACGGGCCTGCACCCGCTGACGGTCGTCTTCGCCCTGCTGGCGGGCGGCGAGCTGGCGGGGCTCACCGGCCTGCTGCTGGCCGTACCGGTGGCCGGCGCCGTGCAGGTGACGGGAATCCACCTGTTGCGGGCGGCGGTGGCCTGGCGCCGCGAAGCGGCGCTGCGACCCACCCGCCCGGGGCCGGGGCAGACGCGCCAAGCAACACCGGCGCCGGCGCGGGGGTCGTCCCGGCGCCGGCCCTCATCCCCCGCGCCCACCCTCACGGGCACCGCGGACACGTCGGCCACGCTCACCGGCGCGATCGAGCCCGAGGAGCCAGGGGAGCCGGAGGACCCGCACGGGTCGTGACGACTGGGTGAGCGCATCGTGTGCGCGGTCGCGCCCCAGCCCCCGCGGGCTCGCGTGGCAGCCGGGGCTGCTCGACCCGAACGAGCCTCTGGGTTCGCTGACGGGCGCTACGGCAGGTTGACCACGATGGCCTGGAGGGCCTGGCCATCGGTCCAGGCCGTGTGCTCGACGCCGGCCGGCCAGAGCACGGCGTCCCCGGCGGCGACGGCCCGGGTCTCATCCCCGACCCGCACGAAGCCCGCCCCGGCCACGACCAGGAAGAGGATCGGGTTGGGCGCGCCGTGGGCGTCGATCGACCCCTGCGGCTCGAAGTACATCGCCTCCGCCTGCACAGCGGCGTCCAGCGCGATCGGCCCGCCCAGGGCGGCCAGCCGCTCGGGCGGGAACCGCCCCGCGTTCACGGCGATCATCGCGCCGTATACCCCCGGGTGCCCGCCCGGCAGCTTGACGGCGTGCGTCCGACGAAAGCCCTTGATCTCCATCATCCGATCACCACCGGCGCCGTGATCCGCCGCAGCGTGGCGATGGCGCTCAGCCCGGCCAGCAGGGCGGTGCGCGGGTTGCGCGCGCTGGGCACGTTGGCGAGCTCGACGCGCAGTGCGCCGAAGTCGCCGCGCACCGTCACCTCGTGCACGTTGCGCGTGAGGCCCGGCTCGGCCACGATCCGCACCCGGGTGCGGGCCGGCCCGACCCCCGCCAGCGAGAGGGCGACGGCCACGTTGACGTTGGCGGGGAAGGCGGCGATCGCCTCGGACGCGTCGCCTTCGAACACGACGGCCGGCTGCGTCAGGGCGTCCAGGTCCATGGGGTGCTGGCGGAACCAGGGCGCGCCGGCCAGCCCCCGCGGCGGCTTGCGGGTGGTCAGCAGGACCTCCGATATCCCGGCGACCGCTGCCGCCCGCACCGCGTCCAGGCCGCCGATGGCGCCTGAGGGCAGGAAGACACGGCGTCCGGCGGCGGTGGCCGCCTCCGTCACCGAGGCGGCGAACCCCGCATCGGCCATGGCGCCGACGCTCATGAGCATGACATCGCACCCGGCCCGGAGCAGGGGTACGGCCACCGCACGGGCGGCATCGCCCCCGGCGGCCTCAACGGCGAGCTCCACGCCCAACCCGGGCAAATCCAGGGCAGCCTTCGTGAAGGCGCAGGCGTACGCCTGCGCCACCGAAGCGGCTTCCGGGGCGACGTCCGCGATCGCGGTGAGGCTCATCCCGGGCACCTGGCCGCGGGCCAGGGCGTCGGCGATCAACCGGCCCATGCTGCCGCAGCCGACGACGCCCACCCGCACCATGGCTAGCTGTCGAACCGGTAGACCATGTGCCGCTCGCGGTTGGTCCACTGGCGGCGCCGCTCGGCCTCCTCCGGGTCGCGCTGCACGCGCTGCAGCATGTCCTCGCTCTGGCTGCGGTGGGCGTGCGTCGCGGCCATCTTGACGTCGGCGAGATCGCTGACGTCGACCTCATCCAGGGGGACCCCGGCGCGGTCGGCCAGGCGGCCGTTGCACCAGGTCTCCGGTCGCTGGGCGGCCGGGATGCGCTCCAGGGCGCGGATCGTGGCCGCACCGATGCCGCAGTGGTCGGGGTGGCCGCCCCAGATGGGGTGGTGGGTGAAGACCAGGTCGGGGCCGACCTCGGCGATGTTGGCGCCGATCTGGTCGGCCAGCTGCTCGCGGTCGCGGAACTCCGTCGTCTTGTCCCAGACGTTGAGGAGCTTCAGCTCCTTGATGCCGAGGATGCGGCAGGCCTCGCGCAGCTCCTGCTCGCGCAGGGCGCGCAGGGTCTCGCGGGTGGCGAAGGGCGGGTTGCCCATATGGCGGCCCATCTCACCGCGGGTGCCGCAGGCGTAGGTGACCTCGGCGCCCTCGCGGGCCAGCTTGGCGATGGTGCCGCCGGAGCCGAAGGTCTCGTCGTCGGGGTGGGCCAGGACCACCAGAACCTTGCGTGGCAAGGCGTTTTGCCTCCTTTAGTACACGGGCCAGGGCTGCCGGCTCAGCAGGCAGGCGACGTTCATGCGCCCTTCGTCGTCGTGGCCCTCCAGCAGCAGGCGGCCCTGGGCGTCCACCTCCCAGTGGGTGACGCCCTCAGCGTAGACCCAGCCGGACTTGGTGCGCAGTCCGGCGCGGAAGAGCGGCCCGTCGCCGCGCAGGGCCGCGGTCTCGACCTCGCCCTCGGCGTTGCGGATGAAGACGCCGAAGCCGTTGTCCGTGTAGGCACCGACCGTGGTCTCCAGATGCAGATAGACCTTTTGGCCGGTGAAGGCGGCCATGGACTTGGTGACCTCGTCCGCGGAAGCGATCAGCTGCAAGCGCGCACCTCCCAGCGATACGTCCCGGAGCCGTGGGCCGGGTCCGGTGAACCGAGCCGCGAGGCGGTGCGGCGCGCCGCTCCGCCTCGCCGAGCGTCCGTATCCGGTGCCGGGCCGCGCGCGGCGCTTTGCCTGCCGGCGCGCGAAGCGCGACCTGTGCGAGTACTAAGGAAGGGTCGCGCCGCTCCGCCCCGTCAGGGCCGGTGCCCCTGATCCCAGCGGCACGACCCAATATAACCCGGTCCCCAGGCCGCGCGCAGCAGCGCTGGCGGCCCCAGTGCGACGCGGGGTCGCGCCGCTCCGCCCCGTCAGGGGCGGTGCCCCTGTGCCCCAGCGGCACGACCCAAGATAACCCCACCCCCTAAGGTTTGTCATGCGCGCGCCCATTCGGCAAGGGAGAGGGCCGGCGGCAGGCGAAGACCAGCGCCATGGACTTCGACCTCAGCCCCGAGCAGCAGCAGATGCGGACGGCCGTGCGCGAGCTCTGCGGGCGCTTTCCGCCAGAGTACTGGCGGCGCATGGACCAGGCGCGCAGCTACCCCGAGGAGTTCGTGACGGCGCTGACCGAGGCGGGCTGGCTCTCGCTCCTCATTCCGGAGGCGTACGGGGGAGCGGGGCTCGGTACGCTGGAGGCCGGCCTCGTGCTGGAGGAGATCAACCGCTCGGGCGGCAGCGCCGGGCCCTGCCACGCGCAGATGTACACCATGGGGGCCATCGTGCGCCACGGCAGCGACGCGCAGAAGGCGCGCTGGCTGCCGGACATGGCCGCCGGCCGGCTGCGGCTGCAGGCCTTCGGGGTGACGGAGCCGGACGCGGGGTCCGACACGACGCGCATCAGCACGTTCGCGGAGCGCCATGGCGACCGCTACGTGATCCGCGGGCGCAAGATCTTCATCTCGCGCGTGCAGCACTCCGACCTCATGCTGCTGCTGGCGCGCACCACCCCGCTCGCGGAGGTGGAGCGCAAGACGCACGGCCTGAGCCTCTTTCTGCTGGACCTGCGCGATGCCGGCGAGCGGCTGCGCGTGAGGCCGCTGCCGATGATGATCAACCACGAGACCAACGAGGTCACCTTCGATGGCGTCGAGGTGCCCGCGGAGAACCGCATCGGGGCCGAGGGCGAGGGCTTCCGGCTGATCCTGTCCGGGATGAACGCCGAGCGCATCCTGATCGCCAGCGAGGCCCTGGGCGACGGCTTCTACTTTGTGGACCGCGCGAGCCGCTACGCGGGCGAGCGGGTGGTGTTCGGCCGGCCCATCGGCCAGAACCAGGGGGTGCAGTTCCCCATCGCCAGGGCGCACATGGCGCTCTCGGCGGCGGCGCTGATGCGGGACAAGGCAGCCGTGCGCTTTGACCGCGGCGAGCAGCCCGGCGCGGAGGCCAACATGGCGAAGTACCTGGCGAGCGAGGCGGCCTTTGAGGCGGCCAACGCCGCCATGATGGCCTTCGGGGGCTACGGCCTCGCCACGGAGTACGACATCGAGCGCAAGTTCCGCGAGTCGCGCCTGGCGATGATCGCGCCCGTGTCCAACAACCTGGTTCTCAGCTACGTCGGCGAGCACGTGCTGGGGATGCCGCGGTCGTTCTAGTCCGGCCGTGGCGGAGGATGCCGCGCGGCGGCGCAATGTGGAGGTGCGGCGGTTGACGGAATCGGGCGCGGGCGGGCCGCGGGCCCTGCGCAGGAGCCTCGCCCGCTTCGGCGGGGCCCTGGGCGGCCTGAACGTGGCGGCCTGGGCCATTCTGCTCCTGTGGGTGGCGCCCGGCTACCCTGAGCTGGCCGGGCTCGGGGTGCTCGCCTACACCTTCGGGTTACGCCACGCCTTCGATGCCGACCACATATCGGCCATCGACAACACCACGCGCAAGCTGATGCAGGCCGGGCGCCGCCGCCCGCTCGCCGTCGGCCTCTACTTCTCGCTCGGGCATAGCACGGTCGTCACCCTGCTGGCGCTGGTGCTGGCGGTGGCCGTGCGCCTGGTGCAGTCGCACCTGCCCATGCTCCAGAGCGTGGGCGGGATCGTCGGCACGCTGGTCTCCGGGGCCTTCCTCTACCTGATCGGGATCATCAACCTCGCGGTCCTCGTCGGGGTCTGGGGCATCGCGCGCGAGTTGCGCGAGGGCCGGCTCGACGAGGCCCGGCTCGAGGCGCAGCTGCAGCGCCGCGGCCTGATGGCGCGCGTCCTCGGTGGCCGCTGGGACCTCGTGCGCGCCGAGTGGCACATGTACCCGGTCGGATTCCTCTTCGGCCTCGGCTTTGACACCGCGTCGGAGGTGGCGCTCCTCGCCATCTCGGCGACCGCCGCCACGCAGCGGGCGCCGATCGTCGCCGTGATGGTGCTGCCGCTGCTCTTTGCCGCCGGGATGTGCCTCATGGACACCGCCGACGGCATCTTCATGGCGACCGCCTATGCGTGGGCCCTGGCCGATCCCGTGCGCAAGGTCTACTACAACCTGACGGTGACGGCCCTGTCCGTCTTCGTGGCGCTGGCCGTCGGCACGGTGGAGTTTGCGCAGGTGCTGGCGGGCCAACTGCGGTGGACCGGCGGGCCGTGGAGCGTCCTGCGGGGCCTGAGCTTTTCGAGCATGGGCTACGCCATCGTCGGCGTCTTCGTGGTGACCTGGGCGGCGGCGTACGCGCTGTGGAAGCTGCGCTTCGAGCGGCGCTGGAGGGGGGCGGCGGGCGGTGCCTGAGGCGGAGAGCGTCCGGCTGGAGTTTGCGGGGGAGGGCGGCCGGGTGGCCGTGGTCACCCTGAACCGGCCGGAGGTCAGCAACGCGATGAACACGGCTCTGGGCGTGCGCCTGGGGCAGGTGCTGGCGGAGGTGGAGGACCGCGCGGCCGTCCGGGCCGCCATCCTGACCGGGGCCGGGGAGCGGGCATTCTGCGCCGGTGGCGACCTCAAGGAGCGCAACGGCATGACCCCGGAGCAGTGGACCCGCCAGCACCGCCTCTTCGAGGACACCGCGCGCCGCCTGCGCGAGATGCGCAAGCCGGTCCTGGCGGCCGTCAACGGGGCGGCCGTGGCCGGTGGCTGCGAGCTGGCGATGAGCGCCGACTTCATCCTCGCCTCCGCGAACGCGCGCTTCGGCCAGAGCGAGGTGAGGGTCGGCATCATCCCCGGGGTGGGCGGCACCCAGCTGCTTCCGCGCCGGCTGCCGCTCGGGCGCGCGCTGCAGCTGCTGATGACGGGCGAGCTCGTCGGCGCGGAGGAGGCTCACCGCTGGGGCCTCGTGAACGAGGTCCTGCCGACGGTGGCAGACCTGCGCCAACGGGCCCTGGCCGTGGCGGAGGCCATCGCAGCGAACTCGCCGGCGGCCGTAGAGCAGGCCAAGCGCGCTGCGCGGGTCGGCCGCGACCTACCCCTCGCCGAGGCCGTGGCCTTCGAGCTGGAGTGCTACCGGCGCATGGTCGACCACCCCGACCGCTACGAGGGCGTGGCGGCCTTCAACGAGAAGCGGGCGCCGCGCTTTCGGGACGCGTACTGAGTGAGATCAGCCGTGCCGCGTGAGGATCGCGGCGAGGATACCCCCGAACGCGACGGCCGTGGTGACCACGAGGCCGACCATCCAGGTTTGCAGGGAGGCCAGGCGGGCATCGAGGGCACCAAAGCGCGCGTCGATCGTGGCGTCGAGGCGCCCCGCCTCCGCGGCGAGCTTGCCGTCGAGGCGCCCCGCCTCCGCGGTGAGCTTGGCGTCGAGCCGCCCCGCCTCCGCGGTGCGCTTGCCGTCGAGGCGATCGGCCTCCGCGGCGATCCTACCGTCGAGCCGGCTGACCTCCTCGACCAGCCTGACCTCGACTCGCTCAAAACGCGCCTCGAGCCGGTCCATGCGGGCCGAGAGGCGCTGGTCCAGGGCCCCAAGCCGGCCATCGAATCCGTCCATGGCCAAGCGCAGGTCGTGGAGGCGCTCGAGAATCAGCCAGGCGGGGCCGACCGCCTCGCTGCCACCGGGGCCGTCGCCCCGGCCCGCCGCCGCCTCGCGCTCGTCCATGGACCGAGCCTACCGGGAAATGGAAAGTCCTGTCAAGGCAGGTGAGGCCCTGTGGTGACCGACAGCCCCGCCCAGCCGCTGGCCGGCGTGCGCGTGCTCGACCTGACGCGCAACGTTGCGGGTCCCTACGCGGCCATGATCCTTGGCGAGCTCGGCGCCGACGTCGTGAAGGTCGAGCACCCTGGTCGCGGCGACGACACGCGCAAGTGGGGGCCGCCCTTCTGGGACGGCGAGGGTCCGATTTATCTGGCCATGAATCGAAACAAGCGCTCTGTAACCATCGATTTGGGGGCGCGCACTGCGCGCCCCATCATGGAGCGCCTGTGTGATTCGGCCGATGTGCTCGTCGAGAGCTTCCGCCCCGGGGCGCTGGACCGCCTGGGCTACGGCTACGACTGGGCGGCGGCGCGCAACCCGCGCCTCCTCTACTGCAGCATCACGGCGTACGGCGACGCGGGCCCGCTGCGCGACCGGCCCGGCTACGACCCCCTCATGCAGGCCTTTGCCGGCATCATGGCCATGACCGGCGAGCCGGCCGGGGACGCCGTGCGAGCGGGCGTCTCCATCATCGACATGGGGACGGGCATGTGGGCTGCGCTCGGCCTGGTGGCGGCGCTGCACCGGCGGGCGGCCACGGGGCGCGGCGAGCGCGTGGTGACCGCGCTCTACGAGACGGCGCTGGCCTGGATGTCCTACCACCTCACCACGCACTGGGCGGGGGCGACGCCGCGGCGGTACGGGTCGGGGACGTCGACCATCGCGCCCTACGAGGCGTTCGCGACGGCGGACGGCCGCCTGATGATCTCGGCCGGCAACGACGCGCTCTTCGCCCGGCTCTGCGCGGCCCTGCGGCTGGCGGCGCTGGCGGAGGAGCCGCCATTCCGGACCAACGCCGACCGCGTGCGCAACCGCGAGGCGCTGCACACGGCGCTCGAGGCGGCGACGGTGGGGTGGGAGACGGCCGCGCTGGCGGACGCGCTGGTCGCGGCGGGGGTGCCGTGCAGCCCGATCCGGACGGTGCCGGAGGTGGCCGAGGACGAGCAGGCGGCGGCGCTCGGGATCTTCCAGCGCCACGCTGGGCTGGGCGAGATGCCGTCCGTGGGTCTGCCGCTGCTGCTCGGCGGGGAGCGGCCACCGCTGCGCACGGCGCCACCCAAGCGCGGCGAGCACAACCGCGAGGTGCTGGCCGAGCTGGGCTTTGCGGCGGGCGAGGTGGAGGAGCTGCTGGGCTCCGAGGCCATGCGCGAGGGGGCGGGGGAGTAGGGCGAGGCTGAGGGCGGCAGGTCTCTATTGCTCTGGTTCCGAAAGGTATAGGGTCGTCCCGGTGAACCCACCGGCGGCCGAGTTCACGGACGGGCTGCCGGGAACGGGCGACGCCGGCCGGGATCGGCGGCAGCGAAGGGCGGCTGGGCGCGGTGACCGCAACGGTCGCCGCCGGCGGTCACCGGGATGGGTCGCGGGAAGGATTTCGGCATGGCGGGCAGGGACCCGGACACGCCAGGGCACTTGGACACCTCAGAGGTGGTCGACCACGTCCGGGCCTTTCTGGATTGCGGCCTGATGCTCGATCCCTGGCTCGGCGACCTGGCCGAGCGGCGCATCGAACCGGCGGCCGACCGCCTGATCCGCGCGGCGGCGGAGGATCTCACAGCCAAATTCGGCGGCGCGGGGCAGGCGGGGGGCGCCGTGGGCATTCACGCGGCCCTGGACACGCTTGCGTCGACATCGGCCGTCATCGCGCACGACCGCGTGGGG
Organism: Clostridia bacterium; assembly: GCA_027314765.1. Lineage (GTDB taxonomy): Bacteria > Bacillota > Sulfobacillia > RBS10-35 > JAJYVM01 > JAJYVM01. The sequence goes on along the minus strand of DAHVAF010000122.1, from coordinate 7,047 downwards.
CGGATCGCCGTCACCCGCTCGATGGCCGAGGAGGCGCGGCGGCGGCTGCTGGCCTTCGTCGGCCGCCGCGGGTTCCGGGCCGTGGTCTGGGTGCACGGCGCCATCTCGCGCTTCGAGCATCTCGGCATGCTGCGGTACTACGGCCGCACCTCCCAGCCGGAGTTCGTGAGCGGGCCGCACCGGCGGCCCTGGTTCGATGCCCCGCTCGATGCCGAGCTGGCGCGCGGCGTCGCCGATGGCGACTTCCGCGTGGGCGGTGCGGCCGGGTCGGACGGGGTGGGCGGTGCGGACGGGTCGGACGGGGTGGGCGGCGCGGACGGAGTGGGCGGCGCGGGCTGGGTGGGCGGCGCGGGCTGGGTGGAGGCGACCCCGCAGGGTCTGCGGCGCTACGGCGTGGTTCGTGGGATCCTGTCCGAGGCAGGCTTTCTGGAGGCGCGCCTGCGCCTGGCCCTTGTGTCCGAGCTAAACCTCATCCAGGATTACGACGCCATCCGTCGGCGCATGCTGCCGCGCGAGGTCGAGTGGCGGCGCCACCTCACGGGCTTCGTCGGAGTCAGGCCGGGTGATCGCCTGCTGGAGGTCGGTTCGGCGACCGGCCTGCAGATCTTCGAGGGCGGGCTGCTGGATGCCGTGGGCCCGTCCGGGCACATCACCGGGGCCTGCCCGTCGGTGGTGCTGACCGATCAGGCGCGGGCCAAGGCGCAGCGCAGGCGCGCCAGCAATGTCCGCTTCGTGCGCAGCCACTTCGAGGCACTGCCCTTCCCCGACGGCCACTTTGACGTCACGCTGGCGGTGGCCATGCTGCAGCGGACCGGCCCGGCGCGGGCCGTGGCCGAGATGGTGCGGGTGACCCGGCCCGGCGGCCTCGTCGCGCACGGCTCGTCCTGCGCGCCGAGCGACCCGCCGCGCTGGCTGCTGGAGTGGCTGGAGCCCGTGCTGGCCTGGGGAGCTGAGCGGGGCGGCCGCCACCCCCACGCGCGGCCGCGGCCGGGCGAGGTCGCGCAGTGGTTCGCGGAGGCCGGGCTGGTCGACGTGCGGACGGCGGCTCAGTCGTCGCAGTCGGTCTTCGACGACCCCGACGCCGTCGCCGTCCTGCTGCTGCGCACGGATCCCCTGATTCAGGAGGCGCTGGGCGGGCTGCCGTGGAGCGCGGCGCAGGAGCTCATCGCGCAGCTGACCGAGCGTGCGCGGCAGATCCTGCCTCAGCTGCCCGCCGCGGAGCGGCGCATCATGATTCCCGTGGAGGCCGTGTGCGGGCGGGTGCCGGAGGGTCCGGAGGATGCGGGCGCGCAGCGCAAGACCGGGGGAACGGGAACGGGTCGCGGGGGTGCGTGAGGATGGTGTCGGCCGGCGCCGCGGCAGGCCAGGCGTGGTGCCGACCTCACAGCGCGCTGCGTCCGCGCGATGACGGTTGTGGCCTTATCCGCCGGCGATCCGCCCCGAGATGAATGCGGACAGATAGTCAGCCAGGCCAGGATCGAGGAGCCTGATCTCGACCCCCCGGGGCAGTGCGTCGATGATGGACAGAAGATGCGCGTGATGGGCGGCCATCAGTGCTGACGCGCGCTCCGCGTCGCCGGCCGCGAGGGCGTCTACGAGGGCGATCCTCTGGCCGGCAAGGTCACGGCCGGCGGCGCTCCAGAGATCGCGCCGGCCGTCGGAGAGGTCGACGGCGATGCCGAGCCGTATGGTCATCAGGTACCTGGCCAGGGCCGCGAGTAACGGACTATGCGCCAGGGACCACAGCGTGGTGAAGAACCGCTCGAGGCCGCGGACGACGTCCTCGGCGCTCCTGGCCGGCACGTCTCCGGCGGCTTGGCGCAGCGCCCTCAGTTCCTCCGGTGTTGCCCGTGCCGCTGCGAGCTGGACGGCGCGGCGTTCAGCCCGTGGGCCACGTCCAGGAGATCAGGGAGATTGCTGCGCTCCACCCCAACAATCGTCGCGAGCAGGGCGGCGACCGCCGTGTCGGGCCGTTCACTGATGTTTGGCCCGCTGCCCTGCCGTACGTCGACCAGGCCGGTCGCGGACCACACACGCACAGCCTCGCGGATCGTGGCTCCACTCACGCCGTACTCGGCGCCGAGGTCCCGTTCGGCTGGCAGCTTTGCACACTGCGCGAGATCCCCGCGCAGAATTCGTCGCCGAAGGTCAGCGAGGATTTGATCCCCGACGCGACCGCGGACGACCTTGCGTCTTGACGAACTCCCGTCCCTTGCCCGGCCCGGCTCCCCTCAGCATCGGCATCACCCTGGACGCCAGGTCACCTGGAGACATGGCGTCAACCACAGGCGATCCGCGCCCGCCAGGGCCCACGAGCATGTCCGGCAAACGGCCAGCTGGCGTGGCGTCCGTGAATAGACTTGGCCATCGACGGCCCGAGCCGGTTCCTCCCACCCTGGCCTTGACCACCGGCGACGGCCTCCGCTAGACTTACGCCAACGCAGTGACGGGCTTCACGCGGTGGCCGGCCGCGCCAGCGAGGGTCGCGGCGGTGAGAGCGGCCCACGGCGGCGCCGCGAAGCCAAGCCCTGAGCGGGCCGGGGGAGAACCCCGGCGGGTGCGCCCGTTAGCGCGCGCCACGAGGCCGACCCGCCATGCGGCGGGCTGGCGAGCTTGGGTGGTACCGCGTGGGCTTTTTCGGGCCCCGCCCCAACCGTTGGGGCGGGGCCTCTTGCGTTCCTTGGGCTGCGGGAGGGGTGGTGCGGGCATGGTGCTGAAGGGGTCGCAGGTGGCGCTCCGCGCCTATCGGGCCGGCGATGCGCCCGACATCCAGGCCTGGGTGTGGGGCGATCCGGCGGTCGTCCCCCACCCTGCCTTCTGGGACCACCCTCAGTCGCTGGCGGAGACCGAGGCGTTTCTCGCCGCCATGATGGCGCCTCAGCCGGATCCCCCGCTGGCGGTCAACCTGGCCATGGCCCTGGCCGATGACCCCCAGGCGCGCTATATCGGCGGCTGCGGCCTTCACGCCATCGACTGGCGGAACCGCAACGCCATGCTCGGGATCGTGATCGGACGGCCGGACCTCCATGGTCGAGGCCTCGGCACCGAGGCGGTGACCCTGCTGCTGGGCCACGCGTTCGACGCTCTCGGGCTTCACCAGGTCGGGCTCACCTGCTTCGAGTACAACGAGCGCGGCCTGCGCTGCTACCGCCGGTGCGGGTTTCGCGAGGAGGGGCGGCTGCGCGAGCGCCGCTTTTGCGACGGACGCTTCTGGGACGAGGTCCGCATGGGGATCACCGAAGGGGAGTACCGCAGCCATGCAGACGGGCGCTGAGATCCGCGAGAGCTTTCTTGCTTTCTTCGAGGCCCGCGGCCATCGCCGCCTGCCGTCGAGCCCGCTCGTGCCGGCGGACGACCCGACCCTGCTGTTCACCAACGCCGGCATGGTGCAGTTCAAGGATGTCTTCACGGGCCGCACCCGCCTGCCCTTCCCGCGCGCCGTCACGGCGCAGAAGTGCATGCGCGCCGGCGGCAAGCACAACGACCTGGAGAGCGTGGGCCGCACGCCCCGCCACCACACGTTCTTCGAGATGCTGGGCAACTTCAGCTTCGGCGACTATTTCAAGGAGGCGGCCATCCCCTGGGCCTGGGAGCTCGTCACGCGGGACCTCGGCCTGCCGGCCGAGCGCCTGAAGGCCACAGTCTTCCGTGAGGACGACGAGGCGGCCGAGATCTGGCACCGCGCCGTCGGCCTGCCGAGCAGCCGCATCGAGCGCCTCGATGAAGCGGACAACTTCTGGGCGATGGGCGACACCGGCCCCTGCGGCCCGTGCAGCGAGCTGCACTTCGACCGCGGCCCGGCCTTCAGCGGCGAGGACCGCTGGCTGGAGGTCTGGAACCTGGTGTTCATGCAGTTCGACCGGTCCGCGGACGGGCGCATGACCCCCCTGCCGCGGCCGTCGATCGACACGGGCATGGGCCTGGAGCGGGTCGCCTCCGTCATTCAGGATGTGCCGAGCAACTACGACACCGACCTCTTCGTGCCGGTGATCGAGGCCGTGGCCGCCCTCGCCGGCAAGCCGTACGACCGCGGCCCGGCAGGCTTCCCTTTCCGGGTCATCGCGGACCACGCGCGCGCCTGCACCTTCCTGGTGGCGGACGGGGTGCGCCCGGGCAACGAGTGCCGCGGGTACGTGCTGCGACGCATCGCGCGTCGCGCGATGCGCTTTGGGCACGCACTCAGCGTGCCAGGCCCCCTGCTGGCGCATCTGGTGCCGGTGGTCGCCGCGACCCTTGGCGGCGCCTACCCGGAGGTTGCCGCACAGGGCGAGGCCATCGCCGCGATCCTCCGGACCGAAGAGGAGCGCTTCAGCCTGACCCTGGCGGACGGCCTCGCCCGCCTGGAGCGGGCCCTCGCCGGCGGCACCATGGATGGTGCCACGGCCTTCAGGCTGTATGACACCTATGGCCTGCCCGTCGACGTGATGGAGGATGTCGCCGCGGAACGCGGTCTGCCCTTTGATCGCCTTGGATTTGAGGCTGCGCTCGACCAACAGCGCCAACGCGGGCGGGCGGACCGCCGCCGCCGGCAGGTCCGCTATGCCGCCACGGAGCTCGCTGACCTGCCGGCCACCGAGTTCGTCGGGTACAGGCGCCTGGAAGGGCCCGCGCGTGTGCTGACCGTCACGGCGGACGGTGACGTCATCCTGGACCGGACGCCCTTTTATGGCGAGGGCGGCGGCCAGGTCGGGGACACGGGCTCCTTGAATGGGGTCCGCGTGACGGACACCCGCAAGACGCCCCGGGGCGTGTTCCTCCACCGCGTGGAGGGCCCGGCGCCGGAGCCGGGCCGGCGGGTCAAGGCGATCGTCGACGCCTCGCGCCGTCGAGCGATCGCCCGCAACCATAGCGCCACCCACCTGCTGCACCGCGCGCTGCGCGAGGTGCTGGGCAGCGAGGCCCACCAGGCCGGATCGCTTGTCGCGCCCGACCGGCTCCGCTTCGACTACACGGCGCCGCGGGCGCCATCGGCGTCCGACCTGGCGGCCGTTGAGGCGCTGGTGAACGATCACATCCTGGCGGCCCTGCCCGTCACCACCGTCGAGACCGGCCTCGACGACGCCAGGGCTATGGGCGCGATGGCACTGTTCGGCGAGAAGTACGGGGAGCGCGTGCGGGTCGTCAGGATGGGCGGGTGGAGCCTGGAGCTCTGCGGCGGGACTCACGTCGGCAATACCGCAGAGATCGGCCTCTTCAAGCTGCTGTCGGACGCCGGCATCGGCTCCGGGGTGCGGCGGGTGGATGCGGTGACCGGCGACGGAGTCCTGCGTTACCTGCAGGAGCGCGACCGCCTGCTCGACGCAACGGCCGGGGCCCTGAAGACGCGGCCGGACCAGGTGGCCGCGCGTGCGGCCGAGGTGATCGCCGAGCTGGCGGGCGCCGAGCGCGAGCTGACCAAGCTGGCCGCGCGCGAGCAGCACGCGACCGGTCAGCAACTGCTTGAGCGGGCGGAGCCGCTCCTCGACGGCGCGCGACTGGTGGTCGGGCAGGTCCCGGCCCCCGATATGGACGCGCTGCGGCACATGGCGGACGAGCTGCGGCAGGGCCTGGGGAGCGGCGCGGTGCTCCTCGGCGCCGCGGCCGACGGGCGCGTCCTGCTGCTCTGCGCGTTGACGCCGGACCTGCCGCGGTACGGCCTTCACGCCGGCAAGGCGGTCGCCGCGGCTGCTGCCGTGGTCGGAGGAGGGGGAGGGGGACGGCCGGACATGGCGCAGGCTGGCGGAAAGGACCCGTCGCGGCTGCGGGAGGCGCTGGAAGCGGGAACGCGGGCGCTGCGAGAGCAGGTGCAAGAGTGAACGCGCAATTGCAGGCGTTGCTGGACGAACTGGAGACGTTCGGACAGGCCCGGGATGCCGCGGCGGCATCCCGGGCGGAGAAGATGCTGAACTGCGGTCCCGACACGGGGCGGCTGCTTTGGATCCTGGCCCGTTTCGGCGGCTGCCGCCGGGTCCTCGAGGTGGGCACGAGCAACGGCTACAGCACCCTCTGGCTGGCGGACGCGGCCGAGAAGGTCGTGACCGTGGAGCAGGACGCGGCCAAGCGGGTCATGGCCCTGGAGAACTTCCGCCGCTCAGGCCTCACCTCCGGGATCGCCCTTGTCGGCGGGGACGCGGGCGAGTTGCTGGCGGGCGGCCTCGGCGCGCCGTTCGACCTGGTGTTTCTGGACGCCGACCGCTCGCGGTACATGGATTGGTGGCCGTCCCTCCGTCCGGCCGTGGCCATGGGGGGCCTGCTGGCCGTGGATAACGTGCTCTCGCATCTCGCGGACTCCGCCCCCTTCGTGGACCTGGTGCAGGCCGACGCCAGCTTCGTCACCCAGACGGTGGCCACCGGCAACGGCGTGCTCCTGGCCTATCGGATCAGAAAGGACTGACGCGCGATGCGCTTGACGGTGCTCGGATGCTGGTCGCCCATGCCCAGGACGGGCGGCGCCTGCGCCGGCTACCTGCTGGAGCACGGGCAGACCCGCGTGCTGGTCGACTGCGGCCACGCCGTCAGCAGCATGATCGGCCGCCACATCGATTACAACCGCCTGGACGCGATCGTGCTGACCCACCTGCACGACGACCACCAGGCCGACGTCTACGCCCTGCGCCAGGCCATCGCCATCGACATCCGGCTGGGCCTGCGGAAGGGCCTGCTGCCGGTGTGGAGCCTTGACCAGCCTGCCGCCGAGTGGGAGCGCCTGCAGATGCCGTCCGCCCTGCAGACGCACCGCTACGCGCCCGGTGACGCCTTCACGATCGGGGAGCTGGCCTTCACGAGCACCCCGACCATCCACGCGCTGCCGTGTGCCGCGCTGCGGATCACGGCGGGCGGGCGCACGCTCGTCTTCTCCGCCGACACGGCCCCGTCGCCCCGGGTGACCGAACTGGCGCGGGGCGCGGACCTGTTCCTCTGTGAGGCGACGTACGGCCGCCCCGGCCAGGGGCCGCCGGACATCCACCTGGCCGCCGCCGAGGCGGGTGCCATGGCCGCGGCCGCCGGCGTCAAGCGCCTGCTCCTGACGCACTTCCACCCACGCCAGGATCCGGAGGTGCACGCCGC
>DAHVAF010000119.1 GCA_027314765.1 Clostridia bacterium | reverse complement strand
GCCGCTGCGCGGCACCCGACCGCGGGTTCCCGGCGGGGCGCACCGGCCCCCGGGGCGAGCGGGCGCCATGGTGGGACGCGCCTCCATGCGCGGCCGGGCCGCGTGGCACCCTGGCTAGGCGCTGAGGAGGAATCCGGATGGCGGACGCCCGGGCCATCGTCTATAGCGCGGAGGGGTGAGCCGGGTGCCGCAGGGTCAAGCAACTGCTTGACCAAGAGGGCATCGCGTTCGAGGACCGCGACGCGTGACCAAGAGCAGCGCGTGCCTGACCGAGCTGCTCGACATGGGATTCCAGGGCACACCGGTGACGATCATCGGCGACCAGCGCGTCCAGGGCTTCGATCCCGCGAAGATCGAGGCGGCGCTGGACAGCAGGCTCAGTCCTCCCCCAACCGCGGCGGAGACCGGGTGGCACCGGCGAGCACGGGCGACCCCGTGCGGGCGTCAGGCCGCGCCATGCAGCAGCGCGCGGGCTCGGTCCACGTCAACGGCTGGCCGTCGTCGGCTGGCTTTTTGCGCGAGAATGGAGTGCGGAAGGGAAGGGGCGCGGCGATCATGCTGACGTGGCGCAAGCTGCGAGAGCGCGGCCTTTGCAGCGAGTGACCCTCATCCTGGCTGCTGGGTTTGGCAGCCCTCATTCTCTATCACGCCGGTTACCTTGCGTTGACCGGAGTGCGCCGGGTCGTCCGTGGGCGGCAAGCGGCTCCGCCGGCCGGCCGGATGCGGTAGGCCGGCGGACGCCGCCGGGCTGGCGTGGTTGGCACACCGCAACCGCTGGGCAGCGGCGTCGCGCTTGACGGCTTGGGCGCAGGGCCGGGCGGGTCGTACGGACGGCTGCTCGCGGCCCGCGGCCAGGGCTCCGCACCCCGTGCCGGCAGCCGTCGGGAGACACGATTTTGCAGGAATCGGTGCAGAGGATTCGGTGCAGGGGAGGGGACCCGGATTGGACCAGCCCACAGTCATCGTCTTCCATGCCCCTGGCTGAGCGAGTTGCCACGCGGTCATGGAGTTTCTCGCGGCGAAGGGGATTGCGTTCCAAGAACGGGACGTGCTCGCCGAGCCCCGCAATATGGAGGAACTCCTGGCGCGTACGGGCGGCGTCCGGGGGACGCCGGTGATCGTCGTGGGAGATCACTTTGTACGAGGGTTCGACCGCGGCAAGCTCAGCAGACTTCTGGGGGTGAGCTGACCGTGGCGGGCGCGGTGAGGCGAACGGTCCGCTGCCCGGACTGCGGCCTTCAGGTGGAGGTTCCCGAGGGCGTGGGGATCGGCGAGCGGTTCGAGTGTCCGAATTGCGCGGGGATCTTCCTCCGAGTCGTGGACGCGGGCGGCGGCGCGTGGCTGGCCGAGCAGGTCCATGTGGTCACCTGCCCGGCGTGCGAGCGCGAGATCGAGCTGCCCCCGGGGGCCAGGGCCGGAGACGTGGTCTCCTGTTGCGGCGCGGACTGGCCGCTGACGTACGCATTCGGCAGCTACGCCCTCGAGCGCTGAGGATGGCCGGGTACCCCGCCACCGCCAAACGGCATCGTGGTGGCGGGCACGGGTCGGGAGGCGGCGGCCTGCCGATCCGGACGGCGTCAGGTCGCAATTCTTCCCGAAGTTCCCTCGGGGGTCGTGAGGAGCGGCGACCCGCTTTCGGGCGGTCATTGCGTCCGCGGACTTCGTGCAGTTGCTGAAGGGCCTCCAGGGGGAGGACCCCCTTCCCGTCGGCGTGAAGGTGGGCGTGAGCGACTCCATCGAGCAGGACCTGGAGGTCCTCCTCGAAGCCGGCGGCGACTGCGTACCGATCGACGGGGCGGGCGGGCGGCACCCACGGCGGGCCGCCTGCCCTGCAGAACGACCCCGGCCGGCCAAGTCTTCACGGCCTGGTCCGGGCCGACGACTGCGTGCGCAGGGCTGGCGCCCGCGAGCGGGTCACGGTGCTGGCGGCCGGTCAGCTGACGGCCCCGGAGCCATGCTCAAGGCCTTCGCGATGCGTCGCATCGGCACCGAAGCGCTCATCGCAGTTCCAGCGGAGCAGATGAAGAAGACAACTGGCCTTCATCGACCTTGCATCGCCACCCGTCCGACAGGGCTGCGGCGCCGTCCGCGGGGGCGAGATGCGCGGCACGGCCACGGCGTTTCCTCGCCTGGAGTGTTGCGCGGCGCTTGGGGCCGCTGTGGCTGAGCCAGCCCCATTGGCGCCGACCGCCACAGCCGGGTCCGGCCGTCCGCGACGATGCCCGTTCCCGTTCCGGCCGCTACCGCATAGGTCGTACAATTGGCGAAGGAGGTGCCCGTATGGCCGAGCCCACCCAGCTGATGACGATGGCGGACCTCGACGCGGTGCTGGCCCGCTCGCACGAGCGGCCCGTCCTGATCTTCAAGCACTCGACCACCTGACCTGTCTCGGCGGCGGCCCACCGTGCGTGGGCGTCGTTTCTGGCCTCGCCGGCCGCGCAGAAGGTCGATCACGCCTGGGTGCGCGTGATCGAGGAGCGGCCCGTCGCGCTGGCCCTTGCCGACCGCGTCGGCGTGCAGCACCAGAGCCCCCAGGCCATGCTGGTCCAGGGCGGCGCCGCGCGCTGGAACACGTCGCATCACGACATCACGGCGGCGGCCCTGCAGAACGCGGCGGTGGCGGCCGGCCAATAGGGGAAGCGCCTCGCGGGCAGCCTGTCCAGCGGGAACCTCGATCTTGGACACGCTGCCCGGAAACACCGCCGAATGGGACCGGTCGCTGCGCTTCGGCGTCGCGCTGGCCCTGTTCGGCGGCCTGCCCGCCTGGATCCGCAATCCGTACCTTCTGATGGCCGGCGGCGCCGTCGCCGGCTTTCAGTTGTTTGCCGCCTTCTCCGGCTTCTGACTGATCTACTGGCTGGCGGGGTGGTCCACCCTGCCGCGGCGTCACCCGACGAAGTAGTGGTGGATGAAGAGCGTGAAGAGGGCCGCCTGCGCCACCGGCATCACCAGCATCAGGGCGCGGTCCAGGCGCGGCTCCCGCCCGCCGAGCCGCGCCAGCACGAAGTAGAGCGGGTAGAGGACGAGCACGAAGCGGTCCATGCTGAGCAGCACCAGGGCCGGCGGCTTGGCCGGGGCCGCCACGGACAGCCACCAGATCGCCCAGGTCAGGATCTGATCGCGGGTGGGAATCCACCGCCGCCCCAGCAGCAGCGCGCCCGCCGACAGGGCCGCCGAGGCGAGGTTGGCCAGGTTGCCGGCCGGGTCGGGGGCATGCCAGAGCGCCCACCAGAGCATGCCCGCCGCGGCCCACGGCCACATGACGTGCCGGTTCCAGGCCGCCTCGACGTGGATGAAGGCCAGCGGGTCGCCGGCCACGACGGCCTGGTAGCCCATGAACCCGAGGAAGGCCAGCGGGATCAGCCCGAGCGGCCACCACCGGCGCAGCGGCGGCCGCGCCTGCAGCATGGCCCACGCGGCCGGCAGGGCCAGGAGCACTCCGGCGTTGCGGGCCAGGGTCGCCAGGGCGCCGGTGACCCCGGCCGCCAGCCAGCGCCGCCGGTCGACGGCCCACATGCAGGCCAGCGCCAGCGCCAGGAACAGGGACTCCGTGTAGGCCGCGGCAAAGAAGAACGCCGTGGGGAAGAGGGCCAGGTAGCGGACCGTCCGCTCCGCCGTCGCCTCGTCGGACCAGGCGCTGACGCGCAGGTAGAGCAGGGTGAAGGCGGCGCCGGAGGCCAGCAGCGAGATCGCAACCCCAGCCGCATCGGCGCTGCCGCCCACAAACCCCCGCAGCCAGGCCTCCAGCATGGTCAGCAGCGGGAAGAACGCGAACCGGCGCAGGTCGGGCCGGTAGCCCGTCGTGGCGATGGCCGCGTACCACCGCCCGTCCCAGTTGGCCCACTCCGTCCAGAGGCTGAACACGCCGCGCTTCAACTGGCCCGCCTGGGGCAGCGGCAGGGTGGCCAGCGTGACGAGCAGCAGCAGCGCGCGGTCGGCGGCCGCGTACCCGCACCCGACCGCCAACGCCCGCAAGGCGCGCGCCCGCCCCGGCACCCGCGCGACCGACGCCAGCCGG
>DAHVAF010000118.1 GCA_027314765.1 Clostridia bacterium | reverse complement strand
CTGACCCCGTGGTCAGCGCGGCGGAACCCTCGCGGCCGCGGCGCCCCAGCTGGTCGCGGCGGTGGCCGGCGCCCACGGGCACACGATCCCCTGACCCCGTGGTCAGCGCGGCGGAGCCCTCGCGGCCGCGGCGCGCCAGCTGCTCGCGGCGGTGGCCGGCCTGACCGGGGCCGGCGGCCTGCTGACGCCAACCTGCGCCCCGCGGACCTGCTGCCGTCGCCTGACGCCACGGCTAGCGCAACAGGAACCCCTCCCGCAGCGGATCCTCCGGGTCGACCACGAACTGGTGGAATCCGGTGATGTGGGCCGAGCCCTCGACCTCGGGGACCACGGCCGCGTACGGCCCGACCTGCGCCGCCCGCAGGGCCCGGCCCACGAAGACGGCGCCCGTCACGCTCTCATGGGGGAAGGCCTCGCCCATCCCGAGCTCGCCGCGTGCGACCCGCTGCGCCACCCTTGCCGCCGTGCCCGTCCCGCAGGGCGAGCGGTCGATCTGGCGGTCGGCGAACACGCACACGTTCCGCTTCCCGTCGGTGAAGATCGCGCCATAGAGGCCCGCGATCTCCGGCTCCAACGGATGGCGCACGTCCGCAAACCGCTCGCGGATGGCCGGCTGCAGCCCCTGCAGGCGCGCCAGGTCCCCGAGGTCCTCCTCGATGAACGCGTAGAACGCGCCGCCATAGGCGACATCGGCCTTCGCCGCCCGCCCGTCCGCCAATGTGACCGGCACATCGCGCTCGACCAGAAACGACGGCACATTCTCGAAGCGCACGCTGCGCACGCGGTCGCCGTCCCAGGCCGCCTTCGCGCGAATGAGGCCAGCCGGCGAATCCAGCGCCACCTCGGCCTCCGGCCGCGGCTTCTCCAGCATCCCGGTCTCCAGCAGGGCGGTGACGGCGGCGATGACGCCGTGGCCGCACATCGTGCTGTAGCCCTCGTTGTGCATGAAGAGGATGCCGAGGTCGGACCCAGGCGAGCAGGGCGGCGTCAGCACCGCGCCATACATGCCGTGATGCCCGCGCGGCTCGTACATCAGCACGCGCCGCACGTGGTCGAGGTGCTCGCGCATGTACCGCCGCCGCGCCAGGATGCTGTCGCCGGGCAGCGGCGGCAGGCCCCCCGTGATGATGCGGAGCGGCTCGCCGCCGCAGTGGGCGTCGATGGTGGTGAGCAGGCGTGAGAAGCGCATGGGCGGCAATTCGCCGTCGCCGCCTCCACCCCTCGCTGCATGCAGGCGTTGGTGGGGGCGCGCGGCCGCGCGCCCCCTCACGAATCCGCTTCGGGCGCCCGCCCCCGCATGTGGCTCAGCGCCACCTGCAGCCGCCACCAGCGCGGCTCCGCCCAGCGCCACATGGCGTACGGCAGGGGCCGCAGCACCAGGTCGTACTCGCCCTGCAGCGTCGTCACCTCATCGTGAAAGCCCCGCTTGAAGCGCCAGAGGCCGTAGCCCGGCGCGTCCTCGCGCATGTCGCGCGGCACGCCCGTCATGTCGTAGCGCGTGCAGCCCTGCGCCATGGCGAACCGCATCATGGCCCACTGCACGGCGTAGGGGGCCATCAGGTTGCGCTTGGCGTTGGATGAGGCGCCCCAGCCGTACACGGCCTCGCGCCCGGTCACCGTCAGGATGGCGGCGGCGAGGTCGTCCCCCTCGTGGCGCGCAAAGAACAGGTGGATCATGCCGTGGGGCGCCAGGCCGTCCCAGATCTGCTCGAAGTAGCGGAGCTCGCGCTCCCGGAAGCCGTCGCGGGCGCAGGTCACCTCCAGCATGCGGTGAAAGTCCGCCAGCCGCTCGCGGCCGGCGGGCTGCACCGTCACGCCGCGGCGCTCCGCCAGGCGGATGTTGTACCGGGTCTTGGAGTGGAAGCTGGCCAGCAGGGCCTCGGCGTCCCCGCCCGCCGGCAGGGGCACGATCACGCGGTGGCGGGGCTGGGTGCCCTCGAAGCGCCCGCGCCGGTGGCCGATGCGGTACCCGCGCAGGCGCAGGGCGCGGTGCAGGCGGGGGCTGGGCGGGGTCACGTGCGGGTCGATATTGGCGGAGATCGCGCCGCGCTGGGCGCCGAGGCGGCGCAGGCCCCGCGTGACGGCATCCAGCGCGCGGCCGTCCTCAAAGTCGATGACGGGGCCCTCCGGCAGGTAGAGGAGGCATCCGCCGGCGGGCAGGCGGCGCTCCAGCACGGAGGCCGCGCCGCAGAGGTGGCCGGCGGCATCCTCCAGGGCCAGACGGTGCGGGCGCCAGCGCTGCCGGGCGCGGATCTCGCCCCACTCCCAGCTCTGCAGGAGGTTGCCGGCCGGGTGGGCACCCACGAAGGCGTCCCAGCGGCCCCGCTCGGCCGGATCGGTGACGACGCGCCAGCGCGGGCCTCGGCCCATCATGGTCGGGAGGTATGCGGCGCGCCGCGCGTCCTACGACAGGGGGTGCCCGCGGCACCCCCGGCTCAGCCCGCGACCCCGGCCACCGCCTGGGTCCACCAGCGGCGCAGGGCCGTCCCGGTCGCAAAGAGTGCCGCCGCCCCGGCGCAGCCCAGGAGCGGCAGGGCGACTCCTGGTGCGGCATACGCGAGGACGCTCGCCCCGGCGATCACGACGCCGGATGCCCGCAGCAGGCGCCCCGAGGCCGTTCCCGGCGACCAGCCCAGCAGGGCGATCCCCACGCCGTCCATCACGGCCCCGAGGTAGCCGACCGCCAGGGTCCAGGTCCAGAAGCCCGGCACGCGCGCGGCGGCGAGCCGCGGCAGGGCCGTGGCCTCGAAGGACAGGACCGCGATCCAGAGCGCCAGGCCCACCCCCAGCGCCTGGCGGCCGGCGGGCGCCGTATCCGGCGCGCTGGCCAGCGACAGCGTCCACAGGGCGATCCCGGCGAGCGCAGCCCAGTGGATCGCGGGCCAGAGCGCATCGGCGCCGATGGCGGGGTAGGCCACGGCCTCCCCGGCCGGATCCAGCAGGATCGGGTGCAGGGCGAGGGCGGCGGTGAACAGGGCGCTGCCGGCGACAAATGCGGCGATCCGCGCGCGCTGCATGGAGGTAGGTTGCCCGTCCTGGCCATCCGGCCAGGGTTCGTGTCGGCCGGCGGCCGGTCGCGCCCGTCGAGGCCGCGCCTGTAAACTGGGGGCGACAGGGGGAGCCGCCGTGATCGACGGTCTGTACGAGGCCCACCTCCCCGTCTCCGACCTCGAGCGTTCCATCGCGTTCTATCAGCGGCTCGGGCTCAAGCTCGCCTCGCGGGATGAGGGCCTGGCCTTTCTCTGGCTCGAGGAGGGCCGGAGCTGGCTCGGCCTCTGGGAGCGACCCGACCTCGCCCGCACGCCCTACCACCCGTCCCTTCGCCATGTCGCCTTCCGCGTCGGCTTCGACGACCTGAAGCGGGCCTCCGCCTGGCTGCGGGAGCGGGGGATCGAGCCGCGCCCCGACGAGGGCTTCGGCGGCCACGAGCCGACGGTGCGGCCCCGGAGCGCCACCGGCGCGCTGTACTTCGACGACCCCGACGGCAACAGCCTGGAGCTGCTCAGCAGCCTCCCGGGGCCCACGCGCGACTGGGACCGCATGTACCTGAGCGAGTGGGAGCGGCGCCTTGGGTGAGCCGGATTACGCCGAGCAGGAGCTGGCCGCCCTCTGGCATGTGGCGGCGGCCCTGAACCGGAGCCGGCATGTGGAGGAGGCCCTCTCGGAGGTGCTGGCGCGCCTCTGCGAACTCCTGCGCCTGCAGGGCGGATGGGCCTGGGTCCGGGCCCCGTCCGGCGGACCCTTCGAGCTGGCGGCCGCACACGAGCTGCCCGCGGCCCTGGCCGAGCGCCCCGATCGTATGCGCGGCTGCGACCGCTGCAGCTGCCTCGACCACTACCTGGCCCGGCCGGCCGGCCGGCCCGCCAACATTGAAATCGCTCGCGCGCGGGACACCGCGCGCTCCATAAACATCATGGAGTGCAGCCGCCTCGCCGACCTTGTGCCCAGGGGCGCCGGGGCCCGCAGCCACGCCAGCGTGCCCCTGGTGGCGGGCGGCCGGCTGGTCGGGGTCATGAACGTCCTGCGCGAGGACTGGTCGCCGCTGCGCGAGGACGAGCTGCGCCTGCTGCAGACGGTGGCCAACCAGGCCGCGGTGGCCTGCGAGCGCGCCCACCTGGCGGAGGAGGCCACGCGCGCCGCCCGCATCGAGGAGCGCGGCCGCCTGGCCCGCGACATCCACGACTCCCTGGCACAGGACCTCGCGGGTGTCGTGCTGCAGCTGGAGGCGGCCGAGGCGCGCGAGTGCGAGGCCGTGGCCGCCGGCGGGGCGGGGGAGTGCCTGCCGCACCTGCGCCGCGCCCTCGACCTGGCCCGGCAGGCCATGGCCGGCGCCCGCCGCTCGGTCGTCCACCTGCGCGAGGGCCTGGAACTGGGCGCCACGCCCGACCTCGCCGGCGAGCTGGCCGCCCTGGCGGACTGGTCGCAGACCTTCGGAGCGACGCTCACCGTGCGCGTGGCGGGTGGGCCACCCCCCGACGCGGCACCCGCTGTCCTGGCCGTGGTCCGCGAGGCGGTGGCCAACGCCGTGCGCCACGGGCGGGCGGCCCACGTGGACGTGGCCCTGACCCGCCGCGCGGGCTGGCTGTCGGCGCGCGTGGCCGATGACGGCCGCGGCTTCGACCCCAGACTTCGCGCCGCCGGCCACTACGGCATCGTGGGCATGCGCGAGCGGGCCCGGGCGGCGGGAGGCACCCTCCGCATCCGCAGCCGGCCAGGGGAGGGCTGCCGCGTGACCCTGCGGCTGCCGTCGCCATGATCCGCCTGGTGGTGGCCGACGACCACCCGATCGTCCGGGAGGGCCTGCGCGCCGTCCTGGCCACCGCGCGCGATCTCGATCTGGTCGGGGAGGCCGCGGACGGTCGCCAGGCCCTGGCCGCTGTGGCGGCCCACCGCCCGGACGTGCTGCTGCTGGACCTCGACCTGCCGGGGCTGGACGGCCGCGAGGTGCTTGCGGGCGTGCGCGCGCGGGGCTGGCGGACCGCCGTCCTGCTGTTCACGGCCTACGACTCCGATCCACGTCTGGTGCGGGCCCTCCGCGAGGGCGCGCACGGGTGCGTGCTGCAGGGGGCGCCCCGGGAGGAGCTGTTCTCCGCCATCCGGGCCGCGGCGGCCGGCGCCCGCACCCTGCCGCGCGGCGTGGGCGAGCGGCTGCTGGCCGGCCTGCAGGGCGACGGGGCCGCCGCCCTGACCCCGCGCCAGTCCGAGGTCCTGGCCCTGCTCGCAGAGGGCCGCACCAACGCCGAGATCGCGCAGGCCCTGGGGATCGGCGTGCGGCCGGTGAAGTACCACGTGGAGGGCCTGCTGCGCCACCTGGGGGTCCGCAACCGTACGGAGGCAGTCAGTGCCGCCGTCACGGGCGGCTGGCAGCCGCGCGACCGCGGGGCCGGCCCGGCCCAGGTGGAGGAGTGAGCGCCATGCCGCTATCCCAGCGTGTCCGCGCGATCCTGGAGGGGCCGAACATCAGCAGCCTGGCGACGCTCATGGCCGATGGCTCGCCGCATGTCGCGCCGGTCCGGCTCGACACACCGACGGTAGGTTCGTCCTCGTCAACACGGTCGAGGGGTACGTCAAGTCCCGGAACATCCGCTGCGATCCGCGCGTGGCGATCGCCGTCACCGAGCGCCGGGGGGCGGACCTGCCGCTCACCACTCGCGGCCGCCTGGCGCAGGTTCGGACGGAGGGGGCCGTGGCCGACGTCCGCCACCTGGCGCGGAAGGGTGAGGGGCGCGAGCACCACGGCGTGCCGGACGGGGAGCGGCGCGTCATCCTCGCCATCGCGCCGGGCGTGATCTCGGGTCCTGACGGAAAACGAGAGGGAGGGAACCGCGCATGACGGACGAGTGGGTGCGCGTGGGAACGCCGGAGGAGGTGGCCGGCCGCGGCTGCGTGCTGGTGACGGCGCCGGGCCGCGCCATCGTCGTGTTCGCCGTCGACGGCACCTTTCAGGCGATCGACAACCGGTGCCCGCACATGGGCTTTCCGCTCAGCCGCGGCACCCTGCGCGACGGCATCCTCACCTGCCACTGGCACCACGCCCGGTTCGACGTGACGAGCGGCGGCACGCTCGACCCCTTCGCCGACGATGCCCCCTCCTTCGACACCGAGGTGCGCGACGGCGCCGTCTGGGTATGCACGCGGCCCCGCACCCAGGACGCCGTGGCCCGCACGCTGCAGCGGATCGAGGAGGGCCTGCGCGAGGACATCGGCCTGGTGCTGGCCAAGGGCTCCGTCGCCCTGCAGGCGGCCACGGCCCGTGACGGTGCCGCCTGGCTGGCCCCGGCCCTGGCCACCGCGGCCGAGTACGGCTGCACCCACCGCGCCGGTGGCTGGGCCTCCGGCCTGACGATCCTGACGGCCGTGGCCAACGTGGCACCCGCTCTGGATGCGCCCGACCGGCCCCTGGCCCTCTACCACGGGCTGGTCCACGTCGCCCGCGACTGCGACGGCCAGCCGCCGTTGGTGCCGCAGCGGGCCCTGGCCGGCTCCCGGGCCACCCTGGACGAGCTCGGCCGCTGGCTGCGGCGCAGCGTGGAGGTGCGTGACGAGGACGGCGCGCGCCGCGTGGTGCTGACGGCCCTGGCGGGCGGCGCCGACCCGGCCGAGATGGCCGCCATGACCTTCGCCGCCGCCACCGACCACCTGTACCTGTCCGGAGGCCACGCCCTGGACTTCCTGAACAAGGCCTTCGAGCTGCTGGAGCTGATCGGCTGGAACCACGCCCCGACGCTGCTGACCGCGGCCCTGATCCCCATCTGCCGCGCCACCCGCGCCGAGGAGGCCGCCAACTGGCGCCAGCCGGAGGACCTGGTCGAGGTGGTGGCGCAGGCGTGGTCGCGCGCCGGCGATCTCACCGCTGCGCTGGCGGCCACCCCTTCCGGCCCAGCTGACGACCTGGTCCCCACCCTGCTGGGCGAGGACCCGGCTGCCGCGGCCAACGCCCTGGTCGATGCCCTCCTGGGCGGCCGCGCCCCCGCCGACCTGGCCCAGGCCCTGGCCTACGCCGCCGCCCTGCGCATGGCCCGCTTCCCGACCACCAACGAGTTCGGCGACTGGATCGCCGTGCTGCACACCTTCACGTTCTGCAACGCCATGCACCAGGCCATGCTGCGCGCGCCGACGGCCGAGCTCTGCCGCGGCCTGCTGCACGGGGCGATGGCCGTGCACCTCGACCGGTTCCTCAACGTGCCGGCCGCCCGCCCGCCTGTGCCGGATCCAAGCCGCGACGGCTTCCCGCGCGCCTTCCTGGAGCTGCTGGATGCCCAGCAGCAGGTGGAGCCTGCGGCGCAGATGGTGGCCTCGCGCCTCGTCCACACCGACGAGGGCGTGGTGGCCGCGCTGGGCCGAGCTGTGCTGCGCGAAGACGCCGAGTTCCACACCTACCAGACCCTGGAGGCCGCGTGGCGCCAGTACGCCGGCCGCCGCGGCACGGAGGAGGGGCGCCGGATCCTGGTGGCGGCATCCCGGTACATCGCGGCGCACGCCCCGACGCCCCGCGCGATGCTGCGGACGGCTGAGATCGCGGAGCGCCTGCACAAGGGCGAGGCCCTGTTCGAGAGCGGCGCCATGGACGGCGAAGGCCCTGCGTGAGGGAGTCGGTGGGGCCGCGCGTACGCGCGGCCCCTCACGAACGACTGGTCAGCTCCACCACCCGGTGCGGGACGGTGCTGACCGCCGCCAGGACCCGGGCGTGGCACGTGAAGAGCAGGATCTGGCGCGTGGCGGCCAGCTCGCCCAGGCAGGTCAGGGCCGCCGCCAGCCGCTCGTCGTCGTAGTGGGCCAGGCTCTCGTCCAGCAGCAGGGGCGCGTCGACGCGCGCGGTGGCGACCTCGGCCAGGGCCACTCGGGCCGCCAGGTAGACCTGGTCGGCGGCGCCCCGGCTGAGCAGGCCCGCGGGCACCAGGTCCGACCGCTCGGGTGCGCGGACCGTGATGTTCAGGTCCTCGTCCACATGCAGCTCGGCGTACCGGGCGGCCGTGAGGGCGGGCGCCAGCTCGGCGAGGCGGCGGTGGAGAACCGGCGCGAACTCGCGCTGCACAGCCTGGCGCTCGGCCTCGATGGTGCCGAGGGCCAGGTCGAGCGCTTGGCGGCGGATGTCCAGCAGGGCACGGCTGGCCACGGCACGGCGCAGCTCCGCCTCCACGGCGCCCAGGTCGGGGGGCTCCGGTCCCAGCTGCTGGCGGAGGGAGGCCTCCTGGTCGGCCAGGCCAGCCGCCTCCGCCATCGCCCTGAGCCAGGCGGCATGGGACTCCGCGATCTCGTGGTCGGTTGGGGTGGGGCCGGCTGGCGGTGGCGGGCCCTCGGGGAAGGGGGCCGCCAGCTCCGGCAGGCTGGTGCCGGCCAGCAGGCCGTCAAGTCGCGCCTGGAGGCGCTCGCGCCGCTCGGCGGCCGCGGCGCGGGCCGCGAAATCAGCGGCTGACGCCACGCCGTGCGCCTGCAGGTAATCGGCGAGGTCCGTGCGCGCCCGGTCGAGCGCCTCGCCGGCGGGGCCCTTGCTGTCCAGGTCGTCGGCGGCCCGGAGCAGGGCATCGGGGTCCACATCTGGCTGCGCGCGCAGCACCCGCCGCTCGTCGTCCAGGTTCGCGAGGGTCCGCACACTGTCCGCTCCGGCCGCTGCGGAAAGCAGCCGGGACAGCGCCAGCGCCGCGCGCCGCGCCGCCACCAGGCGCCAGATTCCCGCGGCGGCGGCCAGGGCCCCGGCCGCGGCGAGCCAGACCAGGCGGGTGGCGAGGCTGGCCACCAGGGCAAGCAGCCCGACGCCGGCCAGCAGGGGTGCCGGGCCTGGCGTCCTGGCCGCCTCAAGGCGCCCGGCCTCCGCCACGGTGCCGTCACCGATCGCAGCCAGCTGCTGCAGGCGGCGGCGCCGGGTCGTCGCGCCGGCAGCCCGCTGTCGGAGGTCCAGCGCCTCCTGCCGCGCGGCGGCCGCCGCGTTGCGCTCCGCCTCCTGCACCGCACGCTGGCGTGAGCCCAGCTCGTCCAGCCGCGTCGTGGCGAAGGTGGGCAGCTCGTCGATCTCGGCCTGAAGGGCCTGGGCCTCGGCGAGGCGGGCGCCGGCGCGGGCGCGCTCGATGCGATCGCGGGCCGTCTGGGCGGCGGCGGCGGCGGTGTGGGCCGCCGCGAGCCGGCCCTGCAGGTCCTCCAGCTCCCGGGTGCGCTGCTGGGCCCCGAGGGCGTGCTCCCGCTCCGCGGCAAGCGCGGCGACGCGGGCGTGCGCCTGGCCGAGGGGGGTGCCGAGGCGGCGCGGTGTGCCGAGCTGCTCCGCCGCCGCGCGCAGGGCGTCGATGGCACCGGCGCCCGGGCTGTCCGCAGGCGCCGCCGCCTGGGTGAGGATCGCGCGGATCTCGGGTCCGAGAGAGCTTCCGTCGACCGCATCCGCACCCTGGGCGACGCTCAGCGTGCCGCGGAAGATCACGGGCGTGATGCCGCCGTGGCGCCGGGCGAAGTCGCGCTCGCCCGTGGCGGGGTCGGCGGCGAACTCGGCCGTGAGGTCGCGGCCGGTGAGGGCATCGCGGATCGTGAGCTCGTCGCGGTCGAAGTCCCGGCGGACGAGGTACGTGCGGCCGTCGCAGTCGTAGGTCAGCGAGCCGGCGTATGCGCCGCCCTGCCAGGGGCGGTACCGCTCGCGGGCGGGGGCGTAGGCGCGGGCGCGGCGCTGCCGGCCCTGGAGCGTGTGGGTCTGGCGGAAGCCGAAGAGCATGGCGTCCAGGTAGGCGTGCAGCGTCGACTTGCCGGTCTCGTTGGGACCGAAGACGACGTTCAGGCCCGGCGCCAGGTCGACCACGCGCTGGCGCAAGCGCCCGAAGCCCTCGATGTCGAGGCGGAGGAGGATCATGGCCGCGGCCCGGTCCGGCTCACCATGGCTGCAGCCGCCTGCCCGTGAGCACCTGGACGCCATAGCGCAGGGCAAGGCCCGCGACGGAGGGGGGCGCTGGCTCGGGATCGGCATCCGGATCCTGAACCGCCTGCGCCGCGGTGGACACCTCGGCGCTGGCGCCTTCGACCTCGGCGGCGATCCGGGCGCGCATCGCGGCGACGAAGCGCGCCAGCAGGCCCGTCGGGTGCTCCGCGATCAGGGCGTCCAGGTCGAGGGCGGGTACGGTCTCGTCGCGCACCTCCATGAACCAGGCCAGCCGTCGGAGTGCGGCCTCGTCGCAGTCCCCGGCGGGGATGGCGCCGACGAGCCGCAGCCGCACCAGGTCCGCCGCCGCCGTGGGGGGCAGCGCGGCGCGCACGGCGGCCGCAATTTCGTCCGCGTCCCAGCTCTCCGCGCAGGCCACCTCGACCGTGTGAAAGCGCCGGGGCGCAACGGGCAGGGGCTCGACGCGCGCCCGTCCCGCGGCCAGCTCCACCCAGAGGGCGCCGTGCTGGCCGGCCTCGCCGAAGCCGAGGGGCGTCAGGCTGCCGGGGTAGGCCACGGCGCCGGCCGCGAGCGGGGTGTGGATGTGGCCCAGCGCCGCGTACGCCGCACCTGTGGCGGCCAGGGCCGCACGGGCCACGGGCCGGTAGGGCGACCGCCCGCCCGGCGGGTCGAGGTCGGCATGCAGCAGCAGGACCTGCGGCTGGCTGTCCCGCGTAAGACGCAGGCCCGGCAGCGGCGAGTCGGTCACCGCTCCGCCACCCCAGCCGATGGCCTGGACCGTGACGCCTGGCAGCGCGACCGGGGTCCAGCGCTCGTCGGCCACGACCGTGACGTTCTCCGGCCAGGGGTACGTGCGATAGTACGATCCCGGCCCGGCGGGGTCGTGGTTGCCCGGGACGATCACCGTGGGCAGGCCCGACCGGCCAAAGGCGGCCGCCAGCGCGGCGATGTGCTCGCGGACGGCCAGCCGCGCCTCGAACAGGTCCCCGGCCACAAGCACTGCCGCCGCACGGCGATCGACCGCCGTCGCGAGCGCGGCCTGCAGGGCGGCGAGCCGCTCGCGATGCAGGGTGGCGGCGACAGTGGGTGGCAGGCCCCCAGCGGCGGCCCCGAAGTGGACGTCGGCCAGGTGGAGGATTGCGGTGGGCACGGGAAGAGCTTCGTCTGCGCAAATCCGGTTCCTGCGGTCAGGCAGGAGAACCCAAGATGCTGGCGGAACCGGGTTCCGCAAGTCCCAGCGTCATGTTGGAGGTGCGCTTAGGGTTGGATCCCCTGCGGAACGACGTAGTCACGGGCCAGCTGACCCGCCGCCGCTTTCTCCGCTGGACGGCCCTGGGCGCCGGATCCGCGGCCCTCGGGGCGGCGCTGGCCGCCTGTGGCGCGACGGGAGCCACCCCAACGGGGGCCAGCGCCACGGGCACCGGCACCAAGGGCGCCGCCGGAACCGCCGTTCAGACGCTCACCTTCGGCGTGCCGGTCGACCCGCAGACCCTGGATCCTCACCTGGGAACAGACGCGACGGTGGCGTGGGACTACGTGAACATCTACGACACGCTGGTCAACCTCGACGCTTCGGTCAAGCTGCAGCCGAGCCTCGCCACCTCGTGGAAGCAGGTCGATTCCACGACGTGGCGGTTTGCGCTGCGCAGCGGAATCAAGTTCACGGACGGCACTCCCTTCGACGCGGACGCCGTCGTCTTCAACGTGGAGCGCGCCCTCAACCCCAAGGATCCTGGCCGCGTCGTCTCGTCCGGCGGCCCCATCGCGGGCGCCAAGAAGGTGGACGCGCAGACTGTCGACATCATGACCAAGGGACCGGACCCGTCGACGCTCTACGGCCTGTCGCTGAAGGTCGTGTACGCGATGTGCAGCCCGGCCGCGGTGCAGAAGTACGGCAAGGACTACGGGCAGCACCCGGTGGGGACGGGGCCGTTCATGCTGCAGTCCTGGCAGCCCAACGCCCAGGTGGTGCTGACCAAGAACCCCGGCTACTGGGGAAGCGCGCCCACGCTCGACAAGCTGGTGTTCAAGGTCATCCCCGACGCCGGCGACCGCCTGCTGGCCTTCCAGAACAAGGAGATCGACATCCTGCTGGAGCCGACCCCGTCCCAGATGCTCAGCCTGGCGAAGATGTCGAATGTGCAGATCGCCAAGACGCCCGGCATCGGCCTGTCCTACCTCGCCTACAACCTGCGCTACCCGCCCTTCGACGACGTGCGGGTGCGGCTGGCGCTCGAGCACGCCATCGACGCGAAGGCCATCTGCAGCACCGTGCTCGGCAACCTGGCGGTTCCGGCCACGGGCTTCATGAACTCGAACGTCTTCGGCTACAAGGACGAAAACCTGGCGACGGTGTACGACTATAACCCCAGCAAGGCCAGGGCGCTGCTGCAGCAGGCGGGGTGGACGCCGGGCAGCGATGGCACCCTGACCAAGGGCGGCCAGCCCTTCACCTTCCCCCTGGTGGTGAGCCCGGGCCGCGTTCCGGGCGACAAGGACGCCACCGTCGCCTGCCAGCAGCAGCTGGCGCAGGTGGGGGTCAAGGCGCAGATCGTGCAGATGGAGTGGGCCCCGTTCCTCACCTTCCTGAAGACGCAGCCCAGCAAGTACGGCATGTTCTTCCTGACGTGGTTCGCCGTCGACGCGGACGGCGACTTCGGGCTGACGCCCTTCGACTCGACTCAGATGCCGCCCGTGGGCATCAACCGCATGTATTACAGCGACGCGACGTTTCAGAAGGCGTTCGAGGCCGGCAACGTCGAGCTGGATCCGACCAAGCGGGCCGCCGACTATGCGGCCGCCCAGGACGCGCTGGTCAAAAATCCGCCCTGGATCCCGCTGTTTCAGCTCTACCAGATCTCTGCGCTGCAGTCGTACGTGCACGGCTACCAGATCACGCCGATCGAGTACTACGTGACGGAGGTGCCGGGCGTGACAGTGGGCGCTCACTAGCCGATGGGGCGCTACTTGCTGGGCCGGCTGGCCTGGCTGGTCCCGACGCTGCTTGGAATCGCGTTCGTAACCAGCAGCGTGCTGTATCTGGTCCCGGGCGATCCGGCCCAGATCCTGCTCGGTGAGATGGCGACGCCGGCCCAGATCCAGGCCCTGCGGGTGCAGCTGCACCTCAACGAGGGCCTTTGGGGCCGGTATGTCGCGTATGTCGGCGACGCCCTGCGCGGCGACCTGGGCCGGTCCTACGTGTCGCAGCAGCCCGTGACCGTGGAGATCGCGCAGGCCGTGCCGGCCACGGCCGAACTGGCCCTCACGGCCTGGGTGCTGGCGGCGGCCGGCGGGGCGGCGCTGGGGGTGGCGGCCGGGCGCCGGCCCGGCACGTTGGCCGGTGCGGCCGTGACGCTGCTGGCGGTCGGCGGATTTTCCGTGCCCGTGTTTTGGTTGGGCATTCTCCTGATCTACCTCTTTGCCAGCATCTGGCATCTTCTGCCGACGGGCGGCGTCGGCGGGCTGTCCCACCTCGTGCTGCCAGCGATCACGCTCGCCGTCCCGTCCACCGGCATCGTGGCCCGGTTCGTCGCCGACGGGATGGCCGAAGCCCTCCACGCCGACTACGTGCGGACGGCCGCGGCCAAGGGCGTGGCGCGGCGCGCCATCGTGTGGCGGCACGCGTTCAGAAACGCCATCATCCCCGCCGTCACGGTGCTGGGGCTGCAGCTCGGGGAGCTGCTGAGCGGCGTGGTGCTGGTGGAGACGGTCTTCGCGTGGCCGGGACTGGGCCGGCTGCTCTTCAACGCCATCGGCCAGCGCGACCTGCTCCTGATCCAGGGCATCGTGCTGGTGCTCGCCGTCACGTTCGTGCTCGTCAACATCCTGGTCGACATCGCGTACGGCATGATCGACCCGCGCATCCGGATCGCATGAGCCGGGGTGGGGCGCTCGTTCAGCGGCTTGCGTTCGCCGTGATGCTGCTGGTGGTGGTGGTGGCCGTCGCCGCGCCGCTCATCGCCCCGCAGGGACCGGTCGCGCAGAACCTGGAGGCGGCATTGCGGCCGCCCGGGCCGGGGCATTGGCTGGGCACGGACCAATACGGCCGCGACGAGCTGGCGCGGATCGTCTTCGGAGCCCGCCTCACCCTGGAGATCGCCTTCACGGCCGTGGCCTTTGGGCTGCTGGTCGGCGGCGCGCTGGGCTTTTGGGCGGGCATGGCGGGCGGCTGGGTCGACGCCGTGGCCATGCGCCTGATGGACATCGTCCTGGCCTTCCCCTACCTGCTGATCGCGATCGCCGTGGTCACGGCCCTGGGCCCGGGCTCCTGGCACGCCGCCTTCGCGATCGGCGCCTACCTCGTGCCGGCGGCGGCCCGGGTCGCCCGCAGCGCGGCGCTGGAGTGGAAGGAGCGCGACTTCATCGAGGCGGCCTATGCCCTCGGGTCGGGCCGCTGGCGCATCTTCCGCCGCCACCTGCTGCCCAACGCGCTCTCGCCCCTCGTCACGTTCACGGGGGTGTCGCTCGGTCGCGCCATCATCTTCGACGCGGCGCTCTCGTTCCTCGGCCTCGGCGCCCAGCCGCCCCAGCCGTCATGGGGCGACATGATCAACGCGGGGCGCGACTACCTCCTGGTGACGCCCGTGCTGACCCTGGCGCCAGGCGTGGCGATCATCATCACGGTCGCGGCCTTCAACCTGGCCAGCCAGCGCCGGCTCGGCCGGCTGTAGCCGCGCCCGGCCGTCCGGTCCCGCGTGCGCCGCCCCGCCTCCACGCCCGGGACTCAGCCGATCAGGGGCGGGCCGGGGCGATCCGCCGCGCCGGTCCGACGCGCCGCGAGCCAGCCGACCCGGTGCAGGCCGAGGGTCACCCGGGAGGGTCCGCGGACGCCGTGGCAACCGTCTCGGCGCCCACGACGCGTCTCCGTTGGCGGGAAGCAGGCAGTCGGCAGGACCACGAGCGTGGCGTCCTCGCAGAGGCTTGGCTCCAGCATCAGCAGCCACTTGTGCGAGGTCGGGCCGCGCCAGGGCGGGCGCAGGGGTGCTGGCCGCGGGCCGAAGTGGCCATCGGCCAAGTCGAGGAGGGGGTACGCCATTCGGGCGCTCCGTCCACCTCGATCAATGCGCGGAGGCCCCGCCCAAGCGGGCGGGGCCTCCGGACAGGGTCAGATCGACAGGCCGAGCTGGCCGGCGCTGGTGGTCACGACCAGGAGCACGAGGCCGCTCTGTTTCTGGGGGCGACTGTGGTCACCGGGTCCGGTGTTGATCACCGTCACGTTCTGGCGGGCATCGTAATGCGCCTGCAGCCGCTGTCCGCCTGCGGGGCCGATCGGGCCAAGCGGACCGCGGGGGCCGAGGTGGCCGTCGCCATGGGGATCATCGCCGCTTGGACCAGGCTTTCCCTGCACCTGCACCTGCTGATCCAGCTGCTGTAGGGCATTTGTCTTATGATCCAGTGACCAGTGGAAATCGAGGCTGTTGTTAGCCGGCCTGACCGTCTTGGAGCCCGCGCCTGTCGTGTAGGTCAGGGTCAGGATGCTCGCCTGCACGCTGTTCCGGTCGGTGCGCACCAAGGCGGTCAGCGTCAGCGCGTTGCCGGCTTGGTCGGTGACGGTCCACTTGCAGATCTGCGGTCCATGGTCGGGCCCGTACACCGCCTGGGCCACGGTGGGGGCGGGCCTACGGTGGTCGCCCGGCCCGTGGCGGGGGCCCTGTGTCGTGCACGCGGCGGGGGTCACTGTGGTTGGGTCGCTGCCCGTGTCTGAGCCGGTCACCGCCAGGTGGGGCGCCGTGCCGGAGGGCGGAGGGGCCAGGCGCAGACTGGCCTCCGGGGCCGTGCTATCGATCCTCACCGTCGCGGTCGCGGTGCTCTGGTTGCCGGCGTTGTCGGTGGCTGTGCAGCTCACGGTGTGCGTGCCCTCGCCGTTCACCGCCAGGGCGCCGCCCGTGCCCAGGGCGACCGGGCTGCCGTCGACCGTGCAGCCGAGGGTGGCCACGCCCGAGATGGCGTCGCTGGCGGTCACCGCTCCCGTCGCCGTCGGCGTGGTGAACCAGCCGTTGGACCCGTTCGGTGTGAAGCTCAGGTCGAGGGTCGGCGGCGTCGCGTCGACCTTGACCGTGGTGGTGGCGGCGGCACTCTGGTTGCCGGCGTTGTCGGTGGCGGTGCAGCTGATGGCGTGGGTGCCGTCGCCTGTGAGCGACAGGGCGCCGCCGGGCCCCACGGCCAGGTTGCCGCCGTTATCCGTGCAGGTGTAGAAGGCCACGCCCGAGGTGGCGTCGGTGGCCGACACCGTGCCGCCGGCCGGACTGCCGGTGAACCAGCCGTTGCTGCCGTTGGGCGTGAATGCGAAGGTCGGCGTCGCGGGCGGCTGGCTGTCGATCTTCACCGCCGCGGTCTGGGTGCTCTGGAGGCCCGCGTTGTTGGTGGCGATGCACGTGACGGTGTGCGTGCCCTCGCCGCTCACCGCCAGGGCGCCGCCCGTGCCCACGGCGACCGAGCTGCCGTCGACCGTGCAGCCGAGGGTGGCCACGCCTGAGATGGCGTCGCTGGCGGTCACCGCTCCGGTCGCCGTCGGTGTCGTAAACCAACCGTTGGACCCGTTGGGCGTGAAGCTCAGGTTCACGGTTGGCGGGCTCGTGTCGATCTGGGCCACGAGGCTGCCGCTCGCCGTGGACCCGTCCGAGGTCGTGGTGGAGTAATCGACAGTATCCACGCCGTCCGTGGCCAGCGTGAAGGAGGTCGTAATGCCCGTGGTTGAGCCGGGAACGACCACCGGCGTGCCGCCGTTGACCGCGTAGGTGAGCGATGCCAGGTTCTGACACGCGGAGGCTGTCAGCGTGACCTGAACGGGCTGGTTGTACCAGCCGGCCCCGTTGGCGGCACCGCCCCGGGCGCCGCTCAGAGAGCCGGTGATCGCAACCTGCGGACCCACCACGTAGGTCGTCGCGAACATCACGGCCTCGGACGCATCCGGAGAGCTGTTGCTAGGCCAGATTCCGCCGCCAACAGACGGGTCGGTGCCCGCGGTAAGGGCCTGAAGCCCTGGCCCTTGGGGGGAGAGGATGAAGGCATACTGCGTGCCGGCCGTCACCGCGACCGGCGGGTTTAGAGCGAACCTCGCCCACCCCTGGCTGTACACCAAGGTCTGAGCCGTCGCCAGGGCCGTGTTCGTGCCGGTGAAGGGTCCGTTGGAAGTTGCCGGCGCGTGGAGGGGGGCGTTGACGAGGGTGAGATCCATCGATCCGCGGTCGTACAAGTACACCTGGATCATGGTCAGTTGGCCGGTTTGACCGGCCGTAAAGGTCTGGGCGAACTGAGTCGCGTACCCATTATCGCCAAGGGCGTCAAGGCCGAACCGTGTAAATGGACCCTGCAACTGAGACTCGTTCACAACCGGGGCGCAGCTGGCCGCGGAAGCCTCCGCCGGAACCAGGGCCAGTCCGGCGAGCGCGAGGCTCACGGCGGTCAGCAGACCCCACACGGGGGCCCAGCGTCTGAACGGGACGCGCACGGCGAGTCACTCCTCCTGATCGGTCGCACTTCGCCTTGGGCAATCGAAGCCGACCAGGAGGACCGAGCACCCACCCCCCGCGACAGCATGCGCCCGCAAGCGACATCCGACCAATCGATGGTGTGCTCTGGAACACCTGCCTTGGGCTCAGGATGGCCACTCGATGCGCCGCGCCGCCTCCCAGGCGGCCTCTGGCCCTCGCAGCCGTTCGAGCAGGTGTAGACCCAGGTCCACCCCGGCCGAGACCCCGGCCGCGTCACGACGGGCCCGCTGTCGACGACGCGCCCGTCGGCCAGCCCGACACCCGGAAAACGCGCCGCCAGCGCCTCGCGCCATCGCCAGTGGGTGGTCGCACGGCGGCCATTCAGCAGGCCGGCCCGGGCCAGCAGGAAGGCGCCCGTGCAGACCGAGGCGACAACCTCGGCCCGGTCGGCCCGGCGCCGGATGTAGTCCACCAGCGGCTGCGTCTCGGCCTGCGGACGCCGCGTGCCCGGGCCGCCGGGCACCACGAGCCCGTCGACGTCCGGAGCCTTGCTCAGCAGCGCGTCGGGCACGACCCGCAGCCCGCCCTGGCACAGCACCTCGGTCGCCTCACCGATCACTGTGCACCCAAGCGGCGACAGGACCTCCAGCGGCCCGGCGGAGTCCGGATCTCGCCGCCAGGGAACACGAGCACGCCCAGGCGCATGTCAGGAACCCCCCACTGCGGATACTGGATCCATTCTCCATAGGTCCAGGGTCCCGGGCGTCAGCGTGACCTCCACGGTCAGGCTGCCACCCGCCGTGGCCACGGGCCGGCCCGTCGTCACGTCCACGAGGCGGTAGCGGCCGGGGGGCAGCCCCAGGCCCGCTGAATCGATGGTCAGGCGGCCGCGGTACCCGGCCGTCGCGCTGGTGGCCGCGATGGTGAGCCATGCGGTGTGCTGCGCGGCGTCGACGCTCGGCACGACCTCCACGGCCGGGGCGGCAGGGGACAGGCTCGCGTAGGCCGGCGCGTACCTCAGAAGCTGCGCGGGCGACTGGACCACATGACCGCCGGCGCGGGCGTAAGCGGCAAGGGCGGGATCGCCGGCGCCGTTGAGCGGGTAGATGGCGCGAAAGTCGGCCAGGCGGACGGCTCCGGCCGCGACCTCGCGGTCGGTGACGACGGCGAAGGCCTGGCGCTGCGACTGCCAGAGCGCCTGCAGCTCCGGGCCGACGGCGGCGATGCCCTGGGGATCGGTGAAGATGCTGGCGTAGGAGATGTAGACGGCCACCGGCTGCTGCGGGTAGGCGCCGCCGATCTTCCGCAGGTAGGGGAGCCAGTGCAGGTACACCGGGAAGCCCTGCCGGTACTCGGCGCCGCCGTTGTAGAGGAAGAAGTCGAGGCCAGCCGGGCTCGGGCCCTCGAAGCCGTAGTGCCCGAGGAACTGGGCCATCTCGGCGCTGAAGCCGGCGCGCGCGGGCGTCCACTCCTCCAGCAGCGGCACCCCGTACGCCTGCGCCAGGCTGTGGAAGAGCGGCGGCAGGGCGGATACGTTGGCGTCGTCCAGGACCACGGTCCCCCGGTACTGGCGCGCGAGCTGGAAGAAGGTGTCCGGCAGGTTGAACCCCACGCCGGCGCCCCCGAAGCTTCCTCCCCAGTAATAGTAAAGCGGCGCCTGCGTCAGCTTGCGGTAGAGCGCGCTCAGCTTGGCGTAGGTCTGCTGCACGCTCCAGGCGCGGAAGCTCTGGTAGATGGGGAAGAGGGCCTGCCCAGGCTTGGCCGCGGGCACCTGGGACCACGACGAGTACGCCGTGTGCTCGGCGGCGTTGAAGGCGGCAAGGGTGCCGTACGCGGTGGGGAGCCACTCGTGAAATCGGGCGATGTCGGCCGGTGCGTAGCCGTTGACGCCCGTGCCGCCGGGCCCCGGACCCCACATGGCGTCGAGCCAGCCATAGTCGAGAAAGGCCCCGCCGAATCCCGCCGCGGCGCGGATGTGGGCCACCGTGGCCTGAACGTAGTCGAAGTAGGCCCGCCGGCTGGCCGGATCCCACCAGATCGGAACCTGCGAGGCGGCGCCGCTGCTGCCGATATCGCGCGCGGTGAGCCAGTAGGCGGGGGTTCCCGCCCAGACGGCGTCCCAGAAGATCGGGATCACCCTGATGCCGGCCGCGGCGGCATTGGCGAGGTCCTGGTCGAGCGTGGTGAAGTCGAAGCGCCCGGGCGCAGGCTCGATGGCATCCCACTCGAGGTTGATCTCCGCGCGGGTGATGCCTTGGGCGGCCAGGGCGGCGAAGGTGGCCTCCGGCCAGGCCTGTGCGGCGGGAGCCGCGAAGGTGACGGTCACATACGCCACCGGGGCGTGAGCCGCGAAGACCGGTGAGGAGCGGCTCAGCCGAAAGTACAGGTAGCTCGGGCCTCCGGCAGCCGCCGCCGGGTTGGGATCCAGCACCTCGGCCTCGCGCCCGGCCACGGCGGCCACATGGTAGCGGCTGTCGCCCTGCGTGCCGCCCGCGCCGACCTGGGCCAGGCCGCCGGAGCTCCCTCCTCCGGGGAGGACGGCCGTGGCCTGGGGGCCGCCCTGCCCGGGCGGCTTCAGACCCACGCTCACCTGCTGGATGGCCACGCCGGGCAGGGCCGGGATCCGGAAGTCCGCGCCGAAGTTCTCGGTGCCGCGCCACTCCGCACCGGTGAGCTCCCAGGTGTGGCGCTGCCAGCTCGGCTCCGCGGCGATGCGCGTGCCGACGGTGTATGCGTTGGCGCCGTCGTACTGAAGGCCGATGGCGTACGTGGTCGGCGTCCACTGCATCTGCACGGCCCACACCGGGCCGGATGTCGCCGCGGTCGGGGTGGCAACCACCGCCGACCGGCCGCAGGCCGAGACCGTCGCGACCACCAACGTGAGGGTGGTGGCCATGGCCCAGGCCCGCTTCCGTTTCACCACGCGCTCCCCCAACCGTAAGATCGCAGGCCGCGCCGCCGCCGTCGAGGCGAGCACTGTAGCCGTCGAGGCGGGTATTGCCAAATCGCCCCGACCGGCATATGGTCAGCTTTAGTCAGACTCGCTCGCGGAGAGAAGGCGCCGTCATGACGTTGGATCCCTTTTCGGAAGCTGTGGCGCACGCGGCGGAGATCGTCGGTCCGTCGGTGGCGTGGGTGGGCCGCGCGGGCGACCGCGGCGTCGGCTCGGGTGTGGTGTGGGATGACCAGGGCCACGTCGTGACGAATGCCCACGTGGTCGGCGGCGCGGAGGCCCTGGAGGTGGCCCTGCCCAGCGGCCAGCGCTTTGGCGCCCGGCCCGTGGGTGTCGACCCGCTGCTCGACCTCGCCGTGGTGCGGGTGCAGCGGCCGGTCGCCGTGGCGATGCAGCCCGCGAAGTTCGGGGACTCCGACACGCTGCGCGTCGGGCAGGGCGTGATCGCGCTCGGCAATCCGCTCGGCTTCTCCTGGACCGTCACACTTGGCGTCATCAGCGCGCTCGAGCGCTCGCTCATGGAGCCGAACGGCGCGCTTCTCGACGGCCTGATCCAGACCGATGCCGCCATCAACCCCGGCAACAGCGGCGGGCCTCTCGCGACGCTCGCGGGCGAGGTGATCGGCATCACGACTGCGATGATCATGGGCGGCCAGGGTCTCGGCTTCGCCATCCCGGCCAGCGCCGTGAAGTTGCAGATCGCCGAGATGCTGGCCGGCCGGCGCCCGCGCCACCCCTGGCTCGGCATCGTCGGCCAGGCGGAGGTCGTGCCCACGCCCGTGGCGCGGGCCCTGGAGCTGCCCGCGGATCGCGGCGTGCTGGTGACCGATGTGGTTCCCAATGGCCCGGCCGATCGCGGCGGCCTGCTGGCGATGGACTTCATCGTCTCCGTCAACGGCCGCTCCGTCTCCAGCCCCAGCGGCATCCGCCGGGCCCTGGGCTCGGCGGACGCCGCCGACGTCGACGTGCTGCGCGGCAGCAAACGCCTCACGCGCCGGATCCGCGTGGCCGAGCGGCCCCGCGTGTAGCCGGGCGCGCCCGCAAGCGACGCCGCGATGGATGACGCAGCGATGACGGCGCGACGAGGCGGCGATGAGGCAGCGATGGGGCAGCGATGGGGCGGCGATGGGGCAGCGATGGGGCGGCGATGGGGCGGCGATGGGGCGGCGATGAGGCGGCGATGACCCCGCGATGAGGCCATGTAGGGAGAACGGGGCGGCCGCCTGGCCGCCCCTACACTTCGCCTGAAGATCGCGACCGCGCGCCGTGCACCTCATGCATGTGCCCCTCGGCCCACCGGCAGAGGGCGCTGAGCGGCTCGATCAGCGTCGCGCCCAGGCCGCTCAGCGCATATTCCACCCGCGGCGGCACC
>DAHVAF010000113.1 GCA_027314765.1 Clostridia bacterium | reverse complement strand
CAGGTCGTGCATCTTGGCCCGCACCTCGGGGTATTGGCTGAGCCGGACCAGGGCCCCGCGCGCCGCCGTCACGGCCTGTGCGGTCGGCGACACGCTCGCCAGGCAAGCCACCGTGAGGCGCTCAGCCAGGGCGGCCATGCTTGGGGTCGCGGCCAGGTCGATGGCGGCCACCCTGGTTTGGTCGCGATTGCGGAGGCGGCGCAGGACCTCGTGACCGACCGAGCTCTTGCCCAGGCGGCGGGGAGCGGCGATGACGACGCTGTGGCCATCGAGCAGCCGCTGGCCGACCTGCTCGATGAAGGCCTCGCGGTCGACCACGTCGTCGTGGGGGACCGGACCCCGGATGGGGAACACCTCGGTTGCCAGGGCAAGCCCTCCTGGATGCATCGGACCATAGTCCACACAGCATAGTCAAACTACTTAATAACGTAGCTGAACGACGCGTGGACGTAGGTGGTCAGCGGCGCGCACCCGAGTGGCGGACATCGCGCGACGTGTCGGCCACTCGCACCTGAACCCCTCGTGTCGGAATCGTTGCCCATCAGCAACCTCAGCCGGGGTGCTCAGGGTTACCGCCGTCTTCGGGCGGCGGCTCCATTGAAGCAATCGTGGAAGATGTGTTGCTTCTGGCCAATGGACGTTACCGTCGCCTCCGGACGGCGGCTCAGTTGTCGTTCGCCCCCTGCCAGCCGCGGCCCGCGCCGCGCGCGCTCAGCACGTTGCCGGGGTGAAGGTCCTGGTGGACCAGCACGGCGTCGACCTGTGCGCCTGGCGCGAGCCACGCCAGAGGGTCCAACACGGCGTCCACGAGGGCCGGATCGAACGGGCGGCCGGCGGCCAACGCCACCGCCCAGGACGCCGCCTCGTCGGCGAGCGTGCGGAAGATTCCCCGTGGAGCGGGCCCGCTGAGGCGCGGCGCCAGCTCGGCCAGCACGTCCGGCGCTTCCGCTGCCCGGCAGCCAGTCCGGGCTCGTCGCGGGACTGCCCTGGAGTCAGCTTCACCGCCCAGCCGGGCGGCCGGCGTCGCCTCGCAGACAGTCAGTCAGGTTCGTCGCGGTATCGCCCCGGGGGCGGTTCCGCCGCGGCCTCGACACCTGGCGCCACCCCGCCAAACAGTCTGGGGCGGCTTCGCGTCGTCCCCGCACATGCCCCGCTGCGGTCCCACAGTCAGCCCAGGCTCCCCGGGGGAGCGCCCCACCGTCCTCCTTACAACAGGGCGGGGCGCTGTCCCGCATCCCATTCGGGCCCGGCGGCGGCCGCCCGCGCGGTCGCCGTGATACATACCCCCCGCGCCCTGCCCATACCCATGCCCCGGGGGAGGGCTGACCATGGGGCCTGGGCCGACGGACCGCTTCGCCGCTTGGGCGGCGCGCCTGGGCATCCGCGTGGCGCCCGCCGATGCACCGGAGGCCGCGGCTCCGGCCCCCGAGGAAGCGCCCTTCATCGATGTCGAGGTCTCGCAGCCGGATGAGGTGCAGGCAGGTGCGGCGGCGCACCGGCCGCCACCCGAGGCGGACTTCGCGGGCGGCTGGTGGCAGATGCCGCCCGTGGGGGATCACCCCGGCCCGCAGCCGTTCCCGGCGGAGCTGCTGCGCCCGCGCAGTCCCCGCTGGCTGCGGCGCGTGCGGGCCGGGGCCGACGACCTGATCCGGGAGCCGTTCCTGCGCCAGCTCGCCGGCGCGGTGCTGCTGGCGGCGGCGGTCATCGGCGCGGCCTCCCTGCCGGGCGCCGCGGGCCGCGATTCAGCCTCGGCCGTTCGCTGGGCCCTTCACCGGGACTACGACCCCGTCGCGGTGGCGCGCACCATCGTGGACCAGGTGCCCGGCCTCGCGGCGTGGCTGCACAGCGAGGGCGTCTCCCTCCCGGCCATCGCCGTCACCCCGCCCCCGACGGCGACGCCGCCGCCCACGCCGGCGCCGCCCCCCGGCGCGACCACGCCGATGGGCAAGCTGGTGCCGCCCCTGCAGGCTCCGGTGGCGGTGGCGTTCGGGGCGCCCGTGCTGGTTCCCGGCGGGGGCGGCAAGACGGCGCCGAGCCAGGGGGTGCTGTTCTGGGCGACGGCCTCGGCACCCGTGCACGCCATCGCGGCGGGCCAGGTGCTCGCCGCCACGGCCTCCGCAACCCTCGGTCGCTACGTCCTGGTGAACCACACCGGCGGCTGGTCGTCCCTCTACGCGCACTGCGAATCGCCGCTCGTCGAGCCGGGGGCGCGCGTCACCCAGGGGCAGGCGGTCTGCACGACGGGCCGCGTGGGCTCGCAGTTCGGCCCGTACCTGTACTTTGAGCTGCGGTTCGACGGCAAGCCTGTCAACCCCGCGCCGTACCTGGGCCTGAAGGAAGCCGTCAGCCGTTAAGGTCCGGGTCCACCCGCTCTTTTTGGCCATCCTGGCCCTGGCCGCCGCCGGCGGACTCGGGCGCGAGGTGATCCTGCTGCTGGTGGCCCTGGCGGCGCACGAGGCCGCGCATGTGGCGGCGGCCACGGCGTGCGGGCTGGAGGTGGAGCGGGTCGAGATCCTGCCCTTCGGCGGCATGGCCCGCATTCCCGGCCTGGCGGCGGCTGAGCCCGCCGTGGAGGCGACCGTGGCGATGGCCGGCCCGCTCGGGAGCCTGGTGCTCTACGGGCTGACGACGTGGGCCAGGGACAACGCCTGGCTCGATCCGCACATCGCCGCGTACTACCAGGCCGTCAACCTTGCCCTCGGCGCCGCCAACCTGGTGCCGGCGCTGCCCCTGGACGGCGGCCGCCTGGCCCGCGCCTGGCTGGCCGGCCGCATGGGATACGGACGTGCCACCCTCGCTGTGGTACGGGCCGGGTATGCCGCCGCCGTGGCCCTGGCCGCGGGTGGCGCCGCCCTCTGGGCCCTGCGGGGCACCATCGAGCCCGGGGCCTTCGTGTTCGCCGTCTTCGCGTGGGATGGGGCGCGGCGCGAGCGCTGGCTGCCCGACCTGCGCACGTGGCGCGACCTGCTGGGCCGTGGCAAAGCCTTCGCGGCCCGCGGCGGCGCGCTCGGCGTGCGCCCCCTGGCCGTCCGCGCGGACGCGCCCCTGCAGGGGCTGCTGCGCGTCATCGCCCCCGGCCGCTACCACGTGATCTGGGTCCTGGACGCGGAGGGCAGGGTGATGGGCGAAGCCGACGAGGCGGCGCTGGTGGCGGCCCTGCAGCGCGACGGGCCGCTGGCCCCGGCCGTCCGCCTGCTGGAGCCCCGGTCCTGACGCCGGGCCTTCCGCGGCACCCATGGGCAGCCCTGGGGGCGGCGGCTTCCGCCGCCGTCCTGACGGCGGGGGGGAAGCTGCGTGCGGTATAATGGCGGACGACAGGCGATGGCGGGCATTGCGCGCCACGAAGCGCCCAAATTTGGACCCGTTTGGAATCGGGAGCTGACACCGGCTTTGGAAAAGGAGATCGTGCTCAGCTTCGACGGAGCTGAGCCAAGGGTCGCCATCTTCGAGGACGGCCGCCTGGTCGAGGTCTACATCGAGCGGCCCCTCAGCCAGCGCATCGTCGGCAACGTCTACAGGGGCCGCATCCAGAACGTGCTGCCCGGCATGCAGGCCGCGTTTGTGGACGTCGGCCTGGAGCGCAACGCCTTCCTCTTCGTGGACGACGCCTACCCGCCCGACGCGGAGGGCTCGGAGGTCGCCGAGGTCGCCGAGGACCTGGCCGACGCCGCCGATGCCGCCGCCCGGCGCCCCCGCGCGCGCAAGGCATCCATCAAGGACCTGGTCCGCGAGGGCCAGGAGGTCATGGTCCAGATCGCCAAGGAGCCCATCGGCACCAAGGGGGCGCGGGTGACCCGCCACGTGACCCTGCCGGGTCGCTACCTGGTGCTCATGCCGACGGTCGACTACGTGGGCGTCAGCCGGCGCATCGCCGACGAGGCGGAGCGCGAGCGGCTGAAGGACATCGCGCAGCGCGTGCGCGGCCGCGGCCTCGGCTTCATCGTGCGCACGGTGGCGGAGGGACGCTCCGCGGACGAGATCCGCGAGGACGCCGAGGCGCTCCGCCGCGCCTGGATGTCGCTGAAGGCCAAGGCCAGCAAGGCCAAGGCGCCGGCCCTGCTCTACAAGGACCTCGGGCTGGTGCAGCGCATCATGCGCGACCAGCTGACGCCCGACGTGCGCCGCATCCTCGTCGACTCGGCGGAGGAGTACGCGCGGCTGCAGGAGTACCTGGACGGCTTCGCGCCGGAGGGCAAGCCGCTCGTGAGCCTCTACAGCCCGGGGCCGGCCAACGGCGCCGCCGTCGGGCTCTTCGCCGCCCGCGGGGTGGACGAGGAGATCGAGCGGGCCCTGGGCCGCCGCGTCTGGCTGCCGTCGGGCGGCTACCTGGTCATCGACCAGATGGAGGCCCTGACGGCCATCGACGTCAACACGGGCAAGTTCACCGGTTCCACCGAGTCGTTGGCCGATACCGTCTTTCGCACCAACCTGGAGGCGTGCGCCGAGATCGCGCGGCAGCTGCGCCTGCGTGACATCGGCGGCATCATCATCGTCGACTTCATCGACATGGAGGTGCCCGAGCACCGCCGCCGCGTCGTGGCGGCCCTGGAGGAGGCGTGCCGGCCCGACCACAGCCGGCCGGTGGTCCTCGGCCTCACCCAGCTCGGCCTGGTGGAGATGACCCGCAAGAAGGGCCGCCAGAGCCTGCGCGACCTGCTCACCCACCCCTGCCCGTACTGCGACGGCCGCGGGCGCGTGCTGACGGAGGAGAGCGCCAGCCGGCGCGTGCGGGCCGAGATCCGCCGCATCCTGGCCGGCAGCCAGGCCGAGGCCGTGCTGGTGGAGGTCCATCCGAGCGTGGCCGCCCTGCTGATCGGCGCCGGCGGGCAGAACCTGAAGGAGCTCGAGCGCGAGGTCGGCCACACCATCTTCGTGCGCGGCGCCGAGGAGGTCCACGTCGAGAAGATGAACGTCCGCGCCGTGGGCACCCGCGCCGAGGTCGAGGCCATGGCCCGGCCCGTGCGCGAGGGCGAGGTCATCGAGCTGCGGGTGGAGGAGCCCCACGTCAGCAACACCTCCGACGGCATCGCGCGCGTGGAGGGCTACGTCATCGACATCGAGGGCGCCGGCCGCCGCGTGGGCGAGCGCGTCCGGGTGGAGATCACGCGGGCCTTCCGCACGTACGCGCGCGGGCGGATGGTGTAGGCGCTGGGGGCTGCGGGCGGCGTGGGCGAGGCGCCGCGGCCGGCCCGTGGCGGCGACCGCGACGGGCCTCGCGCGGCGCGCCCCGATGAGCTGAACGCGGTAGTCGCCCTGTGCGATGCGGCCTTCCGCCGCCCGCCCTACACCACGTCCATGGCGGAAGACTTCCCGGCCCTCTTCACCCCCGCGAACGCCCCCAATCTCCGCGTGGTCGCCGATGCCGGCGGCGCCCTTCTCGCCCACGCCGGCAGCGTACGCGGCCATATGCGCATGGGCGCCTTCGAGGTCGCCGCGGCGGCCCACGGCGCCGTGACGACGCGCGCGGACCTGCGCGGCCAGGGGCTCGGCTCCGCCCTGGTGGCGGACGCGATGCGCGTCCTCGCCGCCGACGGCGTGGCGGTGCTCACGATCTCGGGCGACCGGTCCCTCTACCTGCGGGCGGGCGCGGCGCCGGCCGGCCGCTGCTGCCGCTGGCGGGTGCCGCTGGGGGATGGGGGGGCCGGCGGCGAAGACCTCGGGGAGCCGGGGCACCTCGGCCTGCGGCCGCCGGTGGACTGGCGCGAGCTTGCCGCCCTGCATGCGCGCGAGCCGGTGCGCTGGCGGCGGGGGCCGGCCACCTTCGCCGCCGAGGGGTACGCGCGCTCGATTCAGTGCCGCCAGTCGGCCTGGGTGGTGGAGGCGGACGGCCGAGCCGCAGCCTACTGGGTCGCGGGCGTGCCCGACCGCGGCCAGCGTCCGCGGGACATGGGCCATGTCGTCGAGTTCGGCGGCGAGCGCACTGCGCTCGCCGTCACGATGGACGCTCTGTGCCGCGCGCTCGGGGTGCGGGCGCTCACCCTCTCCACCACCGATCCCACCTTCGAGGGCCTGCTGGCGCGTCGTGGGCTGACACCGCAGGTCCGGGCGCTGCCAGGCACGGTCGCCGTCCTGCGGCCCGACCTGTTGGCCGCAGCCGCTGGCTGGCGTGGACCGCCGGCCGGCGCCGATCCGGTCGCGACCTTCTTCGGCCGGGCAGGGCTGGCGCGCGACCCGGGGCTGCCCCCGCCGCTGCCCCTGCCGTGGCCGAACGGGCTCGACTACGCCTGAGCCTCGGCGGCGCCTGTCACCGATGGTGTAGCCTGGGGGCGGGAGGCGGAGCGCGCCCGTGATCGACCGCGACGACCTCCGCCGCTGGCTGGGCCAGGCCGACCACACCCTCGCCTCGGCCCGCCGCGACGCGGCGGCCGGCGACTGGGCCTGGGCCTCCTTCAAGGCGCAGCAGGCCGCCGAGTACGCGCTGAAGGGCCTGCTGCGGGCCACGGGCGGCATGGCGGTGGGCCACTCGGTGCTGCGGCTCGCCGAGGCGCTGGACATGGGCGGCGAGGACGGCCTCGGCCGCTTCGCCCGCGAGCTGGACCGCCACTACATCCCGCCGCGCTACCCCGACGCCTACCCGGCCGGCAGCCCGTTCGAGTTTTACGACGCGGAGGCGGCCGACCGCGCCCTGGTGGCGGCGGAGGCCGTCGTGAGCTGGACGCGCGAGCGGGCTGCCGACCTGGAGCGCGAGGATGCCTGATGCCCTGCCGGCGCTGATCGCGGCGCAGCGGGCCCGGCGGGCCGAGCTGCTGGATCTGGCGGCCGCGTACGCGGCCTCCCTGGCACGCGAGCAGGGGCCCCTGTCGGCCCTGGTGGTGGGCTCGGTCGCCCGCGGCGACTTCCATCCCGGCAGCGACATCGACGTGGTGGTGGTTGCGGGGTGGCTGCCGCCCGGGCCCCTGGCGCGGGCGGAGGTGCTGTACCGGGCTGTGACGGGCGCCCTCGAGCCCAAGGGGTACACCCCGGACGAGTGGGCCGCCCTGCGCGCGCGGCGGGCCACCTGGACCGAGGCGGCGCTGGCGGAGGGCGCCTGGGTGCGCGACGATCTGGGGTTGGCGGCGCCGGCTCCGTGACCCGGGGGACCGGCCGGGTCGGCGCCGCCAGCGGGTGCCTGAAGATGCGACGACTGCCGCCTGTCGCGGCGCCGGCTACCCGACCCGTCCACCCGGCCGTGGTTCCGCCGCCCGCCGGGGCGCAGACTGGATGGGCGGCGGCACCACCGCGCATCTTGCACGTACTCCGTGTCCGCGCGGGGGGAGACCCGCGCGGACCGTGAGGAGGATGATCCCGTTGCGGACGATCACGCTGGAGGAGCACTTCGCCACCCCCGCCTTCATGGACGGCCCCGGCCGCCAGCTGAAGGCGCAGGCGGAGGCGAGCCGCGGCCACCCGGAGGTCGCCTTCGGCCTGCCCAACCTGGTGGAGCGCCTCACCAGCCTCGGCGAGCGCCGGCTGCAGGACATGGACGCGGCGGGCATCGACGTCCAGGTGCTGTCGCTCACCGCGCCCGGCACCGAGCAGCTTCCTCCGGATGAGGCCCGGGCCACCGCCCGCGAGACCAACGACGCGCTCGCCGAGGCCGTCAAGCGCCACCCGGACCGGTTGGCCGGCCTCGCCTCCCTGCCCACGGCGGCACCGGAAGCGGCGGCCGAGGAGCTGGAGCGCGCCGTGCGCGGGCTCGGCTTCAAGGGCGCGGTGATCAACGGCCACGTCCAGGGCCGCTACCTCGACGATCCCGACTTCTGGCCGATCCTGGAGCGGGCCGAGGCGCTGCGGGTGCCGATCCACCTGCACCCCACCCAGCCGCCGGCGCCGGTGGTCGCCGCCTCGTACACGGGCCACTTCGCCCCCGGCGTCACGAACATCCTGTCCATCGCGGGCTGGGGCTGGCACATCGAGACGGCCGTGCACGTCATCCGCGCGATCCTCGGCGGCGCCTTCGACCGCTACCCGGGCCTGCAGCTCATCGTCGGCCACCTCGGCGAGGGCCTGCCGTTCATGCTGCAGCGCATGGACCACACCATGGCCCGCCAGCTGACGAAGCTGGAGCGGCCGGTCGGCGCCTACCTGCGCGAGAACGTCCACTACACGTTCAGCGGCTTCAACTACCTGCCGCCCTTCCTCAACCTGCTGCTGGAGGTGGGCGTGGAGCGCATCATGTTCTCCGCCGACTACCCCTATGCTTCGATGGAGCAGGCGCGAATGTTCTTGGAGCAGCTGCCCGTGAGCCCGGCCGACCGCGAGCGCATCGCGCACGGCAACGCGGAGCGCCTGCTCGGCCTCTGAGCGGAGGTGGCCAGGATGCAAAGCGTGGAGGTCAGCTGGCCCCTGGATGCGACCACCGTCTACGGCACGCTGGTGACACCGGCCGGACCGCCGCCCCACCCGTGCGTCGTCCTGGTGGCCGGCAGCGGCCCCACCGACCGCGACTGGAACTCGCCGCTGATCCCAGGCACCAACGGCAGCGCGCGCCTGCTGGCGGAGGCCCTGGCGGGGGCCGGGTTCGCCTCGGTGCGCTACGACAAGCGCGGTATCGGGCCCCACGGCCCGGAAGCCCTGCAGGTGATGGCGGGACGGATGAGCATGCAGGGCTTCGCGGATGAGGTGGCGGGCGCCGTGCGCCTCGCGGCCGACCGTGCCGGGGGCTTCGTCTTTGTCCTGGGAAACAGCGAGGGCACCCTCCACGCCCTGA
The DNA here is from genome assembly GCA_027314765.1 of Clostridia bacterium. Classification (GTDB taxonomy): domain Bacteria; phylum Bacillota; class Sulfobacillia; order RBS10-35; family JAJYVM01; genus JAJYVM01. Next base: position 12,238 of record DAHVAF010000113.1, on the reverse strand, counting down.
ACTACCAGCTCGGCCATCCGGCCAACCCCGTGGCGGGCCTTGTGCTCGTCGGCCCGCCTGGGCGCTCCGTCGGGGCCGTGGCCCATGCCCAGCTGGCGGCCCAGGCCGCCGCGTTTCCCAACGGCGAGGCGCTGCTGGCCCTTTACGACGCCGCCATCGCGCGGTTTCAGGCCGGCGAGCCCATGAACCCGGACCCGGCCCTGCCCGAGAGCGTGCAGCAGCTTCTGCGCGCGATCGAGGCCCCGGTCAACCAGCCGTTCTCGCGCGAGCTGTGGCTGGCCGACGCCGCAAGCCTGCTGCGGCGGGTGGACGTGCCCGCGCTCGTCGTGATCGGCCGAAAGGACATCCAGGTGGACTGGCGGGCTGACGGCGAGCCCCTGCAGCGCGCCGCCGCCGGCCACCCCGATGTGAGCTTCCTCTTCCCGGAGGACTGCAACCACGTGCTGAAGCACGAGCCGCGCCCGCGCGCCGAGCTGACGGCCGCCAATGCGCTGCCCAACTACAACGCCGCCGACGCGCGGCTCGACCCGCAGGCACTGACGGGGATCCTGGATTGGCTGGCGGCGCACGTCCGCAGCGAACGCCCGCTGACGTAGCCCAGCGTCTCCCGGAGCGGTGGCGCGCCCGCCCGTCACGGCGCGGCGCCCGCAGCGCTGCGCGCCGCCGTGACGGCTCCAGGGAACCGCGATGGTGGGGACGCCGTCCTACCTCAATGTGCAGGGGCGCGTCGCGACGCGCCGGCTCACCACTGCCCTGATGGCTGTGGTCTTGTCCGGCTGCGGGGTTCCTCGGATCGCGTCCGGCGCGCCAGCCCGTCGCCACGGCCACCACGACCGCCCCCGCGGCGGCCGCGGCCACCGTATCGGCCAGCCCGCCGGTGATCGCGGCCAAGTCGACGGCGTCGCTGGCTGATCTGCCGGGGGCCACGGCACCGCTGCGCCTGGCGGCGGTCCGGTTCATCTCGGCGACCGACGGCTGGGTCGTCGGCAGCCTGGGGCTCTGGAGAAGGACGCCAAGGGCGCTGAGGAACTGGCCAGGCCTCGCGATGGTGGCGGCCTTTCTCCGCCCGCTTCACCCACCCCGCCGCCACGCTGGGTTGGCCTGGCGTCCCGGTCAGCGCGCACAACGACCGCGTCGCCTACGGCAACGTCCAGACCCAGCTCGCCGGACCCAGGTGGCCTGGACCAGGGTCAGTGTGAATGGAGCGAAGCCGGGCGGCCCACTGACGCGCGTTGAAGAAAGCCCCCTGCGGCGCACTGACCCGCGGCAGCAGCCGCTCGCGCATGGTGGGCAAGCGCCGCGGTCAAGCCATCGGTCGCCCCCCGCCTGCGCTGGCCCGCCCGCCTGCTCGTTGACAGCCCCTGCGCCCTCCGGTAGCATATTCCCCGCGTCTGATCGTCCGGAGGTGTCGCAGGCATGTACGCGGTCATCGAGACCGGAGGCAAGCAGTACCGGGTGCGCGAGGGCGACGTGGTCGAGGTCGAGCTGCTGGGCGCCGAGCCCGGCGCCGAGGTCACGTTCGACCGCGTGCTGGCCGTGGGCGGCGACGGCACCTTCCGTCCCGGCGCGCCGCTGGTCAAGGGTGTCGCGGTCACGGGCCGCGTCCTCGGCCAGGTGCGCGGCAAGAAGATCATCGTCTTCCGCTACAAGGCGAAGGCCAACGAGCGGCGCAAGACCGGCCACCGCCAGAACCTCACGCGCGTGCTGATCACCGGCGTGGGCGCGGGCGAAAAGCCGGCCGAGGAGGCAGAGGAGCATGGCGCATAAAAAGGGCGGCGGCAGCAGCCGCAACGGGCGCGACAGCCGGCCGAAGCGCCTCGGCGTGAAGCGCTTCGAGGGCCAGCACGTGACCGCGGGCACGATCCTGGTCCGCCAGCGCGGCACGCGCATCCACCCGGGCGTGAACGTCGGCAAGGGCTCCGACGACACGCTGTTCGCGATGGTGGAGGGCACGGTCGAGTTCAGGGTGCGGGCCCAGGGCAGAAAGCACGTGAGCGTGACCCCGCCGGCCTGATGCCTCCAGACGCGATTTTGGTGGCCCCGCGCCTGTGCGCGGGGCCTTTTGATGCGCCCGCAAGCAAGGCATCCTGTAGGGGAGAGCTACGGAGGGAGGATCACCCCATGTTCGTCGACCGCGCGCGCATCGAGGTGGCCTCCGGCGCCGGCGGCAACGGCTGCGTGTCGTTCCGGCGCGAGAAGTATGTCCCGCTCGGCGGCCCGAACGGCGGCGACGGTGGCCGCGGCGGCGACGTGGTCGCGGTAGCGGACCGCCACCTGCGCACGCTGCTGGACTTCCGCTCGCGGCGGCACTACGCGGCCGGCCGCGGCGAGCACGGCCGCGGCAAGGACCAGCATGGAGCCTCCGCTCCCGAGCTGGTGATCCACATTCCGCCCGGCACCGTCATCCGCGAGTCGGACTCGGGCGACGTTCTCGCGGACCTCGTGCAGGACGGCGACCGCGTGGTCCTGTGCCGCGGTGGCCGCGGCGGCCGCGGCAACGCGCGCTTCGCGGGCCCCACGCGCCAAGCCCCACGCTTCGCCGAGAAGGGCGAGCCAGGGACCGCCCGCCTGCTCGACTTCGAGCTCAAGGTGATCGCGGATGTCGGCCTTGTGGGCCTGCCGAACGCGGGTAAGTCCTCGCTGATCGCGGCGGCCTCAGCGGCGCGACCCAAGATTGCCGACTACCCCTTCACCACCCTGGAGCCGAACCTCGGTGTCGTGCGGCGGCACGAGGTGGACTTCGTCATGGCCGACATCCCCGGTTTGATCGAGGGTGCCCACGAGGGCGCTGGCCTCGGCCATGAGTTCCTGCGCCACGTGGAGCGGACGCGGCTGCTGGTGCATGTCGTCGATGTCTCCGGCGAGGATCCGGTCGCGGACTTCCGCACCGTCGACCGCGAGCTGGCGCTCCACGACCCGGAGCTGGCCCGCCGGCCGCGGCTGGTGGCCGCCAACAAGATCGACGTGACCACCGAGCGGGTGGCCAACCTGCGGGCAGCCACCCAGCTGCCGGTCTTCCCGATTTCGGCCGTCACGCATGAGGGCCTCGATGCCCTGCTGGATGCGGTCGTGATGGAGCTGGCCAAGATCCCGCCGATGGAGCCGGAAGTGCCGGTGGTGCGGGCCGGCGAGGAGCGCTGGCACGTCGATCGCCAAGGTGAGGCGTTCGTCGTCGCTGGGGGCCCCTTCGCCACCTGGGTGGCGATGACGGACCTCGATAACGACGAGGGGGCCGAGTACCTGGCGAAGCGGTTTCGGGGAGCGGGTCTACCCAAGGGGTTACTGGCCGCGGGCGCCACGGACGGCGCCATGGTGCGGATCGGCGAGGCGGAATTCCGGCTGGACGGTGACTGGATCCTGCCCGCCGCCATGACGCAGGCGTAAATGCGGCTCGGGATCTTTGGGGGAACGTTCGATCCACCCCATGTGGGGCATGTGGCAGCCGCCCATGGAGCCGTGGCCGCCATGGCCCTGGGCCGAGTCCTGTTCGTCCCCGCCGGAGCTCCGCCGCAGAAGCACGGGCACGCATCCGCGGAGGACCGGTTCCGGATGACCGTGCTCGCCGCCGAGGACGAGCCGACCTTCGCGGTCTCCCGCATCGAATTGGACCGCCCCGGACCTTCGTACACGGTGGATACGCTTCGTGCCCTGTCCGGTGCCGATGACCTCTTCTTCATCTGTGGCGCCGACGCGATTCGCGACCTGCCGACCTGGCACGAGTGGGAGGAGCTGCCCAAGCTCGCTCACTTTGTGGGTGTGACGCGGCCCGGCACCACCTGGCCACCCGTCCCGTACGCGACTTACGTCCCCATGGACGGCGTGGACGTGTCCTCCACCGAGATCCGCGAGCGGGTTGCGGCCGGCCAGCCGATCGCAGGCCTGGTCGCGCCGAAAGTCGAGGCATATATTCGTGAGCACGCCCTCTACGTTCGCTGACTGGGAGGCGCTGCTGCGCGGGCGCATCAGCGCCTCGCGGTTCGAGCACAGCCTTCGCGCAGCGCGGCTCGCGGCCGAGATCGCCCGCGCCCACGATCTCCCCGAAGAGAAGGCCGCCCTGGCGGGGCTCCTGCACGACTTCGCGCATGAAATGCCGGAGGCGGAGATGGCGCCGCTCGCGCGCGAGCTTGGCTGCGACCCGGACATCCCCGCGGTGTGGCACGGTCCCATCGCAGCGCTGATCCTCCGCCGGGATTACGGGCTGGTGGCGGGCGATGTCCTGTCGGCCATCGCCCGGCACACGGTCGGCGCCCCGGACATGACCCCGCTGGACGAGGTCGTCTTTGTCGCCGACCTCGTCGCCCACGACATCGTCCCTGGCCTGCATGAACTTGCCCTGCGCGATCTGCGCGGCGCGACGCTGGCCGCGAGCGCGGCCAGCGTCGGCGACGTGCTGCAGCGCCGGCGGCGGATCGATCTGGTGGCGGTGCGGACGTGGAACGCGCTGCTCGACCGCGCTATGCTGTGAAGCAAGGAGGCGGTCCGCCGGATTGAGCCTGAGCGAGAAGGCGCGCGCGGTGGTGGATGCGGCCGAGTCGCGGAAGGCCGAGGACGTCGTCGTGCTGGACGTGTCCAAGGTGTCGATCGTGGCCGACAACTTCGTGATCTGCAGCGGCGGCAGCACCCTGCAGGTGCAGGCCATCGCGGACGCGATCGCGGGGGAGGCCGGCCCCGCCAAGATGGAGGGCTACCGCCAGGCGCGCTGGGTCTGTCTGGACCTCGGGGACGTCGTGGCCCATGTCTTCCACCGCGACGTGCGCGTGTACTTCGACCTCGAGCGGCTCTGGGGCGATGCGACTCGCATTGACCCCGTCCGCGAGGCGGCGCTATAATGACCTGCACAAATCGAATAGGGTAAAACGGCCAACGGGAGCAGTAGCCGACGATCCCCTCTGACAGCGAGCCGGCGGGCGGTGCGAGCCGGCGGGGGGGCACGGTGAACTCACCCGAATCGTGCCGGTGCCGGGAGCGTCCACGTTACGGACGGCCGAGCGGATCACGTGGGGGTATAGCTCAGGTGGGAGAGCGCGTGAATGGCATTCACGAGGCCAGCGGTTCGAACCCGCTTACCTCCACCACTTGAGTCCGGCAGCAGGGTGGTACCGCGGGAAGATTCCCGCCCCAGCATGGGGCGGGTTTTTTGTTGGGGGGAGCGGCGATGGCCGTACGGCCGGTGGAAGCGGCGGATGTGCGCTATGACTTCGCCCAGGTCGAGCCGAAGTGGCAGGCGGCATGGGCGGCGGCGGACATGTACCGTACGCCCGAGAGCGGGCGGCGGCCGAAATACTACATGCTGACCATGTACCCGTATCCGAGCGGGGACTTCCACGTCGGCCACTGGTACGCGGTCACGCCGCCGGACGTCTACGCCCGCTACATGCGCATGCGCGGCCACGACGTGCTGTTCCCGATCGGGTTCGACGCGTTCGGCCTGCCGGCGGAGAACGCCGCCATCAAGCGCGGCATCCACCCGCACACCTGGACCATGGACAGCATCCCGCGCATGCGCGCGCAGCTGCGCAGCATGGGCACGATGTTCGACTGGGAGCGCGAGGTTGTCACCTGCGAGCCGGAGTACTACCGCTGGAACCAGTGGTTCTTCCTGCGCTTTCTGGAGAAGGGCCTGGCCTACAAGAAGTTCGCGCCCGTCGACTGGTGCCCGTCCTGCCAGACCACCCTGGCCCGCGAGCAGGTGGTCGGCGAGGACCGGCGCTGCGAGCGGTGCGACACGCCCGTGATCCGCAAGGACCTGGACCAGTGGTTCTTCCGCATCACCCACTACGCTGACGAGCTGCTGAGCTTTGACGGGCTGGACTGGCCCGAGCGGGTCAGGCTGATGCAGACAAACTGGATTGGACGTTCCGAAGGAACGGCCTTCGCCTTCGAGGTCGGGCCGGAGCGGTTCGAGGTCTTCACGACCCGCATCGACACTCTGTACGGGTGCTCATTTGCCGTCCTGGCACCGGAGCATCCGCTGGTCGACAGGATCACCGCGGCCGAGCAGCGCGACGCCGTCGCGGCCTATCGGGCCCAGGCCAGCCGCGAGTCCGAGATCGAGCGCATGTCCACGGCCCGGGAGCGGACGGGAGTCTTCACGGGGGCGTACGCCAAGCACCCCATGACCGGCGCCCCCATACCGATCTGGATCGCGGATTACGTCCTGATGTCGTACGGCACGGGCGCCATCATGGCCGTTCCCGGGCACGATGCGCGTGACTTTGATTTCGCCACCCGCCACGGGCTGTCGATCCCCCGGGTCATCGAGGGCGGCGAGCTGCCCCACACGGGCGCGGGGAGGGTCGTCAACTCGGGCCCGTACACCGGCATGGATTCCGATGCGGCCTGGAACGCGATTGCTGACGCGCTGGAGCGGGGCGGTATCGGACAGCGAACGGTCCAATACCGCCTGCGCGACTGGCTGATCAGCCGCCAGCGGTACTGGGGCACGCCCATCCCCGTCGTCTACTGCGACGCCTGCGGCATCGTGCCGGTGCCGGATTCCGACCTGCCCGTGATCCTGCCGCCCGACGCCGAGTTCCGGCCGACCGGGGAGTCGCCTCTGGTGCACGACCCGAAGTTCCTGAACACCACCTGCCCGAAGTGCGGCGGCCCGGCCCGCCGCGAGACCGACACCATGGACACGTTCGTCGACTCGTCCTGGTACATGTACCGCTACCTGAGCCCGCACGACGACGCGGCGCCGTTCGACCCCGCGGCGGCGGCGCGCTGGCTGCCCGTCGACACGTACACGGGCGGTATCGAGCACGCCATCCTGCACCTGATGTACATGCGCTTCTTCACCAAGGCCATGCGCGACCTGGGCCTGGTCCCCTTCGGCGAGCCGGCCCTGCGGCTGCGCAACCAGGGCATCATCCTGGGCGAGAACAACGAGAAGATGTCCAAGTCGCGCGGCAACGTGGTGAACCCCGACGACCTGGTGGCCCGATACGGCGCGGACGTGGTGCGCCTGTTCCTGATGTTCATCGGGCCCTGGGACCAGGGCGGGCCGTGGAACTCGCGCGGGATCGAGGGCATCGTCCGCTTTCAGCAGCGCCTGTGGCGGACCTGCCTGGAGGCGGCGGCGACGGGCGGCGCCAGGACCCACGCCGGCGATGCGGACCTGCGCCGCGCCATGCACAAGGGCATCGCCCGCGTCACGGCCGACCTGGAGCGCTTCGCCTTCAACACGGGCATCAGCGCCCTGATGACCCTGCTGAACGAGGTCGGCGCCTACCGCGAGGCGGGGGGCGGCAACGGCGACCTGCTGCGCGAGGTCATGCGCACGTTCACGCGCCTGATCGCGCCGCTTGCCCCGCACCAGGCCGAGGAGATGTGGCAGCGCCTGGGCGGCGCCGGCAGCGTCCACCTGCAGATCTGGCCGGAGGCCGACGCGGCCCTGCTGCGGCAGGACCGGGTGACCGTGGTCGTCCAGGTCAACGGCAAGGTGCGCGACCGCGTCGAGGTGGACGCCGACGCGCCGGAGGGGGATCTGCGCGAGGCCGCCCTGGCCAGCGCCAAGGTCCAGGCCGCCCTGGGCGGCCGCCCCGTGGCGAAGCTGGTGGCGGTGCCGGGCCGCCTGGTGAACCTGGTCCTCGGCTGATGACGGGCGGCCGCGTGCGGTAGAGTGGTGGTGCCGGGAGGATCTGGCGTGCGACATTTTTACGCCTGGTTCATGCACCTGCCGCCGCCACTGACCTACCTGGCACTCTTTTTCGTCCTCGTGGTCGAGGGGATCGGGCTGCCCGGGGTGCCGTTCGAGCCGTTCTTCCTGGCCGGCGGCGCCCTCATCCTGCATGGCCGGCTCGGCTACTGGCCCGCCGTGGCCGCCGCCGCGGCCGGCAACCTTGTCGGCAACATCGTCGGCTACAGCCTGGCCCGCCTGACCGGCCCCTTCGTGCAGGACCTTCTGGTGCGCCGCCTGCGCGTGCCGCCCGCCGGCCTGGCGCGCGGCCAGGATTGGGTCCGCCGCTACGGCGGGCGGGCCCTGTTCCTCGGCCGCTGGTTCGGCCCCGTGCGCACGCCGGCCATCCTGGTGGCGGGCATCGCGCGCATGCCCCTGACGAGCTACATCGGCTGGTCCGCCCTCGCGGCCGTGACCTGGACGGCGACGTGGCAGTTCCTGGCCTGGCGCTTCGGCGCGGCGGTGGCCCGCCTCTGGGCTCACCTGGGCCTTGCGGCGCTGGGCGTGGTGCTGGTGCTGGCCGCGGTGGCCTGGCTGGTGGTCCGCGCGCTGCGCCCGGCGCGCCTCCACGTGCTCCGCGCGCGCGCGGGGGAGGTCGGCGCGGCCCCGGAGCGCGCAGTGCGTTGAGTGCGCCCTGGGACCTCGCCGTCATCGGCGCTGGCCCGGCCGGCACCACCCTGGCTCGCCTGACCGCGGCCGCCGGGGCGAAGGTGGTGCTGCTGGAGCGCGAGTCCCTGCCCCGCTACAAGCCCTGCGGCGGTGGGGTGACGCCCAAGGCCTGGCCCCACCTGCCGCCCGAGGCCGCGGGCATGGTGCGCTGGCGGGTCGCGGCGGCGGATCTGATCTACGGCCGGCGCTCGGTGGCCATGAAGACGCACGGGGTGGAGCTGGCCCTGGTGATGCGCGACGAGTTCGACGCCGCGCTGGCGCAGGCCGCCGTCGCCGCGGGCGCGGCCCTGCGCGAGCGCACGCGTGTGACGGGCGTGGAGGAGCACGACGACGGCACGGTCGAGGTCTTCTGCGCCGCCGGTCCCAGCGTGCGGGCACGCTACGCCGCAGTGGCGGCCGGCGCCCTCGGCGCCCCGCTCTTTCCCGGGCGGCCACCCCGCTTCGCGCCAGCCGTCGATGTGGAGTTTGTGGGCGACGGCCGCGTCGCGGCCGTCACCGGAGACTTCACCGCGGTGCCGGCCGGCTACGCCTGGACATTCCCCAAGCGGGACATCCTGTCCGTCGGGGTCGCCAGCTGGGCCGCGCGGCCGGGCGGGCTGCCGGCCGCCGTCGACCGGTACATCGCGCGCATGGGCTACGGCCGCCTGCCGGTGCGCATCCGACGCGGCCACCGCATCCCCGTGGGCGGAAGCCTGGCGGCATCCGACCTCGTCCGCGGGCGCATCCTGCGGGTGGGCGACTCGGGGGGCTTTGCCGACCCGATCTTCGGCGAGGGCATCAGCTACGCGATCGCGAGCGCGGTGGCGGCGGCGCCGGCCGTGCTGGCGGGGGATCTCAGCGCCTACGCGCGCACCGCTGAAGCCGATCTTTTGGCGCGCTTTCGCGCGCTTGGCGGCCTCGGGCGGCTGATGTACGGCGGAATGGGCGCATGGGTGGCGGCCCTCCGCGCCTTCCCCACCCTCGGCGGGGCGGCGCTCGGCTGGGCGCTGAGCCGCTGAGCAGGGGCGCGGTAGAATTCGAGCCGAGAGGCGGTGCTCCGCGTGAAGGTCTCCGAGGTCATGACGCGCGATGTGCTGACGACGCGGCCCGACGCGTCGCTGCGGGACGCGGCGAAGGTCATGAGCGCCAGGCACGTCAGCGGGCTGCCAGTCGTCGACGAGGCGGGGCAGGTCGCGGGCATCCTCACTGACGGCGACATCCTGCGCCTGTTCCGGCGGGTGTCCGTTCCCTTCTACATCGACATCCTCGGCGGCGAATTCGCCATCCCGGGGCCGGGCGTGCTCCAGCGCCAGCTGGAGGAGGTCACGGCCTACCGCGTGGACCAGCTCATGACGCGGCGCGTCGTCACGGCGGCGCCGGACGAGGAGGTCGCCGAGGCGGCGCGCCGCATGCACGGGCGCGACCTGCGCCTGCTGCCGGTCGTCGACGAGCAGGGCCGCCTGGTGGGCGTCATCAGCCGGGGCGATGTCGTGCGCGCCTTCGCGATGTGAGCGCCGAAGGCGCCATGGGCGGGGGCGGCGCCAGGGGCGCCATGGGCGAAGGCCGTGAGGAGCCTCGGGTGGACGGAGACACCTCGCGAGGCGGGGGTGGCCGTGGTGCCGGGGCCCCGACTGGACCCGGGCGGCGCGAGGCCGGCCGGTACGTAGGTCTGGGGAGAGGCGTCTCGCCCGCCGAGGGCGCAGCCCAGGGGAGCAGCGGCCGCGGCCGGCCGTCGCTGCCCTTCGAGCGCCTCGCCGCCGAGGCGGCGGCGGGGCGGTGGCGGCCCGTGTACCTGCTGGCCGGGCCGGACGGGTTCCAGCAGCGCGCCGTCGTGGACGCGCTTCGGGCCGCGTTTGTGCCCGAGGGGCTGCGCGAGGCCGTGGAGACGGACCTGGACGGACCCGCGCTGCAGCCGGCCGACGTCGTCGGGGTGGCACTGACGCCAAGCTTTGTGGGGCGCCGCCTGGTTATCGTGCACGACGCGCCGTGGTTTGCGGCGCCGCGCGGACGGGCGGGGCGGGCGGATGCCGACGGCGAGGGCGAGGGTGAGGGCGAGGCCGGGGCCGGGGCCGGGACCGGCGGGGAGGGCGAGGGTGCCGGCGGGCCCGGGGGCGATGGCGGCGACTCCGCGGCTGCCGCGGCTGCCGCTGCGCCGGAGGCGGCCGTGGCGCCAGGGCGCAGGGGCAAGGCCGCCAGGACGGCCAAGACCGACCCCCTGGACCCGCTCATCGCCTACCTGGACAACCCCCCGCCGGACACCGTGGTCGTGTTCCGCAGCCAGCAGGCGGCCGACAGCCGCCGGCGGGTCGTGAAGCGCCTGGGGCAGGTGGGTGCCGTGCTGTCCGCTGTCGCCCCAGCCAGCGACGACCTGCCGCCCTGGTGCGTCGCGCGGGCGCCCACCCATGGCGTCCGGGTGCAGCCGGCGGCGGCTGCCGCCCTCTGCATGCGGGTGCCCGCCAGCTTCGACCTGCTGGACCAGGAACTGGCCAAGCTGGCCGCATACGTGGGTGCCGGCGGCACCATCGCCGCCGACGACGTGCGGGCCCTGGTCGCGCCGTCGCGCGAGGAGAGTGTCTTCGCGCTCATGGACGCGGTGGCAGAGGGGCGGGCGGCGGATGCGTTCGCGCTGCTCCGGCAGATGCTGCTGCAGGGGGAGCAGCCGCTCGGCATCATGGCGCTGCTGGCCCGCCAGGTGCGGCTGCTGGCGTTCGGCCGCGACGTGCTGGACACGGGCGGCGGGCCGGACCGGCTGGCGGCCGCGGCCGGCGGCCTGCACCCCTACGTCGCGCGGCGCATGCTGACGCAGGCGCGGGCCTTCGCCGAGCCCGACCTGGAGGGGGCGCTGGAGGCGGTCTGGGAGGCGGAGTGGGCCGTGAAGTCGGGTCGCCTGGACGAGGAGGCGGCGCTGCTCGACACAGTGGCCCGACTGCTGACGGCGCGCGGCCGGACCGCGCGCTGAGAGCCGGGGCCCTGGCCGCCTAAGCCTCCAGCTTGTTGAGGCGCTTGGCGAGGCGGGACTTCTTGCGCGCCGCGGCACGGCGGTGGACGATGCCCTTGCCGGCGGCGCGGTCGATCGTGCTCATCGCCTGACGCAGGGCCTCGGCCCCGGCCGTGCCGTCCCCGCGCGCGGCCGCCTGAACCACCCTGCGGGCCGCGGTCTTCACCTGCGAGCGCACGGCCTTGTTGCGCTCCGTGCGCACCTTCGCCATCTGCGCCCGCTTGATCGCCGACTTGATGTTCGCCACGACTCCGCCACCTCACTGAAGCGCGCGGTCATCCGCGCGCAAGCGACTCAATGAACGAGATTGCCCGACAACTATACACGAGCGGCGGCGGCCACGCAAAAGGACACGTCATAGAGCGGCCGGCGGCTGGGCAGGCTAGCCATGGAAAGAAGCGCGCGGGGCTTCCGCGCCCGAGCGATTGTGGGGGAGGCATGGCCAGTGCTCGGCCTCATTGTCCGCTTTGTCGTATCCGCCCTCGTCCTGCTCTTCTTCGGGTTCCTGCTGCCCGGCTTCCACCTGGTCGGCTTCACGAACGCGCTGCTGGCCGCGGCCGTGATCGGCATCCTCGGCTGGATCGTCGAGGCGCTCTTCGGCCGCCACGTGTCGCCGTACGGCCGCGGCATCGTCGGCTTCATCGTCGGCGCCGCCGTCATCTACGGTACGCAGTTCGTCGTGCCGGCCATGCGCGTCACCATCCTGGGCGCGCTGCTCGCGTCGCTGATCATCGGCCTCGTGGACGCGTTCGTTCCGACAGAGTTGCGGTAGAGGGCCGGGCCGTCATCAGGCGCGGAGGTGCACCGTCGCCCGCGCGGCCGCACCATCACCCGGTGGGTGGGCCGGGCGCCCCGTTCGTCGTGCGCCCTCACCACACGTGGGGGCGCACGATCACCCGGTGGGTGGGCCGGGC
>DAHVAF010000112.1 GCA_027314765.1 Clostridia bacterium | reverse complement strand
ATCCGCGCTTGGCCAGCCACGCACGGAAGTCGAACTGCTTGCCGTGCTCGCCGTCCGGATGGATGGCGACCGCCCGCGCTCCCTCGCTGCTCAGCAGATGCATGGCGTAGGCCACCATGACCGCGCCTTCGTGTAGGTGGTGCTCAGTGCCATCCGGCGACGCCCCCACGCGATTCGGCGGCGCGGGCCGCGGCACGACGAGGTCGTCGAAGCTCAACCCGGTCATGACCGTTGATCCCGGCGAAATGCGCTGCGCCACACCCGACCGGCGAGCGAACAGGCTGGCCGCCTCGCCATCATGTCCGACTTCGCTGCGTGCGCCCCGGTGGCTGGCACAACCACGAGGCGTGGCCTTGGGGCCCCGAACCGAGGGTGAGCGCGCTGGGCGCGCTCACCGCAGCAGCCGCTCGAGCGCCGCTCTGTCCGCGTCGCCGCGGGCGGCCTCCGCGACCAGCGCCTGCGAAAGGGTGTTGATCCAGTCGGAGAGGCCCATGGCATCGGACTTGAGGACGATGCCGCGCACGGCGCGGCTATGTCGCGTCTCCAGCTGTCCCGGCGCCGGCGCGCTGATGTGAAAGCGCTCCTCGCCGAGCTCAACGTCCATGGCCGTCACGGGGTGGATCTTGCGCAGCAGGCCGCCGGCCCGGTGGACCTGCACCCGGCCCGGCAGGGCATCCTCCAGCTTGGCGGCGAGGACCTCCAGGAAGGTCGCGTTATCCTGGGCGTCGGCGCGCAGGGCGCCGGCCAGGAGGTCAAAGGTGAGACCTTCGGGCAAGGGCATCGTCCCCCCATCGACTACTCTATCGCAGCGTACGGCTACACTGGAGGCGTGGACCTGCCGGAGGGCTTGCGCAGGCTGTGGGGGCTCTTGAATCAGCGGGCGCCGACCTACCTTGTGGGCGGCTGCCTGCGCGATTCCCTGCTGGGCCAGACCCCGCAGGACTACGACCTTGCCACCGCCCTGCCGCCCGAGCAGGTCACGGAGGCGGCGGCCGGCCTGCACGTCGTGCCGACGGGCATCCGGTACGGAACCGTCACGGTCCACACCCCGCTGCCAGTCGAGGTGACGACGCTCCGCTCCGACGGGCGGTACAGCGACCGGCGCCACCCCGATGCGGTCGCGTTCACCGACCGCGTCGAGGCCGACCTGGCGCGGCGCGACTTCACGGTCAACGCGATGGCCCTGGGGTACGACGGCAACCTGACGGACCCGTTCGGGGGCCGCAGGGATCTCAGGGCGCGGGTGATCCGCGCCGTCGGCGACCCAGCCGAGCGCTTCCTGGAGGACCCCCTTCGCATCTGGCGGGCCGTGCGTTTTCTTTCCCAGCTGGAGGACCGCACGGGGCGGGCCTGGCACCTGGAGGGCGCCACGTCCGCCGCAATCACCCGCCACCGCGCCGAGACATGCGAGGTGAGCGAGGAGCGCGTGCGCGACGAGCTGCTCAGGCTCCTGATGTGCCGCTCCCGCGCCGGTCTGGCGGCGGCGGTCGAGTCGCGCCTGCTCTTCATCGCCATTCCGGAGCTCGCCGCCCTGCACGGCTTCGCGCAGCGGCACCCGCAGCACGACAGCGACGTGCTGGTCCACACCCTCCGTGTGGTGGGCGAGGTCGAGGCCACGCCCGTCCTGCGCCTGGCGGCCCTGCTCCACGACGTGGCCAAGCCGGAGTGCGTGCTGTGGCTGGACGGTGTCACCCACTTCTACGGCCACGACCGCCTCGGGGCGAAGATGGCGGAGGGCATCCTCCGGCGGCTGCGCCTACCCGGCGAGGTCGTGGACCGGGTGGTGGGGCTCGTCAGCAACCACATGTTCCCATGGACGGAGGCCGGCCCGAAGGGGTACCGGCGCCTGAGGGCGGAGGTCGGCGTGGACGGCCTGCGCGAGCTTGTGGCGCTGCATGTGGCCGACGTCCGGGGCTCGCGGGCGGCGGTGGCGCGGTGGGAGCTGCCGGCGGCGGTGGCGGCGCGGGTGGAGGAAGTGCTCGCGGAGCCGCCAGAGGTCATCCGCCTCGCCGTGAACGGCCGCGACATCATGGCGGCGTTCGGCCTGCAGCCGGGGCCGGAGGTCGGGCGTCTGCTGGCCGCCGCGCAGGAGTGGGTGTGGGAGGATCCAGCCCGCAATGAGCACCAGACCATCGTCGAGCACCTGAGACCGCTGGTGCGCGAAGACGTATGAGCTCCCCACCAGACCACGCCGTCCCGACCGCGCCGGTCCGCGTGCTCCACGTCGAAGCATCGCAACGATTCGGCCCAGCCGGCGGGAGCCGCCCGGCCTGCGCTCAGGCGTGGCCCAGCTCGCCCTTGAGTCGCGTCAGAAGCTCCGCGCAGCCGGCGCGGCCGGCCTGGCGCTCCATGAGGCGCCATCCGATGCGCTCCCAGTGCGCGGCCAGCATGTGCCGGACCCACTCCTCCGAGGTCACGCGCCTCCGGTGAACGGCGGCCTGCAGCCCGTCCAGCAAAACGTCCTCCAGCGCGCGCATGCGCACGGAGACGCCCGCCAGGCGCACCGTCACCACCCGCGACATCTCACTTGGGTCCGGCCGCGCGGAAAAGTCGACGACGACCCGCAGATGGGGATGAAGCCACGCGCCGCTTGGGAGGCGCACGAAGCCCAGGTCCGGGACCCGGGCCGCAATGCGCTCGGGGAACAGGTCCGCGGCGAAGTGAACCCCACGCGTCGCGTAGGCTCCCTGCGTGTAGGTCTCGACCACCATGCCCCCGACGGCGTAGATCGGATCGGGCGCGAGCACCGTGGTAACGGCCCCTGCGACGAGCAGCAGCCGCTTCCAGTGCTCGTTCTCGCGCTCGGCGGCCTGCAGGGCGTTCTGGGCGCGATCGGTCGCGGCGGCCGTGCCGGACTGGACCGCCACCTCGATGGTGCGAGGCGACGTCCAACGCACGTCGCCGCGGGCCTCGGCATCGTCCCAGGCCCGTCGCACAAGGTCGCCAAGGCCCGCCCCCGATGGGGAATCGTCCTCAGGGCGCGCGACCGACCGCCGCATCTCATCCCAATAGGAGTCAGCGAACTTGCGCGCCAGCTCGTCTGGCGTCCGACGCATGCGAGCCACGCGACACCCCCGTTTCGGTTGTGCGGTCCGCACCCTGACCGACGTGACTTCCCGGGCCCGCACGCGGCTGGCCAGGTGGCCGTGGCGGGTCGCAGTCTCACTTTGAGCGGTGGGGTGGCTTGGCGAGCGTGTCGGCCCCGACCCACGCCCCTCCTCCCCCATCGTTCGCGCGCTTGCCCCGTCATGTGACGGTCGGTCCGGCACAACTCTCGTCAACCGCGGCCGCAACCATGTGCGGGGAGCGCGCCAACAACGGCGTGCGCCGCACGGGTGGATGCCAAGGGCGCATCAGCCGGCACCCCCGAACTGAACAGCCCATCTTCACAGGTGCCGCCCAGTCGGTGCCGCCAGATGTTGAACGCAGGCGCGGCACCCAATGTCGTCAGCCCGAGCCTTGCTCCAAGGCTTCGCGTATCGTGCCGCCGGGGGCGCTGCCTGGAGCAAATCACCCACGAACGCTTCGTCTTCGTTCGTCCGGCGCCGCCGGACCACAGAGCCGTCCTCTGCGCGGCTCTGCGGCCCAGGGCCACCCCGGCCCATGTGCCTTCCGTGCCGATCGATAGCCGCGGAAGGCAGGATCGTGCCCAAACCCACTGCGCAGTCCTTTGCGCGCCTCTGGCGGACCCGCGCCATCCTGGCCCCCGTGCGTGCAGTGCCGATCAATCGCCGCGGAGGGCAAGATCGTGGCCGAACCCACTGCGCAGTCCATGCTATCGTGGGCGCATGCGGGTCGCGGCGCTCTACGACGTGCACGGCAACCTGCCGGCGCTGACCGCGGTGCTGGCAGAGGTGGATGCGCTCGGCGTCGATGCGATCGTGGTCGGCGGGGACGTGGCGTCGGGTCCGATGCCCGTCCAGGCGCTTGACGCACTCCGCGCTCGTGGCGCTCGCTTCATCCGCGGCAACGCCGACCGGGTCCTTGACCTCCGCGGGGCGAGTGACGGCGAGACGTGGGTCCGCGCCCGCCGGTGGGTGGCGTCCCGACTGGGCGAAGAGCGGCTGGCGTTTCTTGCCGCTCTCCCCCTCGACCTGACGCTTGAGCTATCCGGACTTGGCGCCGTTCGCTTTTGCCATGGTGCCCCCGGCAGCGACGAGCTGACGATTACCCACCTGACGCCCGCGGAGCGGCTGCGCGGGCTACTGCACGGCGTCAATGAGCGCGTCGTCGTTTGCGGGCACACCCACCTGCAGTTCGACCGCACCATCGACGGAATCCGGGTCGTGAACGCCGGAAGTGTCGGCGCGCCCTACGAGGCCGAGCCTGGCGCGTACTGGGCGCTTCTCGGCCCGGACGTCGAGTTCCGCCGGACCCCATACGACGTCGGGGCGGCGATTTCGGCGATCATGGCCACCGGGTATCCCAAGGCGGACGAGGTGGTGATGTACCTGACGCCGGATGCCGAACGGCCAGCCCGGATCAGCGCTCTGATTGAAGGCTCGTCCTAGCCGGCTCCTCCTCGTCCTGGCACCGTCGCCCCCCTGGCCGTCAGTGTGTCCAGTCTGGGGCACTGGCCAGGAGGGTTGGGCGGGAGCCGGGTCAAAATCCCCGCCCCAGTGCCGGCCATGCCCACCACGGCCGACCCTCGTCGACTCACACCCCTCACCGATTCGGTGCTTTCGGCGCGTGTAGTGCAGCCGACGCCACGCCCTCTCTCGCCACGGGAACGGCGTTCCGCAAGCCGCATACTGTTGCTGGCAGTCTTCCGCGGAGTGGGTGACCGTCTACGAGCCCTCGAAGGCTCCCCCTGAGGGTCGTCCTCCCGATCGCACTCGCCGCTGCCATGGGAGCATTCCTTGCAGTGCGTTACGCAGGCAATTCGCCCAAGCGAGTGACGCTCGGAGGCATGACGTTTGAGCAGCTGCCGTTTCAGCTTGGCACGGTTGACTTCCAGCCATCGATTCCGGCTTGGGTCGCAACAGAGGCGGCCGGGGATTTTGCGCGCGCCTATCATGTCGTTGGCTCGGATCTCGGAGGGGTGTACCCCGCGGGGCCATTCAACCTGGACCTGTATGCCAGCGAGAGCGCATACGTCCAGGGTATGAACCACGTCGAGCACGCGGCTTCGTGCAGCGCCTTTCTCCGCCAAAGTCGAACGACCGTGCCCATGGGCGACCACGTTCTTGGAATCCCGGTATCCGGGCAAGGAGCGTTGGCGTTTTCGATCGGTCATGAATACACCGACGCGCTGCTCGGGCGCATCCAGCACGGCCACTTTGGCAACGTGTGCAGCGTCTCGCGCCTCCTGGCGGTGCCGTGGGTGAGCGATGGCTTCGCGGATTACGTGGGGGCTCAGGTGAGTGCAGCCGACTACGGCTTTTACCCGATGCTCCACAAAGTCGATCAGAGTCGAGCTCTGACGTTGATGGCGACCAACGGCCGCCTGGTCCCCCAGATGGCGCTCGTCGGCTGGAATCAGTGGTCGTCGTCGTTGCGCGTCCGGTCAGGCGCCGCACCCGTCCAATACGCCGTCGCGGACGCAATGGTTCAGCGCATTATTCAGCAGGGCGGGTTCGCACTGTTGCGCCGGGTTGTCACCGCAGCCGCGAGCGGAAGCGGGATGTCCAGCGTACTTGGCCAGAGCCAGTCCGCCTTCGCGCACCAGGCATGGTCGACTTATCGGAAGTGGTTTCTCTCGCAGCATCCCCCCGTGGCGTACCTGGCCGCGCGAGTATGGCGGTGGCGGGCCGACAAGGTCCAGTGGACTGGGCGGGTCTACGGATATGGTTGGCCGTCCCGAAGGCGGCTCGGTGTGCTGGTGAACGGGCGGCGACCCACGGGAGCCGCGACCGTCACGACCCCAGCCGGAAGCTTCTTGATGTCGGTTCCCGTGTATACGTCATCGGTCGTCGTGAACGGCGTCAGGGCCATCCTGGTCAGTGGCCCGCCGAATCGCTTCGATCCGTGGATCATTGCCGTACTGATCGCGCTCACAGGCGTGGTGGTCCTGTGGCACCGAACGTTCTCGACCGACCCCCGAGTCAAGCCTCACCCGTTCATCATGCGTCGCTTCGAGCCTAGGTGGGACGATTGGGATACGTTGACTTGGGAAGTCAAGATGGCGATGCGCCACCGTCGCGTGGTGGTCAACTGGGTCTTCATCTCCGTCGTCGTCGGCCTTTGGGTGGCTCTCTTCGCCCTTGCCGTTCTTTCGACCGCTCCCCTCTGAGAGCGCGACGGCGCCGGGCCATACCACGGAAGGCCCGTAACGATAGGACAGGCCCGGACCGCGCAGCCGAGGCCGCCGGGTTGGCCTGGACGCCAATTGGGCGGCCCGGAGCCGGGCTCAGACGGGGTGGGGGGGTGCCGGGGTGCGGGGGTGCTCAACGCCCCGCGGGCATGGGCGGCCAAGACGAGCCGCCCGTGCCCCCACCGCCCTACTGCAGCGCCGCGACCGCGACCTCATGGTGGCTGACGACATGGTCATAGCCGCTGAGGACAGCCTGCGCAGCCGGCTCAACGACGGCCAGCGTGACGTCCGGCCCCGCGAACCGTGCCACGGCCTCCAGCGAATCCCACAGCGATATGACCTGAATACCGGCCGGCTCCCCCGGCCGCCGCAGCACGTAGGCGCCCCGAAAGCCCTCGATCCCCCGCAGCTCCGGCAGCACCACCTCATTGAAGTGGCGGCAGTACGCCTCCGCCGCGCCGGCCTTCGCCTCGGCTGCCCAGATCCGGGCGATCATCGCGACCACCGTCCCCTCATCCCGCCCGGTCGTACCGCTGCTCCCGCAGCGTCCGTCCCCAGAGCGGCTTCGGCGCGACCTCCTCCGTCAGCCGGAACCCCCGCGCCGTGTAGAGCCTGGCCGCCTCCACCAGCGGGTCCACGGTCCACAGATAGACGGGCCGGCCCGCCGCAAAGCCCAGCGACAGATCCAGCAGCCGGCTGCCGAGCCCCCGCCCCCGCGCCCCCGGTGCGACCAGGAACCATCGTAGCTGCCACACGCCGCCCTCGCGGCCGAGCATGCCGATGCACCCGACCAAGCGTCCGGCGTCCTCGGCCACCCACAGCCGGTTGCGATCAGGCCGCGCCGCGTTGGCCATCTCCGCCAGCGACTCCGCCACGTACGCCTCGAAGCCCACGTCGAAGTCATACTCGCGCGCGTACACCGTCCCGTGCAGCTCCGTGACGCGGCCGAGGTCGCCTGGCCGCAGGTCACAACGAATCTCCATCAGCCGCCCCCCTACACCGCCCCAAGGATCGCGAACACCGCGATGCCCACCACGATGGAGACCCACATGCGGCCGGTGCGCCGCCCCGCCACAACCGCCCCCGCCGCCGCCACAAACGGCGCCATCCCCAGCCGCGCCTCCCCGGCGAACCCCGTGACGGCCAGTGCCGCCAGCACCGACACCGGCACGAACGCCAGCGTCCGGTCCCACGCGGGCGGGATTCGCACTTGCGGCGCCGCCAGACCCGCCAGTCGCAGCGCGAACAGGCTGGCCGCCACCGCCAGCACCACGACGAGGGCGCTCACCTCAACGACCTCGCCGCCGACCGCCGCTCACTCCCGACCAGCGACCGCGCCTGCACCACCACAGCGGCGCTCACGTCAACGACCTCGCCGCCGACCGCCGCCCGCCCCCGACCAGGGTCAGCGACCCCGCCCCGCACCCCGCCAGCGCCGCGCCCAGCACCCCGACGCCCGCCGGCGCCACCCGGCTCAGCCCCAGGGCCACCGCGCCCGCCACCGCCGCCGCCACCACCGCCGGCCGCGACCGCAGCAGCGGCAGCAGCACGGCCAGGAAGGTCAGCGCCACGACAAACCCGGCGGCACCCACCACACCGGGCACGGCCCGCACCGCCGCCAGCCCCAGCGCCGTCCCCACGTTCCATGCCACGAACATGCTGCTCTCCGCGCCCAGCAGCACCGGCAGCTCCAGTGGGCCGAGCGCCGCCGCCACCCCGTACGCCCCATCGGTGAGCAGCCAGGCCACCAGCACCCGCTGCGGCCAGGTGAGCCGCAGCCGCCGCCCGATCGCCAGCCCCAGCAGCGGCAGCTCCGCGCCCAGCGTGAGGACGGTGGCCAGCACCAGCAGCAGCGGCGTGTGGACGCGCATCAGCGCGACCACCGTGAGCTGCGCCGCCGCGCTGATCGCCAGTCCGCTCATCATCTGCGCCTGCGCCACCCCGAGCCCCGCCGCCCGCGCCGCCAGCCCGAACGCGATCCCCGAGGGGATCGCCCCGGCCCACAGCGGCATCATGGCCACGAACCCGCGCCTCCACCCGTTCACGTCTGTTAGCCTAATGGGTGCCGGTGGCCGGTTCATCGTCACCGGAGTCGAAACTGGAAAGGATTGCTGCGATGGCGCCCACCCCAGGCGGCGCCCGCCTGCGGGCCCTGCGCGAGCAGGCCGGCCGCAGCCAGCTCTGGGCGGAGGCCGAGGCCGGCCTCGGCATCGGCTACCTGCAGCGCGGGGAGTCCGGCCGCGTGGCCCACCCCGAGCGCGCGACGCTGGAGCGTGTGCTGGCGGCCCTCGGTGCCCGCTACTCCGAGCGCCGCGACGTGCTGGAGGCCTTCGGCTACGCCATGAGCGCCCCCCTGCCGGCCGAGGACGAGATGGCGTGGGCCCGCCTGATCTGCGCCCGCGAGCTGGACGAGGCGCCCATGCCCGCGTACGTCCTGGACTGCGCGCACCGCCTGGTGGCCTGGAATCGCGCCATGGAGGCTCTTTTGGGCGCGTCCGGCTTTGCCGGCCGCTCCATCCTCGCCCTCTGGTTCGACCCCGCTTCCGCCCTGGGACGGCTCCTCGTGGACCCGGACGAGTTGCTGCCGGCCATGCTGCGCGCCCACCGCTTCGAGGCGCGCCGCTACGCCGCCGAGCCCTGGCACCAGGCCATGACGGCCGACCTGCTGTGCCTGCCGGCCTTCCGCCGCCACTGGCACGCCGTCCTGGCGGAGCCGGAAGCCGTCAGCGCCGCCCGCGCCCTGGTCCCCCTCCGCATGCGCCGCGGCGCCGAGACGCTGGCCTTCCGCCTCGCCGCCGAGCCGTTCCTCCGCGACGACCGCTTCCGCATCGTGCACTTCTTCCCGGCCGACCCCGCCACGATGGCCTGGGGCACCCGCCATGGCGCTGCCTGAGCCGCTGCGGCAGGCGGTGGCGGAAGCCGCGGCCGCTCTGCCGGCCCGGGAGCTCACGACCCTCTCCGCCACATTGACGGCGGCGTACCGCGGCGGCCTCCCGCCGGTGCACCTCCCCCCCGCGATGGCGACCGCCTACGCCGTCGTGCGGCTGCCGGCCACCTTCGCGGCGACGCACGCGGCCCTGGCCCACGCCCGCGCCGCCCTGCCCGGCTGGGCGCCGCGCTCCCTGCTGGATGTCGGCGCCGGGCCCGGCACGGCCACCTGGGCCGCGGCCAGCGTCTGGCCCAGCCTGGAGCGGGCCACCTTGCTGGAGCGCGAGCCAGCGATGATCGCCCTCGGCAAGCAGTTGGGAAGCCCTCTGCCGCAAGCCACCTGGATGCAGCGCGACCTCGCCGCGCCATGGGCCCCAGAGCCCCACGACCTG
>DAHVAF010000110.1 GCA_027314765.1 Clostridia bacterium | reverse complement strand
GGCACCCGGCCGACGCACGACGCCGCCGCGATGGCGTCCACGCTGGCGAGCGGCGCGCCGTCCGGCACCCCGCCGACGAGTGACGCCGCCGCCCTGTCGGGCGCCGTGAGGAGCGATGCGATGTCCGACGCCGCCGCGCTGCGGGCCGAGCTGGGGGCCGCCGTCGCCAGCGACGCGGCACCCGGCATGCTGCACCCGCGCCAGGTGATCGCGGCCCTGCGCGCCGCCCTGCCCGCGGAGACCATCCTGGCGACGGACACCGGCGCCCACAAGATGGCCGCCGGCCAGCTCTGGCACACGTCCGCGCCGCGCACCTACCTGCTGTCCAACGGCCTGAGCACCATGGGCTACGGCATCCCCGCCGCCATCGCCGCGCGCCTGGCGCGGCCAAAGCAGCCGTCGGCGGCCCTGGTTGGCGACGGCGGCTTCATGATGTCGGTGGCCGAGCTGGAGACGGCGGCCCGCCTCGGACTGCGCCTGCTGGTCGTGGTGATGGTGGACGGCGCCCTGGGCTCCATCCGCCTGAACCAGCGCCGCCGCGGCTACCCCAGCCAGGGCGTGGCCTTCGGCCGCCCCGACTACCCGGCCCTCGCCCGCGCCCTGGGCGGCCAGGGCTGGGAAGTGGCCAACGCTGCCGACCTGCCCCGGATCCTCGGCGAGGCGTGCGCGGCGCCTGGCGTGGCCGTGGTCGCCGCCCACGTCGACGGCGACGCGTACAGGCTCTGAGATGATCGCTGAGGGCGGCCGGAACGTCTACGGCTTCCGCGTCGGCATCCTGCACCTGGAGACGCGCTTCCCGCGCATCCCCGGCGACATGGTGAACGCGACGACGTTCCCGTTCCCCGTGCTCTTCCGGCAGGTGAAGGGCGCATCGGTGGAGCGCGTCGTGCGCGAGCAGGACCCGGCCCTGCTGTCACCGTTTTTGGAGGGCGCTCGCGCCCTCCAGCAGGATGGGGTTGCGGCGATCACGACCAACTGCGGGTTTCTGGCCATGTTCCAGCGGGAGATGGCCGCCGCCGTCACCGTGCCCGTCCTCACCTCCAGCCTGCTGCTGGTCCCGCTCGTCCACCGTATGCTGGCCCCTGGCCGCGCCGTGGGAATCCTCTCTGTCAACGCCGCCACGCTTGGCGCCCGCCAGCTGCAGGGGGCCGGGATCACGCCGGACATCCCCCTGGCGGTCTACGGCCTGGAGACCGAGGAGGAGTTCTCGCGGGTGCTGCTGGGGGATCTGCCGCGCCTGGACGTCGATAAGGCGCGCGCCGAGCACGTCCGCGTCGCCAAGCGGATGGTCGCCGAGCACCCGGAGGTCGGCGCCATCGTCCTGGAGTGCACCAACATGCCGCCCTACGCCCGCGACATCCAGGCGGCCACGGGCCTGCCGGTCTTCGACATCGTCAGCCTGGTGCGGTGGCTGATGGCCGCCGTCGCCCAGGGCGGCTTCGTCGGCCTGATGTGATGCGGGCTGCGATCGTCGGCGGCGGCATCGTGGGCGCGGCGCTGGCGGCTGAGTTGCTGGGCCGGGCCGAGGTCGTGCTGCTGGAGGCCGAGACCCAGCCTGGTCTCGGCGCCACGTCCAAGGCGACGGGGGGCCTGCGCCACCAGTTTAGTCACCCCGCGCTGGTGCGGCTGAGCCTGCTCAGCATCCCGGTGTACCAGGCCATGCCGGAGGCGGGCTTCCGAAGGCATGGGTATTTGTTTGTCACCACCAATCCGGCCCGGCTGGAGGCCATGCGCGAGGCCGTCGCCATGCAACAGGGCCTGGGTGTACCGTCTCGGCTGCTCGACCCGGCCGAAGTCGCCGCGATGGTCCCCGGGATCCGCACCGACGACCTCGTGGGTGGCACGTTCTGCGCTTGGGACGGTTCGGCGAACCCCACCGACGCGCTGGGCGCGTTTCTACGCCGCGGGGTCAACATCCGCCTGGGGTGCAGGGTCGAGGGCCTCCTGCCCGGGGGCGGCGTGCGCACCACCGCGGGCGACATCCCAGCCGATGCCGTCGTGGTCGCCTGCGGGGCGTGGGCGCACGACCTCTTGGCGTCCGAAGGCGTCGCCATCCCTGTCGCCGCGTTCAGGCGCCAGGTGTTCGTGATGACCCCGCCGGCCGGCTTCCCCACCGGCATCCCCATGACCATCGACCAGGACACCGGCTGGTACGTCCACCCCGAGCGCAGCGGCATGCTGCTCTTCGGCGGCACCGACCGCGACGACCGGCCCGGCATGGAGGAGGTCGTGGACTGGGACGGCCTGCCGCGGGTGCTGGACGCCGCCACCCGCCGCGTGCCGGCCCTGGCTGACGCGTCGCTGGTGCGCGGCTACGCGGGCGTGCGCGCGCTGACGCCCGACGACCTGCCCATCGTGGGGCCGGTTCCCGGCCGGCCGGGCCTCTGGCTGAGCGTGGGGTGGGGTGGCCACGGGTTCATGCACGCGCCGGGCGGCGCGAAAGTGCTGGCCGACCTGCTGCTGCGGGGGAAGACGGACCTGCTGGATGCGTCGGCCCTTAGCCTGGAGCGGTTCAGCGACCCCCACCGCAAGGGGGAGCAGACGGCGTTCTGACAGGACGCCGGGATGGCGTCCCCGCGCGCCGCCGGGGACCCGCGGTGCCGCGCCAGCGGCACG
>DAHVAF010000099.1 GCA_027314765.1 Clostridia bacterium | reverse complement strand
GGATCACGAACGACCTGCTGCTGGTGTCCGAGCTGTTCCACCACGGGCCGGAGGATTACGTGAACTACGGCTGCCGCTTCGTGGGCGCCTTCGTGATCCTGCTTCGGCTCAATGCCCGGCTGACGCTGGTGATCTTCGCGTTCACGCCGGTGCTGGCCGTCGCCGTGCTGGCCTTCCACCGCACGCTCGGCCGCGCCCTGCAGCGGAACCAGGCGGGCATCGCCGACGTCAACGCCCAGGTGGAGGATAGCCTCGCCGGGGTGCGGGTGGTGCAGTCGTTCGCGAACGAGGCGGTGGAGCTCGACCGGTTCCGCGCCCGCAACCGGGCCTTTCTGGACAGCCGCGTCGGCACGTACCGCGCGGAGGCCGTCGTCTACGGCGTGGCGCCTTCCTCGCCCGATGCCCGCCCCCGCCGCGGCGGTGGGCATCCTAGCCCGCGGGAGGCGCCACCGTAGCCAACAAGCTGAAGCGGGCCGCCGGTGCCCTCTTCGCCCTGCTGACCCTCGCCACCGCGACCTCCCCGCCCGCGCGGGCCGTGATGGGCCTGCCGCGGACCCTCTGGGTGTCGGTCGGCACGCACGCGACCCTGGCGCGCGACCTGCCCGCCTTCGTCTCGGTCTCGGCCAACGTCCCCGAAGAGCGGCAGGGCGGCGCGGTCGTCGTCCACCCGACGGCGCCCGGGCGCTACCTGGCCACCGTGCGGGCCTTCGGCTTTCTGCCGCTGCGCCAGGTGGCCGTGCAGGCCGTGCCCACCGTCGACGTCGTGCCGGCCGGCCAGGCCATCGGCGTGCTGATGGACACCTCCGGCGTGCTGGTGGTCGGGGACGCGGCCTCGCCCACGGCGGCGGCGAAGGCGGGCCTCCGGGCGGGGGACCTGATCACCGCCATCGACGGGCGGCCCGTGCAGAGCAAGGAGCGGCTGGCGGCCCTGATCCAGGCTGCCGGGCGGGCGGGCCAGCCGGTGCGCCTGGAGGTGCGCCGCGGCAGCGGCGCCACGACAATTGCCGTCATGCCGGTCCGGGATCCGCGGTCCGGGCGGTATCTCATCGGCGCCTGGGTGCGCGACGGCATCTCCGGCATCGGCACGCTCACCTTCTACGATCCGGTGCGCCGGGTGTTCGCCGCCCTCGGCCACGTGGTGGCCGACACCGCGACCGGCCAGCCCTACCCCGCCCTCACGGGGCGCATCGTGCCGGCCTTTGTCTCCGGGCTGTCGCCCGGCCGCCAGGGCGATCCAGGCGAGAAGATCGGCGTCTTCAACCCCCAGGCGGGCGCCTGGGGCGTGATCTCCACCAACACGGGCATCGGGGTATTCGGGCGGCTGCTGCAGACACCTGTCGGCGGGCTGGGCGCCGCCGCCGTGCCGATCGCGCTGGAGGACCAGATTCGCGCGGGGCCGGCTGAAATGCTGACGGTGATCGCCGGCACGCGCGTCCAGCGGTTTGCCATCGACATCGTGCGAGTCGTGCCGCAGGGACGGCCCGAGAGCAAGGGCTTGATCTTACAGGTGACTGATCCTCGCCTGCTCGCCACCACCGGCGGCATCGTCCAGGGCATGAGCGGCAGCCCCGTCCTTCAGGACGGCCGCCTGGTGGGCGCCGTGACGCATGTTTTCGTGAACGATCCCACCCGCGGCTACGGCGTGCTGGCCATCTGGATGGCCGAGGCGGCCGGCCTCATCCAGGGTGGCTAGTGCCGTCGATTTACCCGTGCAAGGGCGAAAGAGCCCGACAGATCAACCTTTTATCCACAGGCCGCGGGGGAGGACATGGTTCCGAGGGGGTGGAATAGGGAGCCCACCGATCGGATGCCAGGAGGTGGTCCCCCGCGATGGCCGTGTCCGTCCAAGCCGTCACACCCATTCGAGTTCTCGTCGCGGACGACAACCGCGAGTTCTGCGAGCTGCTCGGCCAGTACATCCAAAACCAGGCCGACTTCCGTTTGGTGGGCGCCGCCAGCAACGGGCGCCAGGTCATGGAGATGCTCCAGAGCGAGGTCCCGGACGTCATCATCCTGGACATCATCATGCCGCACCTGGACGGGCTCGGCGTCCTGGAGCAGATCAATGCCCTCGGCCTGGAGCACCGTCCGAAGATCATCATGCTGACGGCGTTCGGCCAGGAGAGCATCGCGCAGCGGGTCGTCGACCTCGGCGCCGACTATTACATCCTGAAGCCGTTCGACCTGAACGTGCTGGCCAAGCGCATCCGCCAGATCGTCAAGGTCGCCGGCGGGCGCGTGGCCGCCCACGAGGGCCGGAGCCTCGACATCGAGGTCACCGGCGTGCTGCATGAGATCGGCATCCCCGCCCACATCAAGGGCTACCTGTACCTGCGCGAGGCGATCATCCTGGTCGTGCAGCGCGTCGAGCTGCTGGGCGGGGTGACCAAGGAGCTCTACCCGTCGATCGCCAAGAAGTTCGCCACCACGCCGAGCCGGGTCGAGCGCGCCATCCGCCACGCGATCGAGGTGGCCTGGAGCCGCGGCAACGTCGACCTGATCCACAAGCTGTTCGGGCACACGGTCAACTCCGACCGCGGCAAGCCGACGAACTCGGAGTTCATCGCCATGGTGGCCGACAAGCTGCGCATGGAGCTGAGGCTCTGAGGCCGGCGGGCGGCGGCGGGCGCCCCGTGACCGAAGGCGCGGATTTGGTCGGGGCCGCCGTCGGCGGCCCCGTCGATTCCCGCCAGCAGCGCCGCATGGTGGCCCAGGCAGGCCCGCGGGCGCGCCCAGCGGGGCTGGGGCCAGTGTGGGGGGGTGGCCTCTCCTCCTTGCCGGCTCCGGCCCTGGCCGCCAGGTCGGGGCGGCGGCGATCGCCCTCACCGCGAATCTCGCGGCCAGGTGCGTATCTCGCGATCAGACCGCGCCCAAGCCCTCCCGCTCGCGCAGGAGTCAGGTCCACCCAGGCGAAATAGGACCGTCGACAGAACGCGTCAGGTGGGCGCGGTGCGCGCCAGACATTGGGGTGGGCCGAGTGTCGAGCCGGGAACGGACAGGCGTCGCCGAGGTATCGGTCGAGGCGGTGGAGTCCCTCATCCGGGACCTGCCGGGAGTCCTCGGCGCGCGCTTGGTCATCAACGAGTGGGGTGGCGTGCGCGAGATCCACGTCCTCGCCGACGCCTCGCGGCCGGCCAAGTCGGTCGTGCGGGACGTCGAGAGCGCCCTGATGGCCCGTTGGCACCTGCAGGTCGACCACCGCCGGATCAGCGTGGCCCAGGTCGTGGATGCCCCGCGCCGCCCCCGGGCCGTGCGGCTGCGCGTTAAGAGCGTGACGGTAGTCACGGACGCCGTGCGCGGCGAGATCGAGGTGGCCGTGAGCCTGTCGCCCGTCGAGAGCGAGGAGCCGTTCGGGCCGTTCGGGCGGGGTGAGCGAGCCGCGGAGACCCCGACGGAGGCGTGGGAGGGCCGGGCGCGGGGCGAGGCCGGCACCGGCGCCCCGCTGCGGCTGACCGTCGCCGCGACCGTGGCCGCCCTGAACCAGGCGCTGCTCCCCGGCCACAGCTTCACGCTGGTGGACGCCGCGCCGGCGGCGGTCGGCGGGCACGAGGTGGTGAACGCGCTCATCCGGTACCGCGGCGCACGGGGGGCCAGCCAGCTGCTCGCCGGCGCGGCGCTGGTGCGGGGTGGCGGTCTCGACGCGGGCGTCCGGGCGGCCCTGCAGGCCACCAACCGGGTGGCCGGGCTGGCCATGCGGCGGCGCGGCGAGGAGGCCGTCCCCGAGGCCGATGACGAGCCGGACGAGGAGGAGGCCGCCGAGGAGGTCGCCGCCACCGAGGAGCCCGGCGATGCCGGCTGGCCGGAGGAGCTCGGGTAACGCGCAGGCGGCTGCGGCCGCTTAGTTCCTGCGCGCCAGCAGGTCCGCGAGGCGGCCGGCGCCCCGCAGGGCCCGCAGCCAGCGCCGAAGGTCACGCACCGATCCGGTGAACCGCAGGGCCCGCGCCTGCAGACGCATCTCTGGTTGCAGCATGGCGCTAGGGTATGCCCCCGCGGGTCGCTTGATCAGCCAAGCTCGATCCTCCCAGAGCCTCCATCGGCGCTGGAATGCGCATCGGTGAGCCCTCGCGGGCATAGGGACGGGGCGGAGGCCCCCCGGCCGCGCGGAGGTGAGCGCCCTGAGCGTATACGGCTGGAGCCGGACCCGGGCCGGGACCTGGCTGGCCGCGGGGGCCGGGATCATCCTGGCCGGCGCCCTGCTGGGCGTCGTGGCGGCGCTGACGCTGCCGGCGGCGCTCAGGGCCGCCGTCGACCGGTCACTCTCGCTTTATCTGGGGTCGCTTGTCGCCGGCGGCGCGCCGGTCCCCGCCGTGGACGTCTGGCGGGCTGCCATGGGCCTGGACCTGCGGCTCGCCGGACTGGCCTGGATCGGCGGCCTGTTCGCCTTCGGCTGGCCCCTCACCGTGGTCGTGCTGTTCGCGGAGGGATTCGCCCAGGGGCTCGCCCTGAGCGCGCTCACCGGTGCCGCGCCGGCCGGTGTGGCCGTGGCGGTCGCCGTCCCCGCCCTGGCCACGGCCGCCCTGCTGGCCGCAATCGGGGCGGTCGCACTGTCCCTGTCGGGCCGCCACTACCGGGCCCGGCGGCGTGACCACCCGCCGGCGACCGGTGTCACCTACGCGGCGTACGGCGCAGCGCTGGCAGCCGCCGTGGTGGGCCTGGCGCTCACGGGGCTTGCGCAGGCCTACGCCCTGCCGGCGCTTGTGCGCCTGCTGGCGTGACTGCGGGCGGCAGCCCGGGTCCGGCGAGCGCGCAGCCCCCGGTCGAGGCGCAACGCCGCGCCACCCCACTGACTCATCGGCTCGGGGCCCGCCTCGCCAAGCATCCCGCCGTGTGCTGGTGGATGCTCTGGCCGAGCCCCGCCGCCGAGCCCCGCCGCCGAGCCCCGCCGCCGAGCCCGGCCGCGTGGGGCCGTGACCCGACAGGCGCTCGCCGTTTGACAGGCCCGAGTATCAGGCCCGCGAGTCCGATTGTCCCCGACCGGAAGCGGGTCGCGCGGGGCCCGCGGACCTCCTCCGCGGGCGCCTACCTGGCGGCGGCCGCCTCGACAATCTCGAGGGCGCGCAGGCCGTCCCGGCCCGTCACGCTCAGCGGCGCGACGCCCGTGAGCGCGTCAAGAAAGTGCGCGACCAGGTGACGGAAACGGCCGAGGGCAGTCTCGCCCGGGAAGTCGACGACCTCGGTCCCAGCCGGGCCCCGCCAGGTCAGGCGGGGTGGATCGAACTCCACGACGGCCTCGCCCTGCGTGCCATAGACCTCGAGGCTGTATCGCTTGTGCGGGGTGGTCCAATCCGCCGCGACCACGCCAAAGGCCCCAGCGGCCGTGGAAAGGAGCAGGGTCGCCCCGTCCTCCACGGGCGCAAAGCGGGAGTCCACGTGCTGAACCACCGCCCCGCACACCGCGGCCACCTCCCCGGCGAGAAACCGGACCAGGTCCACGGCGTGCGTCGCCGCATCCAGCAGCGCACCGCCGCCGGCGATGCCCGGGTCCCACTTCCACGGCCCCCTGAGGTCGGTGTAATCGACGGCGAAGCGGTTGATGACGCCGGTGACGCGCCCCAGCCGGCCGGAGGCGACGGCGGCCGCCAGTTGCGCCGTCGGCGGAAAGAAGCGGTGCGCGAAGGCGCAGGCAAGGGGGAGTCCGTGACTCTCCGCCGCCTCAACCAGAGCACGCGCCTCGGCGGCCGAGCGGGCAAGCGGCTTCTCGCACAGAACCGCAGCGCCGCGCTCAAAGGCCTCCAGACCCATGGCGACGTGGGTGTCCGGCAGGGTGCAGATGCTCAGGGCATCGACGCTGACGCGCGTGAGCAATTCGTGCGCCGTGGCGAAGGTCGGAAGACCGGCCGCGGCCGCCGCGCGCAGGGCGTGGGGGTTGACATCCGCGACCCCGACCACCTCGGCCCGCGGATCGGCGCGGTAACCCTCCAGATGCAGCCGTCCGGCCGTCCCAAGGCCCACGACGCCGACGCGCAGACTCACGGCGCGACCCTGTCTCGCGCGGCCTCGATCAAGCCGCGGCTCGGGCCAAACACCTCGACAGGCCCATCCATCTCCAAACCCCCCGTTCCTGCGAAGTGACAGTCGACCCGCGCCGCCACGCAGGGCTGCAGCCGCAGGATCCCCCTGCCGAGCGGCCAGTGCCGGTCCGCCGTGCCGTCCGCGTCGTTGGCGTGGACATGGCACGGCCGCGGCGCGAGCTGCCGTGTGAGCACCTCCGGGGGCGCGCCTGCCAGCAGCGCGCGGCTGCGGTCGACAGAGGCCTCAACGGGAGGTTGGCCCACCGCCTCGCACACCTCAGGAACGAGGGGGGCGTCCGCCGCGACTTCCCTTCGTGGCTCCCGGCCCTCCGCGTGGCTGCCGTTCGGCGTGCCCTGGCGGCGCCCCTGCAGGGGCGAGCCGCCGAGACGCAGGCGCAGCCGCGCGGCCACCCATTGGAACGGAAGTCAGGCGCCATCGCGAGGGCCACCGGGCTGGATGGGCTCATCACGGGAGGTCCGCCCGATCGGACAGGTGCCGGCACCGGCATGGTGAACGCGGAGCGGCCTACCCGCTCGACTGACCCGCCGAACCGAGGCTGGCCCGCATCATGGCGAAGCGCCGGGTCACCGCGAACCCGGCCCGCCGGTAGAGGCGAAACGCGGCCCCGTCGGGCTCGGTCCACAGAAACCACGCCGTGCGGCGGCCGGCCTGGGCCATCGCGTGAAGCGCGTCGTGGAGCAGGCACGACCCAAGCCCGCGCCCCCTGAGGGCGGGGTCCACGCCGAAGGGGCCGAACCGGTCCGGCGAGTCATCGTACGCGCCCCACAGGGCAAAGCCCACCACCTCATCCCCGCGTGCCGCGATGCGGATCTGCTGGGCAGGCACGCCCGTGCGGACGGCGTGGCGCACGGCTTCGGCCCAGTCGGGCGAGAAGTGGCGCTCGATGAAGCGTCCGGCCGGCACGACCCGGCCCGGCGCCATCTCGCCCAGCCAGAACCCCTCGGCGGCAAGGCGGGAGCGAGCACTCTCGGCGGGCGGATTCGTGGCGGGCAGACGGCACTCCATGGCCACGACTTCTTCCACGGTGGCGAAGCCGAACCCCTTCAGCAGCTCCACGGCACCGGCGTGCGCCTCCACGTCCGGCCCTGGCCAGAAGTAGCCAGGCGCGTATGAGGAACAGATGGCCTGCGTGCAGGCGCGGGTCCGCAGGTGGCCGAACCCGGCCGCCACCAGCGCCCGACCGATCCCCTCCCGCCTCCGGCTCGGGTCCACGGCGAACGCGACGATCCAGCCCGTGCCCCCTCGGGCCACGGCCCACAGAAACCCCGTGGGCCTGCCATCGCGTTCGGCGATGATCAGTCCCTCCGGCGCGAAGCCGGGATCGGCCAGGATCCGCCTGTACAGGCGATCCGCCGCCATGGGATCGCTCGGCAGGGAGCGGTTCCAGATTGTCGCCACGTGGGCCTCATCCCCGGGACGGTAGGTGCGGATGGTCATGGCGCAGAGCCGCTTCGGCATCCCCGCGGCTGGCCCCTGTCGGGGAGGCGGGTCCGCAGCCGACCCGGGCCTCATGCTCGGGCCGGTCGCCGTCCCGTCCACGCCGAGTGCGGCATCATCACGGTGGGCCACGCCCTCGCCCGCGTGCCCCACCTACCCGAGGTCAGGGACGCCGGACCACTTGGTGGGGCCACCGAGGCGCGCGCCGGCCGCCGGCAGGATGCCCCTCCAAGCGTCGCGCGCGAGTGCGCGCTCCATGGACGCGCGCGCAGAGCTTGGCGACGAAGCGCTGCCGACCGATGAGCGCCACCTGGCGGCGGGCAGGCGCATCGCCCTCGTCACCCACCACACCGGCCTCAGCGGCGACTTCCGCCCGGTCGCCGACATCCTGCGGGAGGGGGGTCGACGGTCGGCGCCTTCTTCGCACCCGAGCACGGACTGCGGGGCGCTGTGCCGGCCGGGGGCACGACCGGTGTTTCGGTCGACCCGCGCACGGGGACTCCCATCCACAGGCTCTTCGGCGAGCGCACCAAGCCCGAGGCGTCGATGCTGGCCGTCCCGCCGGAGAGATCCTCGCGGATTGGGAAGCCGAGCTGGCGGCGTTCCTGCCGATCCGCGCGCGATCTGATGTACCGCGGCTGAGCGGCACTGGCCACAAACGCAGCTGCGACGGCCGGATGCCGGACGGCTCGACCGAGCTGGGGCGTTGTGGCATAAATATGGTGTCCGTCGCACGTTGCGTCACGGGAGGATGCTCGTCTTGCGGATCGGTCTGCCCAAGGAGATCAAGCCCAGCGAGGACCGCGTGGCCCTCACCCCCGCCGGCGCGCACCAGCTCGTGACCCACGGTCACAGCGTCCTCGTCCAGACGGGCGCGGGCGTCGGGAGCGGCTTCTCGGACGACGAGTACAGGGCCGCCGGCGCGTCCATCGTCCCGGAACCCGGCGATGCCTGGGCCGGCGACCTCGTCGTCAAGGTCAAGGAGCCCCAGCCGGTCGAGTTCGGCTACTTCCGCCCCCGCCTCTGCCTCTTCACCTACCTGCACCTGGCGCCCGAGCCGGAGCTCACCCGCAAGCTGGTCGACACCCGCGTCGATGCCGTGGCCTACGAGACCGTCGAGCGCCCGGACGGGTCGCTGCCGCTGCTCGAGCCGATGAGCGAGGTCGCCGGGCGCATGGCCGTGCAGGTGG
The DNA here is from genome assembly GCA_027314765.1 of Clostridia bacterium. Classification (GTDB taxonomy): domain Bacteria; phylum Bacillota; class Sulfobacillia; order RBS10-35; family JAJYVM01; genus JAJYVM01. Next base: position 848 of record DAHVAF010000099.1, on the reverse strand, counting down.
GCGCCCACTTCCTGGAGCGGCCGCAGGGCGGCCGCGGGGTCCTGCTGGCCGGCGTGCCCGGCGTCAGCCCCGGCCACGTGGTCATCATCGGCGGCGGCACCGTGGGCACAAACGCGGCCAAGGTCGCCACAGGCATGGGCGCCCGCGTCACGCTGCTGGACATCAGCACCCTGCGCCTGCGCCAGCTGGACGACCTCTTCGGCCCGCGCCTGACGACCCTCATGTCCACGCCGTACGCCATCGCTGAGGCGGTGGCCGACGCGGACCTGCTGGTCGGCGCCGTTCTCGTGCCCGGGGCACGCGCCCCCAAGCTCGTCAGCGAGGACATGGTGCGGGCGATGCGGCCGGGCTCCGTCATCGTGGACGTCGCCATCGACCAGGGCGGCTCGATCGCAACCATCGACCGCATCACCACGCACACCGAGCCCACCTACGTGCGCCACGGGGTCGTGCACTACGCGGTGGCGAATATGCCGGGCGCCGTGCCGCGCACCTCGACGCTGGCCCTGACCAACGCGACCCTGCCCTACGCCCTCGCGCTGGCGGACAAGGGTGCGGAGCGGGCCCTCCGCGACAGCGCGTCGCTCGGTCGCGGCGTGAACACCTGGAACGGCCATGTCACGTACAAGGCCGTGGCCGAGGCGCACGGGATGCCGTACGTGGCCCTTGAGGCCGCGCTCGGCTGAGCACGGATCGCCCGGGTTTGTCCCGTGCGATTGCGGGGTTACAGGAGGGAATCGTCGCGGCGGAGAGCTTGTCGCGCGACCACGAGCGGATCGGCCAGTTCCTCGACCACCTGGCCGTTGAGCGGGGCCTGGCCCGCAACACGCTCGACTCCTATGGCCGCG
>DAHVAF010000098.1 GCA_027314765.1 Clostridia bacterium | reverse complement strand
GACCCCGCGCTTCATTTGAGCCGCCCGCGCACGGATGACCGCACGCTTCATTGAGCCGCACGCACGCGGAAGACGCGCGCGTGTCGTGTGCACCGCTCGCGCACGGATGTCCCCGCGCTTCATTTGAGCCGCCCGCACGCGGATGACCGCGCGCTTCATTTGAACCGCTCGACGCAGATGACCGCGCCCTGCGTTTGCGTTTGAGCCGGACGCGTTCATCGCGCGGCAAGCAGGCCCCGCCGCTCGCTGACGGCCACCTGCGCGCCGGCCCGGATCAAGTCCATCAGCCGGCGCGTGCCGTGGATGGAGCCGATGAGGACGGCGCCGACCAGGCGGTCGCCCAGAAAGAACAGCTTGCGGCACGTCCGGGCCGTCATGTCCACCGCGCCGACCGACTCCAGGTCCGGGTGGTTCTCCGGCGTCATCCCGAGGACCGAGATGATGGTGTCGAACAGGCCGCTCTGGTAGGTGGGGACATCCGCGTAGGGCTCGCTGCCCCCCAGCATGTTCAGGGCCGCCACCCGCCCATGGGCCAGGGCATTGTCCCAGGTGCCCATCATGTTGTGCCGCCCGAGGACCACATCGTCGAACTCCGCCACATCGCCCGCGGCGAAGATGTCGCGGACGTTCGTGCGCAGGAACCGGTCGGTGATCACGCCGCGGTGGGTCGCCACGCCGCTGCCGGCCAGGAAGTCGATGTTCATGCGCAGGCCGAGCCCCACACCGATCAGGTCGCAGGGCAGCTCGCGGCCGCCCGTCGTGCGCAGGCCCACGGCCAGCCCGTCCCTGACGCGGACCTCGGCCACCTCCTCTCCGTAGACCATGTGCACGCCGTGCTCGCTGGCGATGCGGTCGACCAGGCGCCCGCCCTCCGCGTCCAGGATCCGTCGCAGCCAGCGCGGGCCGCGGATCAGCCAGGTGGAGTCGAGGTCGTGGTGGCGGAAGCCCTCCGTCAGCTCGTACGCGATGAACGAGCCGCCCACGGCGACGCCGCTGCGGCTGCGGCCGATGTCGCGGAGGATGGCCTTGCTGTCGTCCAGGGTCTGAAAGGTGTGCACGTTGGCCGCGTCGCCCCCGGGCACGGTCAGCGGGTTGGGGCGGCCACCGGTGGCGATGAGCAGCCGGTCCCAGGGCAGCTCTCCCCCGGGCTGCAGCAGCAGCGTGTGCTCCTCCACGCTCACCGACCTGACGCGGGTCTCGGTGAGGAAGCTGATCCCGGCTTGCGCGTACTGCGCCGGGCTGCGCATGACGACCTTCTCTTCGGGCACCAGGGTCTTGATATAGCGGGGAAGGGCCACGCGGTTGTAGAGCGGGTGGGGCTCGTCCGTGATGAGGGTGACCGAGGCCCCGGGGTCCTGGCTCCGGATCAGCTCGGCCGCCGTCGTGCCGGCCGCGCCGTTGCCCACGATCACGTGCTTCAAGGCCTCAGCCTCCACGCTACAATGACGGCGGGAGGGATGGTCCCATTGGAGCGGACCTTCACGGTGGCCGAGGCCAACGCCCTCATCCCGCAGCTCACGGCGCTGCTACCCGGCATCCGCGACGCCACCGCCCGCTGCCAGGCCCTGACCCTGGAGTGCGAGCGGATCCGCGAGGTCGGCGTCACCGATGACGGTGTGCTCATCATGGCCGCTGATTATCGTGCCGCACGCGCGGCCCTTCACGAGGCGCGCGGCGAGTTCGACGAGGGGCTGGCCGCCGTGGCCGCCCTCGGCTGCCAGCTTAAGGGCCTGCAGCCGCCGCTGGTCGACTTCCCGGCCGTGATCGACGGCAAGCCCGTGCTCCTCTGCTGGCGCCTGGGCGAGCCCGCCGTGACCCACTACCACGGCTACGACGACGGCTTCGCGGGCCGCCGGCCCCTGCCAAACCTCTAGCACAATATCACAGGGTCAGCGCAGGGCCATGGCCTCCGCGACCGAGCCCACCATGGCCCGGGCGGCCGCCGCGACATCGGGCGGGCAGCCGGCCATCGCAACGCCATGGCCGGCTGCCCGCAGCATGCTGACGTCGTTGGCGCTGTCGCCGACCGCGGCCAGATCGCCCTGGGCCAGGCCCAGACGGGCGGCCAGCCGGAGCAGGGCCTGGCCCTTGGTGGCCTCGGGGTGCAGAACATGCGCCGCGACGGGCTGCTTCGGGTTGGGCAGCGGCAGGATGTGGGCACGCGGAAAGCGCGCCATGACCTCCAGCACGGGTTCCTCGTCCAGGACGACGAGCTGCTCCGGTGCCTCGGCCAGCGACTCCGGCAGCTGCGGGTCGACGACGGGTACGCGCCGCCACTCGGTCGGCGCTACGACCCACCGCACGTCGCGGCCCAGGTCGCGGAAGGCGCCCGCGGGGTAGCCGCGGGCCCGGCAAAAGGCCAGGACCTCGCGCGCCAGCGCCAGGTCGAGGCGGCGCTCGTCGATGCGCGCCTCCGAATCGAGGTCGAGGGTCTGGCCGCCGGTGGTGACAATGATGGGGCCGTGCAGATTCAGGTCGCGGGCGACAGCGATCGAGCCGGCGAAGGCCCGGCCCGTGGCCAGCACCACATGCTCGCCGCGCGACAGCGCCGCCGCCACCGCGGCCCGGTCGGCATCCGTGATGGTCCCGTCCCGCTGGACGAGTGTTCCGTCAAGATCCAGTGCCCAGAGCCTCAAACGGGGATCGACGCCCCCCGAACCGTATCGTCCGTGCATAGAAAGAGAATGACGCCAGCGATCTTGGCGGGCGGCGTCCAGCCGGAGGTGTCCGCCCCCGGCATGTCAGCCCGGTTCTGCGGCGTGTCAATCATGCCCGGGAGGATGGCGTTGCAGCGGACGCCCGGGTTTTCAGCCCCCACCGTCTCGGTCAGACGGATGAGCGCCGCCTTGCTCGCGGTATACGCCGCCAGACCCGACTCACCGGCCGCAGCGGCCTGGCTCGACACGGTCACGATGGCGCCCTTGCCCTTCATGAAGGGGAGCGCGGCACGGATCGCGTTGAAGGCGGTCATGACGTTGAGATCGAACAGACGACGGAACTCGGCGGGGTCCAACTCATGGACCTGCGCCTCGCTGTACCCGCCGGCGCAGCAGACGAGCGCGTCCAGGGGGCCGCAGCCCTTGAAGGCCGCTGACGTGGCCTCGGCGTCCAGGAGGTCGGCATCCTGCCGCGTGAACCCCTTCACGTCCCAGCCCGCTTTGGCGAACGTGTCGACGACCGCGGCGCCAAGGGCCCCTGCGGCGCCCGTAACCACGACCCTCACGATAGCAGCCCCCGCACCGTGTCCGTATCGAGGCGTTGGACGACGGCAGTGAGCAAGTTTACCGCATGATCGAAGTCCACGGGGCTGATCACGGATGTCGCGCCGCGGATATATCGCGCCGGCATACGCAAGCCGCGCGTGGGCACTCCGTGCCCGAACTGCTGGAAGCGCCCGCCGTCGTTGCCGCCGCCGGGGATCAGGTCGTACTGGAACGGGATGCCCTCGCGGGCGGCCGTGTCGGCCACCAGGTCGCGCAGGCGCGGGTTGGGGATGAGGCTGCCGTCGTGGAGCGGGGCCACGGGGCCGCCGCCCAGCCTGGCCTGGGCCTCGTCCGGCCGCATCCCGGGGGTGTCGCCCGCGAGGCCGACGTCGCGCCGCGCTTCACCACGATCGGCGACGGCGCGAATCGCGACGTCGCGCACGAATGATTCAAAGCCCGGGGCTCCTGGGGCCTCCGTCAGCTCCCGCAGCAGCTCCGCCCGCGCCTGCATGGCATCCGCCTCCCGCCGGCTGGACAGGTTTGACGTGCAGCGGGCAGAAGCCTGCCGTACAAACATTGTGGGGGGCACGCGGTTGTTCGAGTCGCTTGGCCGGCGCACGATCCTGTCCCTTGCCAGCCACCCGGGGATCGGGCGCATGGTGCGCCGCTACGGGCCGGCGTTCGGCGCCACCCGCTTCGTGGCCGGCGAGACCGTCGCCGAGGCCATGCGGGCGGTGGCGGCGGCCAACGGCGACGGCATCCTCGGCACGCTGGACCACCTCGGCGAGAGCGTGGCCGACCGGGCGGCGGCCGATGCGGCGGCGGACTCGTACGTCGCCATCCTCGACGCCATCGCGGCCTCCGGGGTGAAGAGCAACGCCTCGCTGAAGCTGACGATGATGGGTCTCGACATCGACCGCGGGCTGGCGGTGGCAAACCTGCGCCGCGTGCTGGACGCCGCCCGCAGGTACGATAACTTCGTGCGCATCGACATGGAGAGCTCCGCCTACACGGGGGTGACGCTGGACATCTACCGCGAGATGCGGGCGGCGGGCTACGACAACGTGGGCGTCGTCATCCAGTCCTACCTCTACCGCAGCGAGGCCGACCTGGCGTCGCTCGATGCGCTGGCCCCCAACGTGCGCATTGTGAAGGGGGCCTACCGCGAGCCGCCGGCCGTCGCCTATCCGCTGAAGGCGGACACGGATGCCAGCTACCGGCGCCTGGTGGCGCGGCAGGTGGGCCGCGGCTTCCACACGGCCGTGGCGACCCACGACCCGGCGCTGATCGCGTACGCGACGGGGCTGGGGGCGGACCCGGAGGCCATCGAGTTCCAGATGCTCTATGGGATCCGGGCGGGGATGCAGCGCGAGCTGGCCAGGGCCGGGCACCGGGTGCGCGTGTACATCCCGTTCGGCACGGAATGGTACCCCTACCTCATGCGCAGGCTTGCGGAGCGGCCGGCCAACCTCGGCTTCGTGCTGCGCAACCTCGTCGCGCCCTGATGGCGCCGGGCCGGCGCCTGCTCGGCCTGTTCCTGCCCCTGGCCGCCTCCAGCCTGCTCATGGGCACGGCCGAGGCCCTGGTCTCGGCGGGGCTGGCGCGGGTGCCGGGCCCGGAGGTCGCCCTGGCGGCGTACGGGGCCGTGCTGGCCGTCTCGCTGCTCATCGAGGCGCCCGTCATCCCCCTGCTGCACGCGGCCAACGCCCTCGGGTACAGCCGCGACACGCGGCGCCTCGTGTTCGGCTTCATGCTGGCGGTCGGGGCGGGGTGCGGGGCCCTTCATGCGATCGTGGCGTTGACGCCGCTCTACGGGATCGTGTTCGGGCGCTGGCTCGGGCTGCCGGCGGCGGTCGTGGCCGTGGCGCGGCCGGGCATGATCGCCATGATCCCGTGGAGCCCCGCCATCGGCTGGCGCCGATTCTATCAGGGGCTGCTGATCCGCCGCGGGGCGACCCGGCCCGTCGGCATCGGCACGGGCGTGCGCACCGTGACTGTGGCGATCGTGCTGATCGGCGGGCTCTTGCTGCGGCCGGACCTCGGGGTCGCCGTCGGCGGGCTGGCCCTGGCGCTCGGGGTCTCGGCCGAGGCCGTCTTCATCACGTTCGCCGCCCGGGCCGCCGGCGAGCCGGCGGGGGGTGGGCCGCCCCTCAGCCTGCGCCGGCTTGTCGCCTTCTTTCTGCCCCTGGCCCTCACCAGCGGCGTCTCGTTCCTCGGGCGCACCGTGGCGGCGGCCCAGCTGGCCCGCGGGCTCCTGGCCGTGCCGTCCCTGGCGGCCTGGCCGGTGGCGTGGGCGGCGCTGTTCCTCATCCAGGGGCCGGTGACCATGACGCAGCAGCTGGTCATCGCCTCGCCCGAGGGCATCGACGACAGGGCGCAGTGGCGGTTCGCGATGAGCGTCGGCGGGGTGGCCACGGCAGTGGTTGCGGTTCTGCTGCCCTTCGGGCTGCCCTTCTACTTCAGCCGCATCATCGGGATCGAGGGTACGGTGCTGGCTCTCGCGAGGAACGCGGTGGTCCTGCTGGTCGCGCTGCCGGTGCTCGTGGCCCAGCAGCAGTATTGGCAGGGCATCCTGGTGCGGGGGCGCGCCACGTGGGCGATCATCGCCGGGTCGGCGGCCAACCTGGCCATGCTGACGGCGGCGGGGTTCGCGGGCGTGGTGGCGCTGGGGTCCTGGCCGGCGGTGGACGTCGTCGCGCTGGCGACGCTGGCCGGGTATGGGACCGAGCTCGGCGTGCTGGCCTGGGCCACCCGGGGCCGAGCCGAGGTGGCGGACGTGGTCGCCGTCCGGGCGGCGGCACGGTCGTAGGGGCCGCGCTAAAAATTCTGGGGACATGCTCCGATAAAGTGATGAGATATCGTCCATGACCCAAGGAATGGGGCTCTGCCGCACTTCGGCGGGGGGTGGCTCGCACGGACGCGAGATCAGGTACCGACCGTGGGTCGCCGGACTCAGGCCCGGTCGCGGGCAGGCACCTTTGGCACGATGCACGCCTCATGGGGGCCGCGGCCCTGGTGGTGGCGGCGGTCATGCTGCCGCCGGCCGCCAAGGCCGACACCGCCATCTCGGCCACCGTGGAGGTCAACGGCCAGCCGAGCCTGGCGCCGGTCGCCGCCCTGGAGCGGGGCGGCACCTGGTACTTCCAGGCCAGCGGCCTGCTCCAGGCCCTGGGCCTGGACGTCACCGAGGCTGCCGGCTCCGCCCAGGTGACGGCGGCGGACGGGAACACCCGTCTCGGAATCGCCGCAGGCTCGACCACGGCCTACGTCGACGGCGCCGCGCTCGACCTGGAGCCGGCGCCCATCCAGCAGGATGGGAATGTCTTCGCGCCCCTGGCGCTGCTGGGGCTGCTGGGCGCCCAGCCCGCGTGGGAGCCGTCAGGGGCATCGCTGACGGTGGACGATGCGGGCGTGGTGCCGGCGGCGGCCATCGCCGCCGCCTCAGGCGGGGTCCAGCTGTTCGACAGCGGTGGCGGGGTCGCTGACGCCGCGCCGGGCCTGGGCCTGGCGCCCGGGGACCGGATCGTCACAGCCAGCGACGGCAGCGCCCAGGTGCGCCTGAGCGACGGCTCGCTCATCGACGTCGCGCCGGGGTCGAGCCTGGAGCTGACGGACCTCGGCTCGGGCGAGACGGCCGGCTCCCGCGTCGCCTCCTTCACGCTGCTCGTCGGACGCATCCTTGCCCGCATCTTCGACCTGGGGGGCGGGCTCTCCCAGCTGACGGTGAACACGCCCACCGCCGTCATCGGTGACCGCGGCACCACCTTCCTGGTGGATGTCGCGCCGTCCGGGGCGACCACGGCCGATGTCCTGTCGGGCCAGGTCACGCTGGCGGGTGAGGGCGGACAGGGCGCGCAGGTGCCGGTGCGGGCGGACGAGCAGAGCGTTGTGGCCAGCGCGGGCGCCCCGGCGTCGCCGGCCGCCCCCGTCGGCGGCGTCGCCGTCGACTCGTGGCTGGCGAGCGCAGTGGCCGACGCCCGGGTCGCGGCGCAGACGCAGACGCTGGCGCCGCAGCAGTCCGTCACCAGCCAGCAGGCATTGCTCCAGATGGCCGCGCCCACGATTCAGCAGGACCTGAACCAGCTGAGCGGCCAGCCGTATGCGGGCTCCGTGACGACCACCGGCGGGGCCGAGGTGGAGCTCACGGGCCAGGCTCCGGCGACCGGTGGTGTGGCCGGTGCCGGTGGCGCCGGCGCGCCGGCGGGCTCCGGCAACCCAGGCCAGAGCGGCGGAAGTAACGGCAACGGCGGCGGCAACGGCCAGGGCGCGGCGGGCGGCAATGGCGGCGCCTCGCCTGGCAGCCAGGGCAACGGCAACGGCCAGGGTCAGGGCAACGGCGGTGCCAACAGCGGTGCTGGGAGCGCCACCAACGGCAGCGGCCCCGGCGGTGGCGGCGGCAGTGGCGGCGCCGGCCAGGGCACCGCCAGTGGCGGCGGGACCAGTGGCGGCGTGGCGAGTGGCAACGGGCCGGCAACCGGCGGCGGCAACGGTGGCACCACCAACGCCGGCGGCCAGGCAAGCGGCGGCGGTAACAGCCATGGCGTCGCCAGCGGCAGCGCTCAGACCAACGTCAACACCCCGGGAAACGGCGGCGGCAACGGTAGCGCCACCAACGCCGGCGGCCAGGCCAACGCCAACGGCCAAACGAGTGGCGTCGCCAACAGCAGTGGCGGAAACGCCACCAACGGCAGCGGGCAGGCCAGCGGCAGCGGCACCAACGGAAGCAGCCAGGGCAACGGCCAGTCGGGCGGGGCCAACGGCGGCAGCGGCGCCGGCGGCACCGGCCAAGGCAGTGGCAGCGGCGCGGGCGGGGCCAATACTGCCGTGTCCGCGCCGGGGACCGGGGGACTGTCGTGAGCAATGCAAACGCGATAGGAAGCGTGACGAGCTTGTTGGGCACGGCTGACGCGTCGACTGGGCATGCTCCCGGCCACGCGGGCGACGAGCGTGTCATCACGCCCGAAGAGCACCGGCGGCTTGAGACCCTGGTGCGGGTCGCCTACGCCATCAGCACCTCACTGGACGTGGACGACGTCCTCGACCTCGTGCTGGAGCAGGGCATGATGGCCGTGAACGCCGAGGCCGGCACGTTCTGGCTGCTCGAGGGTGAGCGGCTCACCCCGCGCGCGGTGCGGGGGCCAAGGGCCGAGGCGGTGCGGCAGGCCCACCTCCGCAGCGGCGAGGGGCTGGTCGGACAGACGGTGGTGCTGCGCTCCGGCCTCCTGGTCGACGATGTGCGGAGGTACCCGCTGTGGGCGTCCCACATCGACGCCTCGACCGGGTACCGGACGCGGTCCTTGCTGTGCGTGCCGCTCGAGGCGGGCCACCAGGTGCTGGGGGCCCTCCAGTTCGTGAACAAGCGGCAGCGGAAGCGCTTCAACAGCGAGGACCTGCAGCTGGCCACGGCGCTGGCGCGGCAGGCCGCCCTGGCCCTGGCCAACAGCCTGCTGTTCGAGCACACCCAGCGGGTCCATGAAAGCCTCATCCGGTCCCTGATCACGGCGATCGAGGCCTGGGATCCCTGCACGGCGGGCCATTCGCAGCGGGTGAGCCGGTACTGCGCGGTCCTTGCCGAGCGGGTGGGACTCGGCAAGGAGGCGAGAAAGCAGGCGGAGTGGGCCGGTCTTCTCCATGATGTCGGCAAGCTCGGCGTCCTGCCCCTCATCCTGCGCAAGCACGGACGCCTCAACGCCCGTGAGACCCGCCAGGTGCGCGAGCACGTGCAAAACGGCGCCGACATGATCGCCCGACTGGATGCCGGGCTGATGCTGCAGCCGGTCGCGGAGGCGGTGCGCCACCACCACGAGCGCTTTGACGGCACGGGGTACCCGGACGGGCTGCATGGCCAGGGCATCCCACTCCTGGCCCGGGTGGTCGCGATCGCGGATTCCTACGACGCCATCACGTCAGACCGTCCGTACCATGAGGCGGAGGAGCCCGCGACCGCGCTGCGCGAAATTCAGGCGGGCGCGGGGCAGCAGTTCGATCCGGGCCTGGCGGCCGCGTTCATCGCGGCAGGGCGAGCAGGGCTGCTGGCGCCGGCGCCGGAGGGCGCAGCGCAAACACCGAGAGGGGCAGCTCTCGCCCCCTCACGGTGATCAGCCGCTGCTCCGCAGCCAGGTCGGGATGGGCCGCCTGACAGGCCGACCAGGTCGCCGCGCTGGCGAGGATCTCGCCGGCGGCGGCCTGCTCCTGCAGCCGCGCGGCGACGTTCACCGTGTCGCCGATCGCCGTGTATTCCTGGCGGCTCCGCGTGCCGACACTGCCGACCACGGCCTCGCCCGTGGCGAGGCCAATGCCGAAGCCCACGGGAATCCCCAGGGGATCCAGCTCCGCCAGGCGCCGCTGCATGGCGATGGCGGCCCCGACAGCCCGCGCCGCGTGGTCAGGGACGGGCGTGGGCACGTTCCACAGGGCCATGAGCCCGTCGCCGACAAACTTGTCCAGCATCCCGCCTGAGCTCAGCACCAGCGGCACCACGGCGTCAAAGACCCGGTTCAGGATCGCGACGACGGCCTCCGGGCTCTGCGCGCCGGCCAACGCCGTGAAGCCGCGCATGTCCAGGAACAATACGGTCACGGGCACGCGGACGCCGCCGGTGTCGGGGCCGCCGGCCGGCGCTTCCATCAGCGAGCGGACGACCTCCGTCCCCACGTGCCGGCCGAACAGGGCGGTGATCCGGGCCCGGGCCCGGCGCTCGGATGAGGTGGTCCAGGCCGCTGTTCCCGCCCAGGTGAGCAGCAGCGCGAGCAGCGGCGCGGCCGCGTCGACGGCCACCCCGTACGCGAGCGAGGCCGCGGCCCACACGATGGTCGCCAGGGCGAGGCCGGCGACCGCTGCCATGCCGAGCCAGGGACCCGCCCAGGCGGACAGCAGGGCCGCGGCCAGGGCGGCGATCAGCACCGCAGCGGCCCGCGCGGCAGTACCTGGCACGGCGATGCCGCCATCCAGCAGGGTGCGGATGCTCTCGGCGTGGACCAGGACCCCGGGCAGGGGCCCGCCAATGGGCGTCAGCCAACGATCGCCGAGGCCGGCGGCCCAGGCGCCCACCAGCACCACGCGCCCCCGGAGCAGGGACGGACCGGCGCGGCCCGTGAGCACATCGCCCACCGACACGACCGGGAAGGTCGAGGGCAGGGCGTAGTGGATGAGGTAGTCGCCATCGGGGAGCAGCGGCACCCGGGCAATCCGGCCGCCCGCGCGCTCGGCGGCCAGCACGTCCATGGCGAGCAGCATCTGGCCGCCGAGGCTCGCCCCCGGCACCGCGCGCCGCAGCACGCCGTCGGAATCCGGCGCGGCGTTGATCAGGCCCATGGCACCCGCGGCGCGAAGGGGGGCCACGGGCTGCGACAGAGCGGTGGCCAGCGGCGTGGCGCTCGGCCGCGCGGACAGCGTGGCGTAGCCCGCGAAGATCACATTGCCAGCCCGGCGCGCCGCCGCCGCCAGGGCCTGGTCACCGGCGGGGGTGCTCGGCTCCTGAAACAGGAGGTCGAGGGCGATGACACGGGCGCCGTCGGCGTGCAGCCTGTCGACCAGCCGCGCCTCCATGCTGCGCGGCCACGGCCTGCGGCCGTAGGCGGCGAGGTCGCTGTCGGTGATGCCGACGATGGCGATCCGGGGGTTCGGGCTTGCGGTCGCGGCGAGCTCGCTCGCCAGGTCGTAGAGGCGCCAGCGTGCCCAGCCGAGCGCGCCGAGGAGCGTCAGGAGGGACACCGCGGCGGCCACGCCGGCCGCGATGGCCAGCGGTGCCCAGATCCCGCGACGCGTGAAGCCCCCACCCCCGCATCCTTCTTCGGGGTGCGGGGCTGGATCTTGAAGTACGAGACGTAATGCGCGCTACGACCCCAATTGGGCGGATGCGACAGGTTTCCGCGCGTTCGGGCGAAATTTATGGGCTTGAGGGGGACAGCCGGGATGGTCACCTGGCTGGAGGGCGCGCTGGCGCAGCTCACTGCGCTCGTCGCCAGCCACGCACCGAGCGGGTGGACGCGTTGGGACTTCGCCGGGGCGGTGGTCGCGGCTGGATTTCTGGTGGGCGCGCTGAGCGGGCGGCTGCTGGCGCGGGCGCTCCAGGTCCTCGTCGTGATCGCCGCCGTGCTGGTGGGCTGGAAGCTCGTCACTGGGTGAGGGCCTCGGCGCAGCCCACCGCGTGGCGCCAGTCGGACTCCGCGGGGGCGACGTCCTCAAGAGTCCAGACGGCGGACAGCATGATGCCGGCCACGGCCCAGCGGCGCACGCGCGCACGGTCCATGCCCAGGGCGCCGGCCAGGGCGTCAGCCCGGCGGCGCTGCACGTCCGGGGGGATCACCACCCCGATGGGGTTGTGCAGAAACGCATAGGTGTCGAAGGCGGGGTCTCCCACCACGCCCTTGGGGTCGATGGCCAGCCAGGGGGCGCGCGTGGCGGCTCGCACGTTGTCGTGGTGGAGGTCGCCGTGAAGCAGGCACGGCGCGGCGGGCGGCTCCACCAGGGTGGTCTCGGCCTGCTCGAACAGCCCGCGCGGCAGGGGACCGGGGCCGCCATACCGCGCGCGGTGGCCGGCAAACGCCCGCCGGCCCCAGTCGGCCACCGTCGGGAACGGGTGCGTCGCCGCGACGGGCCGGTGCAGGCGGGTGATGAGCTGGGCCACCACCGCCTCCGCCCCCGGACCGTCGGGGAGGGCCGTGCCAGGCACGGCCCTTTCCAAAAGCAGCGCTCCGGCGGCCGGGTCGGCGGCCAGCAGCCGCACGGCGCCGCAGCCGCCGTACGCGCGCAGGGCGGCGATCTGCGTCGCCAGCTCGGGCTCGTCCGGCGGGCACACCTTCAGCACGGCCTCGCCGCCGTCCGGCAGCTGCACCGGGGCCGTGTAGTTGTAGGACAGGCCCGGGAATGGCGGCAGGAGGCGAAGCCGCCACTCCCGGGCGCAGCGGTCGAGGGCGGCGGAGAGCGCGGGCAGGCGCCGGCGCCAGGGCGGGCTCACGGCTGGATGTACTTGTTGAACCAGGCGACCTGGCGCGCCAGCCGCTCGATGCGGTGGCGGGGCTGGCCGCCGCGCGACATGCCGTGGCTCTCACCGGGGAAGCGCACGAACTCGGCCGTCTTGCCCAGGCGGCGCAGGGCCACGAACCACTCCTCGCTCTGCTGGATGTTGCAGCGCAGGTCGTTCTCGCCGGCCATGATCAGGATCGGCGTCCTGACGTTGCGGACGAACATGATCGGCGAGTGGCGCAGGTAGTTGTCCGGGTTGTCGAACGGCAGGCCGTGGAAGCTGACGTCGGCGTGGTGGAAGGCGATGTCGCCCTGCCCCCAGTGGCTCATGCGGTTGCAGGTGCTGCGGTCGGTGACGGCGGCCTTGAAGCGGTCGGTGTGGCCCACGACCCAGTTGGTCATGTAGCCGCCGTAGGAGCCGCCCGTCACGCCCAGGCGGTCCGGGTCGATCCACGGGCAGCGGGCCAGGGCGTGGTCCACGCAGGCCATGATGTCGCGGTAGTCGTGGCCGCCCCAGTCGAAGTTGACCTGGTTCGTGAACTCCTCGCCGTAGCCGACGCTGCCGCACGGGTTGCAGAAGATCACGGCGTAGCCGGCGGCGGCCAGCAGCTGGAACTCGTGGAAAAAGGCCTCGCCGTAGGCGCCGTGCGGACCGCCGTGGATCTCCAGCACGGCGGGGTGGCTCCTGGGCGCGGCGCCCGGCTGCAGGCCGACCGGCGGCATGATCCAGCCCTCGCAGGTCCAATCCCCCGCGCCAGCATGGGTGAAGGGCTCGGGGCTGGAGAGCTGAAGGTCGCGCAGCCACGGGTTGAGGTCGGTCAGGCGGCGGCTGCCGCCGGGACCGGCGTAGAGGTCGCCCGGGTTCAGCGCGTCGCCGGCGGCGATGGCGTCCCCCGCGAAGGCGTAGAGGTTGCGGCGGCCCTCGGTCAGCTGGCGCACGGACGGCGTGTCCCCGGTGGTGACGGCGAAGAGATGGGTCGTGCCGCCGGTGGTCGCGAGGTACCGGATCTCGCGGCTGTCGGCGGACCATGCCATGGCGGCGGCCGGGGCCTCCGCCCGGCTGTCGGAGCCGACGTGGTTGCCGGCGGTGGCCCTGCTGCCCTGGGTCAGGAGGCGCGGCCGCGCGAGGCCGGCGGCGGGATCCGACGGCGCCGGGGCCGGGACGACCCAGACGCCGGCGTCCGTGGCGCCGTGCAGGTGGTCGTCGTGGCCGGCGTAGGCGATGGACCTGCCGTCGGGCGACCAGGCCAGGTTGGACTTCGGCCCCGGGCACGCGGTCAGGCGCGCGGGCTCGCCGCCGGCCGCCGCCATGATGAAGATGTCGGCGCCGCCCTCGATGTCGGAGGATTCCGGATCGGGGTTGCCGGTAAAGGCGATGCGGCCGCCGTCAGGCGACCACGCCGGCTCGGTCTTGTCCCAGTCGCCGGTGGTGAGCTGGGCCGGGCTGGCCTCCGGCGCGGAGGTGGCGGCCGGCGTCACGAAGACCTGCCGGTAGCGGTGGTCGAAGAAGCCCTGGCCGTCCAGCTTGTACTTGATGCGGGTGTACACGCGGACGTCGGAGTCGTCGGGGCCAGGGACCGGGCCGACCTTGGCCGTGAAGAGCAGGCGCGTGCCGTCCGGCGACCAGACCGGGGGTGAGCCGGCGCCACCCTTGCGCGCCGTCAGGGGTTGGGCCTCGCCGCCGGCGGCGGGCAGGGCGTAGATCTGATCATCGCCGCCGCGGCCACTCACGAAGGCCAGGGTGCGGCCGTCGGGCGACCAGCGGGGATGGCGGTCGCGCGGACCGGCCGTCAGCTGGCGCGGCGCGCCGCCCTCGGCGGGCACCGTCCAGATCTCGGAGCGGTAGGGCTTGTCGCGGTCACCGCGCTCGGTGCGGGTGACCACGAAGGCGATGGTCCGGCCATCGGGCGATGCCTGCGGGTCGGAGAGCCAGCGAAAGCGGTACAGATCGTCCGTCGTGATGCGCTCGGCCACGGGCGTCATCCCCTCCCCCGCGCTGTGGTTCGGCGGGCGAAGGATGGACGCCTGCCGGCGAGGGGCGCGAGCCCGGAGCCGGTGGACAGGGGGGAGGATGGCCCGGAGGGCGGAAGGGGCGGGCTGTGGCGGGCTCGGTCCGGCTGCGCGCGGGCGGACGCGTGTATCGTCGCGCGGGCGGCGCGCTGGACGGGCTGTGGGCGGCGGGCACGCCTGGGGCTGCGGGCCGCGCCGTGGGAGGGCGCCGCGGACGGCGGCGTGGGCGGTGGGCACAGGACGGCCGGCGGGCACCCTGGGCCCCGTTCGCTCTACGTGTTCGTCCGCACCGCCAGGTCGTCCTCGAATTCACACCTGCTTGACAGACTCGGCCGGCATGGGCGGACAGATTCGCTGAACCGTTCAGGCGGACATGGTTGCTGACGACCAGCACGATGTGTTTTCCCGCATTGACGGACGGCCCAGACGGCGTCATAGTCTAGTTGAGCACTCGGGAATGGGAGGACGGCCGTGCGCCCCATCGAAGACATCCTCGCCAACGTCCGCGCCCGCGGCGGCAAGATCACGCCGCAGCGCGTGCTGATCTATCAGGCGCTCGACGGCGACACGAGCCACCCGACCGCCGAGCAGCTCCACGAGCGTCTGCGGTCGTGGCTGCCGCACCTTTCGCTGACAACGGTCTACGCCGCGCTCAACGACCTGGCCGAGACAGGCGACCTGCGGCGCTTTGAGGCCGGGGACGGACAGGTGCACTACGATCCGGACACGCTGCCGCACGCGCATGTCGTGTGCGTGCGCTGCCACCGCATGCACGACGCGCCGCCGCCGCACGGGCGCCAACCGCTGCCGCGCGAGGTCGAGGGCTTTGTGATCTTCGGACGGACAGAGCTGCTGCACGGCCTCTGCCCCGAGTGCGCGGAGACGGCGGCCGCGGAGTCCGCCGCGCTGGAGGGCGACGAGCCGGACGGCACGTAGGCGGGCACGTCGCGCTCGCCCCGCCGAAACGGCGACCGTCCGTCAACAGGGCGACCCGCCGCAACACTGCCGGCGCTCCAGCGCCGACACCCGCCGCGATAGCAGATGGACCGACTCGCGGACCTCGTTCAGGGCGCGCCACTGGCTCTCATCACGCGCCCGCTCGAAGGCGC
This sequence comes from Clostridia bacterium, assembly GCA_027314765.1. GTDB lineage: Bacteria > Bacillota > Sulfobacillia > RBS10-35 > JAJYVM01 > JAJYVM01. Next base: position 7,799 of record DAHVAF010000098.1, on the reverse strand, counting down.
CAAGCAGCGCCTGTGCCTCGCCGAACGCCCGCAGCGCGCCGCCAGCGCCGTCACCGCAACGGCAATCCGGCCGCCCGCAGCAGCCGCGCCCGCCGCACGCTTCATGGCGGCACCGGTCGCAGCACGCGCCATGCCGGCATCGCTCGCAGCGGTGGCACGGCTCGCCGCCGTCGCACGCCCTGGATCGGAGCTGGTGCTCGATGCGGTCCAGCCGCCGGTCGATCGCGTCGAAGCGCTCCGCGAGGAAGTGCTTGAGGTCGGCATCCATGGTGCCACGCTATGCTGCCTGTCCGCCGGGTGCGCCGCGCGTGGGGCGGTCAGCCCCGCCCATCTCCGCCAGGCCGAAGCCTGAGCGCTACACGGTCGCCGTCTCGCGCATCGCCACGCCAAAGACGGCACCGAACTCCGCCGCCACGTCGCGCGCGGCTTCGGGCAGGCCGGGCGCGCGCCCGGTGAGGGCGCGCACCGAAGTGACGCCGCGATCGGCCAGGCCGCAGGGCACGATGCCGTCGAAGTAGGCGAGGTCGGTGTCCACGTTCAGCGCGAAGCCGTGCGTGCTCACCCACCGCGACACGTGCACGCCGATGGCGGCGATCTTGTCGTTGCCCACCCAGACACCCGGGAGGCCCGGCGACCGCTCCGCCGCGATCCCCCAGCCGGCCAGGGCCCGGATCAGGGTCTCCTCCAGCCGCCGCACGTAGAGGTGCAGGTCGCGCCCGTGGCCGCCCAGGTCAAGAATCGGGTAGCCCACCAGCTGGCCGGGGCCGTGGTAGGTGATCTCGCCGCCGCGGTCGATCGGGTGGACCTCCACGCCGCGCCGGGCGCGCTCGGCCTCATCCCAGAGGAGGTCCTCGGCCTTGCTCTGCCGGCCGAGCGTGTACACGTGCGGGTGCTCCAGCAGCAGCAGGTGGTCTTCGCCGCGCCCCTCCTTGCGCTCGCCGGCCAGCCGCGCCTGCAGCTGCAGGCCGGCGGCGTAGTCGACGCGCCCAAGCCAGGTCCAGCCGCACGTGGGCGACGAAGGCGACACCGTGGACACCGGCGTCACCGGCGCCTCCTGCGACAGAGGTGTCCGAGGCGCCTGAGATCTATGGGGTGTCCGCGGCTCCGGCGCGCCAGACGCCGCCATCGCGGCTAGCCCGCCGCCTCCACCTGCTCGTGGGCGTGGTAGCTGGAGCGCACCAGCGGCCCCGACTCGCAGTGGCGAAAGCCCATGCCGAGCGCGGCCTCCTTCAGGCCCGCGAACTCGGCCGGAGTCCAGTACCGCACCAGAGGAATGTGCTTGGCGCTCGGCCGCAGGTACTGCCCCACGGTGAGGATGTCGACGTCGGCGGCCCGCAGGTCGCGCATGGTCTCCAGGCACTCGTCCCGGCTCTCCCCGAGCCCCACCATGAACCCCGACTTCGTGCGCAGCCCGGGCCGGCCATGCTGCCGCGCCCGCGCCAGCAGCTCCAGCGTGCGGTCGTACCGCGCCTTCGCCCGCACGCGCGGGGTCAGGCGCCGGCTCGTCTCGATGTTGTGGTTGAGGATGTCGGGGCCCGCGTCCAGCACCACGCGCAGCGCGTCCAGGTCGCCCTGGAAGTCGGGGATGAGCACCTCGACGCGGCAGTCCGGCGCCTGCGCGCGGACGGCGCGAATGGTGGCGGCGAAGATCGAGGCGCCGCCGTCGGCGAGCTCGTCGCGCGCCACGGAGGTGACCACGACGTGCCGCAGCCCCAGCTGCGCCACCGCCCCCGCCACGCGCTCCGGCTCCTCGGTGTCGAGGCCCGTCGGCCGCCCCGTCTCCACGGCGCAGAAGCGGCAGGCCCGGGTGCAGATCCGGCCCAGGATCATGAAGGTGGCCGTGCGGTGGCCGAAGCACTCCCCGATGTTCGGGCAGCGCGCCTCCTCGCAGACCGTGTGCAGGCTCAGCCCGCGCAGCATGTCCTTGACCTCGCGGTAGCTGTCGTTGCCCGGCATGGGCACTTTCAGCCACGCGGGCTTGCGCCGCCAGTCCGCCTCGCCCTCGCCGATGTCCGCCACCAGCACCTGGTCGTCCATCAGTAGATGCTCTCCCCCGGCGCGTACGCCTCCATGCCCTGCCGCAGCCGCCGCATGAACCGGCCGACCTGCAGCCCGTCGAGCACGCGGTGGTCGAACGAGCAGCACAGGTTCACCAGCGCGCGCACGCCGATGCCCTCGCCGTCGCCGATGACGGCCGGCCGCCGCACCACCCGCTCCAGCGTGACGATGGCCGCCTGGCCGGGCGGGATGATCGGCTGTGATGCCACGGAGCCGAACGTGCCCGTGTTGTTGAGGGTGACGGTGCCGCCCTGCACGTCGTCGGGCGTGAGCTTGCCCGACTGCGCCCGCACGGCCAGGTCGCGGACCGCCCGCGCGATGCCGGCGATGGAGAGCCCGTCCGCCCCGCGCAGCACCGGCACGATCAGCCCGTCGTCCAGCCCGACGGCCACGCCGATGTTGATGCGGCGGCGGAGGACCACGCCGTCGCTCCAGTGGCCGTTGACGGCCGGGAACTCGTGGATGGCGGCCACCGCAGCCTTGACGAAGAACGGGAAGTAGGTGAGCTCAAACCCCTCGCGCCGCTGGAACTCTCCCAGGGCCTGCCGGCGGAGGCGGTCAAGACCCGTGACGTCGGCCTCGGTCATCATCCAGGCGTGCGGGATCTCGCGCTTGCTCTGCGCCATGCGCTCGGCGATGGTGCGCCGCATGGCCGTGAGGGGCAGGCGCTCGTCATCGGCGCCGAGCGGAAGCGGTGCGTTCGGTGGCGGCGCCGCCGGCGCCGCCGTCAATGCGGGCGCTGCGGGCGCCGGGGCGGCTTGGGCAGCGGGTGCCCGGGCCGCCGGAGCCGCCGCGGGCGCGCTGGGCCGCGCCGAAGGCGTGCCACGCAGGGGGCGCGGCGCAAAGAGCACACCGGAGGGCTCCTCCTCGTCCTCCACGGCGGGCGGGGTGGCGATGGCCGCGGCGGGCGCGCGCTGGCCGCCCTGCACCAGGGCCAGAACGTCCTCGCGGGTGACGCGGCCGCCGGCCCCGGTGCCCTGCACCTGGGAGAGGTCGAGGCTGTGCTCGGCGGCGAGGCGACGCACGGCAGGGGAATACCGGCTGCCCACCTCCGCCGCGTGGGCTGGCGGCGCGGCCGCACGCTGCGGCGTGGCCGCATGCGCTGGCGCCGGCGCGCTGGCGGGCGCCGCAGCGGGGGCCGCGGCGTCCGCAACCACCGCGATGGGCGTACCGACGGCCACCGTCTGGCCCTCGGGCACCAGGATCTCCTGCAGGATCCCGGCCGCCGTGGAGGGCACCTCGGCGTTGACCTTGTCTGTCACGACCTCAAGCAGCGGCTCGTACTTCTTGACGGGGTCGCCGACCTTCTTCAGCCAGCGGTCGACGGTGCCCTCGGAGACGCTCTCCCCCAGCTGCGGCATCAGGATCTGCAAGGATCCGCCTCCTCGTACTCCGCATCGGCACGGGCGAAACCCGCGCCGACCCTGTACTCCCGCATCGGCGCGGGCGAAACGCGCGCCGACCTCGTACTCCGCATCGGCACGGGCGAAACCCGCGCCGACCCTGTGCGCTCGGCTAGAACGTGGCCAGGTGGCGCAGCGCCTCGGCGATGCCCTCCGCGGACGGCATGAACCACTCCTCCAGCGGCGGGGCATACGGCATCGCCGGCACCTCCGGCCCGGCGACCCGCATGATGGGCGCATCCAGGTCGAACAGGGCCTGCTCGGCGATCAGGGCCGACACCTCGGCACCCACGCCGAGAGCCTTATTGTCCTCGTACACGACGCAGACACGGCCGGTCTTCCGGGCCGTGGCCAGGATGGCCTCCGTGTCGAGCGGGCGCAGGGTGCGCAGGTCCAGCACCTCGACCGAGATGCCCTCGCCCGCCAGGTCCTCGGCCGCCTGCAGGCAGCGGTGCAGCATCAGCCCGTACGCGATCACGGAGACGTGCTCGCCCGGGCGCTTGACGTCCGCCTTGCCGATGGGCACGAGGTGGTCGCCCTCGGGGATGACCTCGCGCGGGCCGCCGTAGATCCCCTTGTGCTCGAAGAAGACCACGGGGTCGTCGTCGCGGATGGCGGACTTCAGCAGGCCCTTCATGTCGCCGGGCGTGCTGGGGGCCACGACCTTCAGGCCGGGCACATGAGCATAGAAGGCCTCGACCGACTGGCTGTGGTAGAGGCCGCCGTGGACGCCGCCGCCGAAGGGGGCGCGGATGACCAGGGGGCAGCCCCAGCCGTTGCGGCTCCTGTACCGGACGCGGGCAGCCTCATTGACGATCTGGTCGAAGGCCGGGTGGCTGAAGTCGGCGAACTGGATCTCCGCGATGGGCCGCAGGCCGGCCACGGCGGCGCCGATCGCCGCGCCCACGATCACCGACTCCGCCAGCGGCGTGTCGATGACACGCTTATTGCCGAACTGGTCGTAAAGGCCGGCGGAGGCCTGGAAGACGCCGCCGCGCACGCCGACATCCTCGCCCATCAGGATGACGCGCGGGTCGCGGGCCATCTCCTCGCGCATGGCCTCGCGCACGGCCTCGAGGTTGGACTTCGGCTTGACCGCGACAGCGGTGCTCTGGCTAGCGGCCACGGCCGTTCCCTCCCTCGGCGTAGACAAAGCGCGTCGCGTCGGCCACCTCGGGCCAGGGCGCCTGCTCGGCCGCGTCGGTGGCGGCGTCGACCTCGTCGGCGACCTCGGCCGATAGGGCCTGGGCGCGGGCCTCATCCAGCACGCCCTGGCGGATCAGCTGCTCCTTGAAGAGCTGGATCGGGTCCTTTTTCGCCCACTCGGCGATCTCCTCACGGGTGCGGTAGTTGCGGTCGTCGTCCCCGGAGGAGTGCGCCATCAGCCGGTAGGTGCGGGCCTCCACCAGGGTGGGGCCGTCCCCCGCTCGGGCGCGCTCCACGGCGCGGCGGACCACCGCGTAGGTGGCGAACACATCGTTGCCGTCCACGCTCTCGCCCGGAATGCCATAGGCCGCTGCGCGCTCGGCGACCGAGCGCACGGCCATCTGCTTCTCCAGGCCCTCGGAGATCGCGTACTGGTTGTTCTCGCAAAAGAAGATCACCGGCGCCTTGCGCACGGCGGCGAAGTTCACGCCCTCGTGAAAGTCGCCCTTGCTGGTGCTGCCCTCGCCGAAGCTGCAGAACACGACGCCGTCCTCGCCCTTCAGCTGCAGGGCCATCCCGGTGCCGGCGGCATGCGGGATCTGCGTGGCGACCGGACTGCTGCCCGTGACCACCCGCGCCTTGGGCAGCGACCAGTGGTAGGGCATCTGGCGGCCACCGCTCTCGGGGTCGTCGAACTTGCCGAACCCGCCGAGGAACACGTCGCGGGGCGTCATGCCCAGCGAGAGCATCACGCCGACGTCGCGGTAGTAGGGGTAAAACCAATCCCGGCTGGGGTCGAACGCCGCGACCGCCCCGATCTGGGCGGCCTCCTGCCCCTTGCAGGGGATCGTGAATGCGATGGCCCCCTGCCGCTGCAGGAGCCACATGCGCTCGTCCACCGCGCGGGTGGTCACCATGGTCCGGTACATGCCGAGCAGCCGCTCGGCGGGCAGATCCGTGGCCGGGGCCCGCGCCTCGGCCGCCGCGCCCTGCTTACGCGCCATGCTGTCGATGCCGCCTCCCTCGGGGGGCTTCCCTCTTCCATTATGCCTTAGGAGCGCGTGCTAGCGCGATCGGACACGCCGGCACTAGCCGTAGAGGACCTGAAGGGCGACCCAGCCGCCAAGGTGCACCGCGTAGGCGAGCGTGCTGGCGGCAACAAGGCCGGCCGACCACAGCGGGACCTCCCCGGCGGGGGCGACGACCCGCAGCCACGCGCCATGCGGCCGCTCGGCAAGGCGGGGGCGGAGGGTGACCGCAAGCGACGGCACCCACAGCACGGCAACGGCGGCGACCAGGACCGGCAGGAGGGTGTCCAGCGCCTGGAGCGGCAGGGTACCGACCTGCGGGTCGGTGATGCCGAGGTAGGCGGCGCCGGCCACATACAGGGCGGACATGCCGCCGGCGGCGAGGGTGGTGCCGACGACGGCGGCTCGGTAGGCTCGGCGGGCCGCGGCGGGGGCCAGCCCGTGGCGGGCGGCCAGCGCCGCGAGAATCGCGATCAGCAGCACGGCCAGCGTGATGCCGTCCATGGCCTGCGGGGCGGCCAGCTTGTCGGCGGGGGCCAGGGGCAGAACGCTCGCCAGGGCCGGCCAGACCGCCGGCGCGAAGGCCGTTCAGCCGCACGCGGCGCCGGGGCCCACGAGGGCCATGAGGAAGGGGACCCCGGTCGCCGGCGCGCGGTTGCGCATGAGCACCCAGAGCAGGGCCATGGCCACCGCCATGGCGGCCAGGATCAGGTCGTCGGCGAGGACCAGGTGGAGCGCGATGTGGGGCGTCAGCCAGATGCCGAGCCAGGGGTCGGCGGTCAGGAGCTGCCCCTGCACGCCGTGGCCGGGCAGGCGGTCGAGCACGACGTCGCCACGGGCGAGGATCAGCAGCGGTAGCACCAGGGCGGCACGCCAGGCGACGGCCCGCGGGGCGACGGCAAACGCGCGCATCGGTCAGCGCCCCCTGTGCGGGCGGGGACCTTGGCGGCCCCCGCCCGATCGCTCACTGCGTGACGGTCATGATGCCCTGCATCCAGCCGTTGGTCGCCATGGGGCCGCCCCAGCCGTCCGTGCCGGTCCCGCAAGCCGACTCGCACTGCCAGAGGTAGGTGCCCGCGGCCGGCGCCTTGAACGAGAACTCCACCGTGGAGGTCGGCGGAATGGGCACGTTCAGCGAGAAGCCCTTGCCGCTGAAGGTGAGGGTGTGGGCGACATCGTTGGCCGGGATCTCGGTCAACGTCTTGGCGGGCTGCTGCTCGACCGGGCCGTTCACGGCGTCGATGACCTGCATCGTGCCGCCGACGGTGCCCTTGACCTGGTTCATGCCGGTGGAGACGGTGGCCGGGCCGTCATCGAAGTCGCGGATCTGCACGTCGACGATGGCGTTCGCCGGGACCGTGAAGTTGGCGGGGATGTACTCGGGCCAGCCCTTCTTGCCGTTCTGGCCACCCGTCAGGATCGACATATAGAGGTGGACCTCGACGGGCGCGGCGGTCGCGGCGGGCGCCGCGCTGGCGACCGTCTGCGCGGCTCCGGGGGCCGGGGCGGCCTGGCTGACGCTGGCCGCGCTGCCACAGGCGGCCGCGGCGACCGTGACCGCCGCGAGCAGACCGATGGCCAGGAACCGATGGGTACGCATAACTACTGATCACCTCTGGGCCCATGCTAGTGGGCGGAGCCACACCCTTTCATGGGCCGACCGGCCTGCGATCGGTACGGCGGATGATCCTGCCACGGTTCCCCGTGAGGGCCGTCCACGTGGCGCATCGCGGCACGGCCACACAGCCGCCGCGGCCGGGCGGTTTGACCTGGCGCGGTGGGCCCGCCGCGCCGGGTCGCCCAGACCTCGACCCGCAGCCCAAGGACCCGGCACCACGGGCCCTGCGGGCGATTCGCAGGCGCGCCGCGCTGTGGTGGGCCGCGGGGCGCGGCCCAAGGAGCCGGTACTCCAGGCGCGCGAGGATCACAGGCACGCCGTGGCGTGTGGACAGCGGCACGGGCCAAGGTCGCGACGGGACACCCTTCGCCCTGGGGACGGGTCGCAGCCGCCCCCCTGCGTGGTGAGGCACGGGGCGCGGCCGCCAAGGTGGCGCTGCTCCGGGGCACTCAGGCGGATCGCGGTGGGGAAGCGGCCCCGCAGCCCAACGGACCGGCGCTCCGGGCCGCGCGGACGGGCCACAGCCGGGCCGCGGCCCGAGGCACC
>DAHVAF010000096.1 GCA_027314765.1 Clostridia bacterium | reverse complement strand
GGGGGCGCAGCGCGGAAATGCTGCTGATCGCGGCCAGTGGCGGCGCGACGGGTCCGGCGGCGCGTGGACGCCTGCCCGCCGTCTGGAGCACCCTTCGTAGGGCCGGTCCACCATCGCAGCAATGCGCCACCCAACAGCCCGGCTGAGAGGCGGCGCACCGGGCGCCGGCTCTCAGCCGGGCCGCTCGAGCAGGGCCACCGCATATGCGGAGATGCCCTCGCCGCGGCCGGCGAACCCCATGCCCTCGCTGGTGGTCGCCTTGACGTTGACGCACCCCACGGGGATGCCCAGGGCCTCCGCCAGGCGCTGGCACATGTCGGGGTAGTGCGGCGCGAGCTTCGGGCTCTCGGCCACCACGGTGGCATCGACGTTGCTGACGCTCCAGTTGCCCCGGCGCACCAGGGCCGCCACGTGCCGCAGCAGCTCGATGCTGTCGGCACCGGCGTACGCCGGGTCCGACGGCGGGAAGTGGACGCCGATGTCGCGCAGCGCCGCGGCGCCAAGCACGGCGTCCATCACGGCATGCGCCAGCACATCGGCGTCCGAGTGGCCGGCGAGCCCCGCCGAATGCGGGATCGTGACTCCGCCGATCACAAGGCGCCGGCCCGGCTCCAGGCGGTGGACATCCCAGCCCATGCCGACCCGGGTGGTGCGCGCGCCGCCGTCGCGGCCCTCGCGCTGGTGAATGATGGCCTCCGCCATGGCAAGGTCCTCTGGAAAGGTGATTTTGATGTTGCCGGGGTCGCCCTCGACGATGCGCACCGGGTGCCCGGCCTCCGCGAAGAGGGCCGCGTCGTCGGTCGCCACCAGCGACCGGCGCGCCGCCCAGCGGTGGACCTCGCGCAGCGCCTCCGCGTCGAACGCCTGCGGCGTCTGCGCCATCCACACCGACTCGCGCGGCGGCGTGTCGACGACGAGCCCGTTGCCGTCGACCCGGTGCAGCGTCTCCCGGGCCGGCAGCGCGACCGTGGCGCCGCCGGTGACCATCGCCTCCTGGCAGACGCGGGCAAAGAGCAGCGAGCCGGCCAGCGGCCGGGCGCCGTCGTGCACCACCACGATGGGGATGGACGCCGAGACCGCATCCAGGGCCGCGGCCACCGAGCGCTGGCGCTCCTGCCCGCCCGGCACCAGCTGGACGGACTCCTCCAGGCCGTAGGGCAGGAGCACCTGCTCGCGGATGGTCGCCTCGGTGCCGGGCTTGACCGCCACGACGACCTCCGCCGCGGCGGCGAAGGCGCGGATGGCCTGCAGCGTCCGGGTGAGGACGGGCCGTCCGGCCAGGGGCAGCAGCAGCTTCTGCGCCCCCATGCGGCGGCCTGACCCCGCGCCGGCGACGATAATCGCGGCACGCACGCTGGCGGGCTGTCGGGCGCGCGCCCGATCGGCGCGCTCCCCGCTCGCCGTCAGCGGCGCCTCGCTGGCTGTGGATGAACCGGCGTCGGGCGTCACCGCATGCACCGCCCCCGCATCATCATCGACGAGCGCGGCGCGTTCATGGAGTGCACGGGTTCCCCCCGTGCGCTCGCGGGGTCAGTGGAGGGCGCCGGCCATGCGACAGGAGGCCGGCAGGGTGATCGCTCACCGTGCCGGCCTCCGTGCTCAGCCTCACCGGGACTCGGCCACCCGCTGCAGGGGACTGCCGGCCCCCGACGCCAGCGGCCGCGCGAAGATCATGCGCCCGGCCGCAGTCTGCAGCGTGGAGGTCACCTCCACGCCAAGCTCCTCGCCCACAAAGCGCCGGCCCCCGTCGATGACGATCATGGTGCCGTCGTCGAGATAGGCCACGCCCTGACCAGGCTCCTTGCCGTCGCGGACCACACGGACCGTGATCTCCTCGCCCGGCAGCAGGATCGGCTTCAGCGCGTTGGCCAGCTCGTTGACGTTCAGGACCTGGACGCCCTGGAGCCCGGCCACCTTGTTCAGGTTGTAGTCGGTCGTGATGACCTTGGCGCCCCGCTCGCGCGCCAGGTGGAGCAGCAGGCTGTCGACCTCCTGCCCGGGCGCCGCCAACGCATCGACGATCTCGACGCGCGCGCTCTGCTCCTTCTGGATGCTGGCCAGCACATCGAGCCCCCGGCGCCCGCGGTTGCGCTTCAGGGGGTCCGACGAGTCGGCGATGTGGCGCAGCTCGTCCAGCACGAACTCCGGAACGAGCAGCGGCCCCTCGAGGAAGCCGGTGCGGCAGAGGTCGGCGATGCGGCCGTCGATGATCGAGCTCGTGTCCAGCACCTTCACAGTCATGGCGGACTCCCCCATGGCCACCGGCACAGGACTGCTCCCGGCCTCCGGGGCCGCTGCCCTGCGGCGCAGCATCCGGGTGCGCGGGCGCGGGTCAGCGCTCCCATCGGTGGGGATCCGGCGCAGCCCGATCGCGCGCTGGAGGTCGTCTCCCTTGCGCACGAACACGCGCCAGCCGATCAGGGCGAAGAAGACGCTGGCCACCGCCGGGAGGAAGTCGCCCACGGTGGGAATGCGGGACAGAGCCGGCCCCAGAAGAAGGGCCACGATAAGTCCGATGATGGCGCCCGCGGCCCCGAAGAGGATGTCGGTACCCGGAAGGCGGACGAGGTGCCCCTCCAGCCAACGCGTGGTCGCCGCGACCCCCTCGGCGAGAGCCGGGCCGAGCAGAAACCCGAGCAGTCCCACCACAAGCACACCGAGCGCCAGCGCCCCGAGCTGCTCGGAGCGGCTGACCGAAATGGCCAGGATCTGGCGCACCGCCTCCACGACGTTCGCCGCGACCCAGAAGCCGACGGCCCCGCCGAGGAGGGCCGCCAACCAACGGGCCCACCTGTGCACCACGCAACCCCCCTTTGTCCGCGCCCGCGCGGGGCAGACCCGCGCGGATCATGTATCGTTAAGAGAGGGGCGCGCGACGCGCGCCCTCCCATCGGTACCCGACAGCTTCGCTGAGGGGCCCGCGCTACGCGAGCAAGGCCTGATCGAGGATCGCGTTGGCGGCCAGTTCGTCGATGCCGCGCGCCAGCACCAGCTCGCTCACCAGGATCTGCCGTGCGTTGTCCAGCATCTTGCGCTCGCCCGTGGACAGGCCCTTCTCCTGGTCGCGCAGGGTGAGGTTTCTCACAACCTCCGCGACCTCGAAGATGTCGCCTGTCTTCAGCTTTTCCGTGTTGGCGCGGTAGCGGCGGTTCCAGTTGGTCGACATGCTGGTCCGCTCGGCGCGGAGGACCGCCAGGAGCTGCTGCAGCTCCTCGTCGCCGATGACCTCGCGCAGGCCGACCCGCGGGGCGCCGTCCACCGGGATCATGACCTTCATGTCCCCGATGGGCAAGCGCATGATGTAGTAGGATTGGCGGCGACCCTGGATCTCGCGTTCCTCGATGGCCTCGATGACGCCGGCGCCGTGCATGGGGTAGACGACCTTGTCTCCAACCTGAAACACACAATCCACCCCCGGCGTCTGCCGCAGACCTAGTATATCACGGGCCGTCCCCCGCTTGCTCTGCGCCCGGTCCCGGACCCAGAACCGCCCACCAGAAAGTCTTGTCCCACAAGGAGTCTGGCCACCCCGGCCGGCGCCGCCCGCGTTGACAAGGCGGAAGGGCGCTCCCTATAATGGGCGTGCGATCGGGGTCCCGCGCCCCTCCTGCCACAGGTTGCATCCTCTTGAGCCCGCGACCACGTGGGGACACCCCCGCGCGGTCCACGGAACGGATCCGCGCTGATCGAGGGAGGTCCCGTCATGAAGGACCTGCTTTGGGACGAGTTCCAGGACGCGGTGCAGGAGGGTCTGGTCCGCCACCGCAGCATTCTGGACGTCGTCACCAAGCTGCAGGACAGCCACGTCCGGGTGGCCGGCGCCGTCTTCAAGTCCGCCACGACCTGCGGCTGCATCCGCATCAACGCCCAGAAGCCCCAGGTCCCGCCCGACATCTCCCTTCAGCAGCTCAAGACCTACATGGACGACCACATCGAGGGCGAACTCTGCCCGCACTGCCGCGAGGTCCTCGAGGAGGAGATCGGGCGCGTCCTCTTCTACCTCGCCGCGCTCGCCAACGTGCTCGACCTGAACGTGTACGACGTGCTCATCAAGGAGAACCAGAAGGTTTCGGCCCTCGGGCTCTACCACATGAGCTGAGGCGCCGCGGCGGCCGCTCCGCCGGGGCGCCCTCTCATCCGATCGCCGCCGCCAGCGCCTGGGCCACCGAGGCCACCGGCACGATTTCCATGCCGGGCGGCGTGGCCACGCCGCCCACCGCCTTGGGCAGCAGGCAGCGGGTGAACCCGAGGCGCGCCGCCTCGCGAATGCGCTCCGGCGCGCGGTGGATGCCGCGCACCTCTCCGGACAGGCCCACCTCGCCCACCACGACCGTCCCGGGGTCGATGGACCTGTCGCGGAACACGGAGGCCAGGGCCAGCGCCAGCCCCAGGTCGGCCGCCGGCTCGTCGAGCCGCACGCCCCCCGCCACCTTCACATAGGCGTCGAAGGCACCGCAGCGCAGTCCGCAGCGGCGCTCCAGCACGGCCAGGATCAGCGCCAGGCGGGCAGTATCCACGCCGGCGGCCGTCCGGCGCGGGGTGCCGTAGGCCGGGCCGGACAGCAGGGCCTGCACCTCGCAGAGCAGGGGCCGCGTGCCCTCGATGGCGGCGACGACAGCCGACCCGGGCACGCCGGCGGTGCGCTCCGCCAGGAGCACCTGCGAGGGGTTGGTGACCTCCTCCAGGCCGCGCTCGTCCATGCGGAACACGCCCAGCTCCTGGGTCGAGCCGAAGCGGTTCTTGCCGGCGCGCAGCAGGCGGTAGCTGCTCCAGCGCTCGCCCTCGAAGGTCAGCACCGCGTCCACGAGGTGCTCCAGCGCCTTGGGGCCCGCCAGGGCCCCCTCCTTGTTGATGTGGCCGGCAAGCACGACGGCGACGCCGGTCGTCCTGCCGGAGCGCTGGATGCGGATCGCGCCCTCACGGACCTGAACCAGGCTGCCGGGCGGAAAGGTCAGGTCGGGGTCGCGCAGTGACTGCACGGAGTCCACCATCAGCACCGCGGGTCGAGACCGCTCGCACATGGCCGCCAGGCGCTCCGGGTCGGTCTCCGCCACCGCCAGCAGCCGTGGATGCAGGGCCCCGAGGCGCTCGGCGCGGTCGCGGACCTGGGACAGCGACTCCTCGCCCGCCGCGTAGACGACGGTGTGCCCGCTGGCGCAGAGGCCCGCGGCGACCTGGAGCATCAGCGTGGACTTGCCCACGCCCGGCTCGCCTCCGAGAAGCACCATCGAACCGGGCACGATCCCGCCGCCCAGGACGCGATCGAATTCTCCGATGCCCGTAGCGAGGCGGCGGCTGGCTTCCACAGAAACGCTCGTGAGCGGCTCCGCGGCCGCAGCGGCCGCAGCGGAGCCGCCTCCGCTCTGCTCAGCGATCGTGTTCCACTCTCCGCATGACGGGCAGCGGCCAAGCCATCTTGCAGTCTCATGGCCGCAACTGCGGCACTGGAACTGGCGTTCGCGCTTCGCGCTCACGCGTGCTCGACCCAGAACGTGCGTCCGTCCGGCGATACTTCCTTCTTCCAAATGGGAACCAGCATCTTAATGGCGTCCATCACAAACTGGCCGGCCGTGAACGCCTCCGCCCGGTGGGCCGAGGCCACGGCCACAATCACGGCGACATCCCCTGGCACCAGCCGCCCGATCCGGTGGCTGGCCGCCACCCGCACCCCCGGCCACCTGGCCGCGGCCTCGGCCCCGATCCGCTCCATCTCCGCCACCGCCATCTCGGGGTAGGCCTCGTACTGGAGTTCGGCTGTCTTCCAGTCCCCGGTCGACGCCCTCACATTGCCATAAAATACCACAACAGCCCCGGCGTCAACCCCGGAGACCGCCGCCATCAACGCCTCCGCGGCCAGAGGCTCCTCCGTCACCGCGAACGGCCCCCCGCCGCTGACGGGCGGGATGACGGCGACCTCGTCGCCTTCATGCAGCACCGCATCCGGCTTCGCGTACACCCGGTTCACGGCCACCATACAGCGCGGGAGCAGGTCGCCCAGCTGGGGGACCTGCTCCGCGAGCGCTTGCAGCAGCTCAGCAACGGTGCCCGTCCCCGGCACCTGGACGGATCGGGCGGCCGCCTTCTCGGCGGCCGCCCCGAACAGGCGGACGGTCACTCAGGATGCCTCCACGGGCGCCGGCTTCGGGGAGAACGTGATCTTGCCCTCCCCGTCGGCGTCGATGTACACCGTGTCGCCCTCCTTGAACCGGCCGGCAAGCATCTCCTCCGACAGCGGGTCCTCCACGAGCCGGGTGATGGCCCGCCGCAGCGGCCGCGCCCCGTACTCCGTGTCGGTGCCCTCGTCGACGAGGATCTCCTTGGCGCGCTCGGACACCTCCATGGTGAGGCCGTTGTCCTTGAGCCGCGCCGACACCCGCTTGAGCATGAACTCGACGATCACCTTGAGATGTTCCTTCGTCAGCGAGTGGAACACCACGACCTCGTCGATGCGGTTGAGGAACTCCGGCCGGAACGTGCGCCGGACCTCCTCCATGATCTTGTCGCGCATGTTGTTGTAATTGGCTTCCTCTTCCTTGCCGGTGCGGAAGCCCATCACGCTCTGGCGCTTGATGAACTGGCTGCCGAGGTTGCTCGTCATGATGATCACGGTGTTGCGGAAGTCGACCGACCGGCCCTTGGCCTCCGTCAGCCGCCCCTCCTCGAACACCTGCAGCAGCAGGTTGAACACCTCGGGGTGCGCCTTCTCGATCTCATCCAGCAGTACGACCGAGTACGGCCGCCGCCGCACGGCCTCGGTCAGCTGGCCGCCCTCGTCGTAGCCGACGTACCCGGGCGGCGCCCCCACGAGCCGGGAGACGGTGTGCCGCTCCGTGTACTCAGACATGTCGATGGTGACCATGGCGTCCTCGTCTCCGAACAGGGCCTCGGCCAGGGCCTTCGCCATCTCGGACTTGCCGATGCCCGTCGGACCGAGGAAGATGAACGACCCGATCGGCCGCCGCGGGTCCTTCAGGCCGGCGCGAGCGCGCCGGATGGCGCGCGCCACAGCCTTGACCGCATCGTCCTGGGCCACGATCCGGTCGTGCAGCACCTGCTCCAGGTTGAGCAGCCGCTCGGACTCGCCCTCGGCGAGCTTCCGCACCGGCACGCCCGTCCAGTCGGAGACGATCTGCGCGACCTCCTCGCCGGAGATCACGAGCCGCTCCGTCACCTGGTTGCTGCGCCACTCTTCCTTCTTGCTCTCCAGCTCGGTCTGGATCTTCTGCTCCTGATCGCGCAGGTTGGCGGCCTTCTCGAACTCCTGGGACTGGACGGCCGCCTCCTTCTCCTTGCGCACGGCCTCCAGGCGCTCCTCGATCTGCTTGACCTCGGGCGGCGTCACAAAGGCCTGCAGGCGCGCCTTGCTGGCCGCCTCGTCGATGACGTCGATGGCCTTGTCGGGCAGGAAACGGTCGGAGACGTAGCGGTCGGCCAGCCGCGCCGCCGCCTCGATCGCCTCGTCGGTGATCACCACGCGGTGGTGCGCCTCGTAGCGGTCGCGCAGCCCCTTCAGGATCGCGATCGTGTCTTCGACGGACGGCTCGGCCACCGTGATCGGCTGGAAGCGCCGCTCCAGCGCCGCGTCCTTCTCCACGTGCTTCCGGTACTCGTCGAGCGTGGTCGCGCCGATGGTCTGCAGCTCGCCGCGCGCCAGGGCCGGCTTCAGGATGTTGGCCGCGTCGATGGCGCCCTCGGCCGCGCCGGCGCCGATGATCGTGTGCATCTCGTCGATGAACAGGATCACGTTGCCCGCGCGCCGGATCTCGTCCATCACCTTCTTCAGCCGGTCCTCGAACTCGCCGCGGTACTTGCTGCCCGCCACCATGGCCCCGAGGTCGAGGGAGACCACGCGCCGGTCGCGCAGCGTCTCCGGCACGGTGCTGTCGGCGATGCGCTGGGCCAGGCCCTCGACGATGGCCGTCTTGCCGACGCCCGGCTCGCCGATGAGCACAGGGTTGTTCTTGGTGCGCCGCGAGAGGATCTGGATGACCCGCTGGATCTCCTTCTCGCGGCCGATGACCGGGTCGAGCTTGCTTTCCTCGGCCAGCGCCGTCAGGTCGCGGCCGAAGTTGTCCAGCACGGGCGTGTTGGACTTGCTGCGCCGGCCGCGCGGCGGACCCGCGGGCTGCTGCACCGGCGAGCCGAGGAGCTTGATGACCTCCTTGCGCACGCGGTCGAGCTCGGCGCCCATGTTCTCCAGCACGCGCGCCGCCACGCCCTCGCCCTCGCGGATGAGGCCGAGGAGGATGTGCTCGGTGCCGACGTAGGAGTGGCCGAGCTGGCGCGCCTCGTCGATGGCCAGCTCCATGACGACCTTCTTGGCGCGCGGCGTGTAGCCGATCTCGCCCGAGACCGGCCCGTTGCCGCGGCCGATGATCTTCTCCACCTCGGAGCGCACCTGGTCGAGGTCGATGCCGAGGTTCTGCAGGGCCTTGGCGGCGATGCCGCTGCCCTCGCGGATGAGCCCGAGCAGGAGATGCTCGGTGCCGACGTAGTTGTAGTTGAGCCGGCGCGCCTCCTCCTGCGCGAGGACGATGACGCGCTGCGCCCGTTCAGAATACCGTCCAAACACTCGGGCCGACGCCCCTTTCCTGCCGATCGCCGAACCAGAGGCTGCTTCGCGGCGGCCGCGCCATTCGGCGCGTCCGCTTCGTCCGGCTTCCCGGGCGGCCCCACCGGGGTCGGCGGCGCCGCTTCCGATCCCCTCATTCGGGCCCCGCCCTCAACCGGGGCGGGGCTGTCGGGTCTCGGTCTCGGCGGCGCGGCAACGCGCCGCCACCAAAATCCCTAGCCTTGACGCTCGGCCTGCGTGACCCGCTGGCGGATCAGCGTCGCCCGCAGGGCATCCCGCACGGCGGGGTGATCCACGGCGCCGGCCTCCGCCTGCAGGAACGCGGGCCGCGTCCGCACCAGGAGCTCGTTGAACAGGGCCGGGTCCAGGTGCGGCAGCACGTGCAGGTCGATCCCCAGGCGCAGGTCGGAGAGCAGGGCCGCCGCTTCCGCCGACGGCATCAGGCGGGCGTTCGTCAGAAGGCCGTACGCCCGCGCCACCCGGTCCTCGATCTGCGTCCGGCGGTTGGCGAAGAGCCACTCCCGAGCGGACCGCTCGCGGTCGACGACCTGGCGGCCGATCGCCTGCAGGCTCCCCGCGATCTCCTCCTCCGCGAGTCCGAGCGATACCTGGTTGCTGATCTGGAACAGATTGCCGACCGCCGCGCTGCCCTCGCCGTGGAGCCCGCGCACGACAACGCCCATCTGGGCGAGGTTGGCGAAGAGCGGAGCGGCCTGGCTGGCCAGCACGAGCCCCGGCAGGTGCATCATCACCGAGGCGCGCAGCCCCGTCCCAACGTTGGCCGGCGAGGCCGCCAGGTAGCCCAATTCCTCGCTGAAAGCGTACTCCAGGGAAGCGTTCAGCGCATCATCCACGCCGTCGGCGACCCGCCAGGCGTCGGCGCACTGCAGGCCGGGGAGCAGCGCCTGGATGCGCAGGTGATCCTCCTCATTGATCATGATCGAGACGGACTGATCCAGTCGCAAGGCCACGGCGCCGGCGGCGCGCAGGGCCAGCAGCGGGCTGATCAGGTGCTGCTCGACCAGGGTCTGGCGGCCTGGGCCGTCGAGCTCGGCCATGCGCACGATGCGGTAGCCGCCGTGGGCCTCCGGTAGCGCGGCCAGCGCCGTGCGGACGCGCTGCAGCACGCGGCTCGCGGCGGCGCCGTCCTGGCGGGGCGGGAACGGCTCGCCGGCCAGGTTGCGCGCAAGGCGCAGCCGGGTGCTGAGGGCGATGTCGCCGGCGGGGCCGCCGCCCGTCATCCAGCCGGGGACCGCCTGGTCACCGCTCGGCATCGCGGGGTTCCTCCTCCCCCAGCGCGCGGATGCGGTCGCGGAGCGCCGCGGCGCGCTCGAAGTCCTCGGCGGCGATCGCGGCCTGCATCTGCTCGCGCAGGTTGCCGACCTTGAGGTGCGCGTCGTCGGTGCCGGTGGTCGCCCGGCGGCCGGCGGCGTCGGGCCCGTGCTGGGGCGACGACGTCGCGGGCGGGGCCGGCGTCCCCGGCGTCGGGGGCGGGGCGGGCGTGGCGGGCGCCGGGCCCTGGGCTTGGACCGCAGCGTTCACCGGCACCTTGCCGTGGTGGCGGCCGGCGCCCTGAATCTGCCGCGCCAGCGGCCGCAGGGTCTCCGCGAAGGCCGTGTAGCAGGCCTCGCAGCCAAGCAGGCCCGTACGGGCGAACTCGGCGCGGCTCAGCCCGCAGACGGGGCACTGCTCATGCTGCGGCTGCTGCGGGCGCAGCGCGGGCAAGGCCCCCTCCAGCAGCCCGGCCAGCAGCTCGTGGATGGCGGCGGACGGCTGGAGGTGCAGGGCCAGCTCGCCCCGCTGCAGGGCGCACTCCTCGCAGAGGTCCTCCTCGCTGCGCTCGCCGTTCACCACGCGCGTCACATGATATTTCGCGGGCCGCTGGTGGCAATTGTCGCAGGTCATGCGGAGCCCTCCCCGCGCAGGGCGGCAGTTCGGAGGCAGGCCTCGATCATCGCCCGGAGCAGCCGCGCGCGGACGTCGTCGCGCAGGGGCAGCGGCAGGCCGATCGCCTGGCGGTCCACCGCCGCGCGCATGACGGCGGCGGCATCGGGCGAGCAGACCCCGCCGTCGGCCAGGCGGTCGATCATGTGCTCGGCCTCCGTCTGGGAGAGGCACAGCGGCAGGTCGGACAGCGACGCGCCGGCGTGGGCCGGGAGGCGGACAAGGCGAATGAAGCCGCCGCCGCCGCGCCGCGACTCCACCGCGTAGCCGCGGGCCGGCGTAAAGCGCGTGTCGAGCACGTAGTTAATCTGTGAGGGCGCACAGGCGAACATGTGCGCAAGGTAGGTGCGCTGCAGCTCCACGCGGGCGTCGGCCGCCAGCAGCTGGAGCAGGTGCGCCTCGATCTGATCGGCCAGGGTCTGGGCCGACATCGGCGCGGGCCCCCCTCCGCTTCTTGACCTTCCTTGACCATAATAGGTGCGGCGGGCTCCTTTGGCAAGAGGCCGCCAGACGGTGTCGAAGCGGCGGCCTCTGGACCGTACTTGACCAATTTTGTCTGATGTTGGAGGATTGGGCTGTGAGTACGTCGAACCGGAGGGCCATGGCGATCCACTTTGAGCGTGGCTACCGGCTGTATAAGCGCCGGTGGTATTCTGCGGCGCTCTGGGAGTGGCAGCAGAACCTGCCGTCTGCCCGGCGCGATCCTGCCCTTCTTGCAAGAACGTTCAACGCGATGGCGACCGCCCTTTTGGACCAGGGCGAGG
>DAHVAF010000090.1 GCA_027314765.1 Clostridia bacterium | reverse complement strand
GAGGTGGAGCCGGCACTGCGGGAGGCGGTCGCCGCCCGCGTGCCGGCCCTGATCGACGTGCGCCTGCCGCAGATCGGCCGGTAAATGCATCCGGCATGGCATCCGCCATCCCTGGCTACTGGACCCCCCAGAGCCAACCCTGCTGCATCCCGTACGCGTCCGGGATCGCCGCGCTGTCCACGCGCGTGTTGTAGGCCATCAGGCCGTCGGCGTTGTAGAGAAAGATCATCGGCGCGTCCTTGTAGATGATCTGCTGCAGCTGGTCGTAAATGGCCTTGCGCTTCGTGAAGCTGGCCGTCTGCAGGCCCTCCTGGTAGAGCTGGTCCACCTGGGCGTTGCAGAACTTCGTGCGGTTGAGCGAACCCCCGCAGCTGAACCAGGAGGCGGACAGAGACGGGTCGGCCCCAAAGGTCGACCCGACAAGGGCAAGGTCGTAGTTGCCCTTGGTCGCGTTGGCCAGCATGGTGGCGAAGTCGTACTGCTGGAGGTTGACCGTGAGGCCGATGGCCTGCAGGTTCTGCTGGATCAGCGGCGCCGACTCCTGGCGGATCTCATTGCCGGTGGGCACCAGCAGCTGCAGCGGCTGGGAGAAGGGGAAGCCGGCCGCCTGCAGCATGGACTTGGCCTTCGCGGGGTCGTACGGGTACGGCTTCAGGCTGGCATCGGCGTACTTGAAGAGCGGATCGATGGGGCCGACGGCGATCTGCCCCTCGCCCTTCAGGAGCTGGGTCACGATCTCCTGGCGGTTGATGGCCATGGTCAGGGCCTCGCGCACCTGCGGGTTCTTCAGGTAGGGGCGGGCCGTGTTGACCAGCACGTACTGGGTCGTGAACCCGGGCACCGGGTCCTGCTTGACGTTCGGCAGGGACTTGATGGCGGGCCAGTCCTGCAGCGGCACGTCGGATTCGCCGGGGACCATGGTCGCGTCGATCTCGCCGTCGCGAAGCTCCGCCAGCATGCTCGTGGGCGGCACGACGCGGACGAACAGCTGGTCAAGCTTCGGCGCGCCGAGGTAGTAGTGCGGGTTCCGCTTCAGCTGCACGTACTGCGAGTTGACATACTTCACGAACTCGTAGGGCCCGTCGGTGATGGTGGGGTGCTGGTAAAAGGGCGTCCGGGCGAAGGCGCTCGGCGCCACGCCCGTGACGGCGTGCTCGGGCGCGATGAAGATGTTGACGCCAATGTCGGAGAGCAGCGTGTTGATGTCTGTCGGGCCCTTGGTGATCAGCTCGAAGGTCTTGGGGTTGATGATCTTGATCCCGGCCAGGGGCTGGCTCGGGTCGACATTCTTGCCCTGGGTCGTGCTGCCGACCAGCAGCGAGACCAGCGAGCCGTACTGGGCCGGGATCTGGGGATTGCTGTCCTGATCCAGGGTGTACTGGACATCGGAGGAGGTGACCGGCTTGCCGTCCGTCCAGTTGGCGTTCGGGTTGATGTGGAAGGTGAAGGTCTTACCGTCCGGCGAAGCCTGCCAGCTGGAGGCCAGCAGGGGATGGAAGGTCTGGTCGGGGCTCTCCCAGACCAGCGTGTCGAACATCAGACCGATGACCGAGTCGTCATAGCCTGTCTGGGCCGTGATGGGGTTGAATGTGTCCGGGGCGGACCAGAGGGCGATGGTCATCGATTTCGCGGCGCTGGCCGCACCCGTCGCGGGGGTCGTCGCCGCGGGCTTCGCCGGAGCGCCGCCGCAGGCCGCCAGGACCCCCGCCGCGGCCAACAGGGCCAAGATGGCACGTGATCTCGGCAATCCAAGTCCTCCTCAGACCGACGGCGATTCGTCGGCCGCTCTGAGAGTCCTGCTGCACGCCGTCGCCCCCGGCGGCAGGCTCCTTCGCGCGTGGCATCCCCCCGGCCAGATCTCACCCCGGGTCACGGCGCTGGAGATCGAGTTGCCCGGCGGCGTCCCCCTGCGGGTGATCGCCCGCCACACCGACGATGCCGCCAAGGAGTATCGGCTGCTCGGCGTTCTCGCGGCGACGGGCCTGCCCGTGCCGCGCCCCCTGGCCCTGGTGGACGGCGTGGTCGTCACCGAGTACGTGGACGGACTGCCCGACCTGGCGGCGCCGCCGGCGAGGATGGCCGAGCTGCTGGTCCGGATCCACCGCGCGGTGACGGACCCGGCCTGGATGCCCGCCATGGACGGGCCACCGGCCGTCAACCGGCCCGCCCTGCTGCACGGCGACATCTGGCCCGGCAATGTGCTGTGGCGCGATGGCCAGCCGGTGGCCATCATCGACTGGGAGGACGCGGCCCGCGGCGACCCGCTGGCCGATGTCGCCAACAGCCGGTTGGAGGTGGTATGGGCGCGCGGCGCGCAAGCGATGCGCGCCTTCACAAATGCCTACCGGTCCGCGATGGACCTCGACTACCGCCCCCTGCCCCGCTGGGACCTCCAAGTGGCCCGCCGTCAGGCGGCCGCAATCGGGGGCTGGGGGTTTGCACCCCGTCAGCTGCGGCGCATGCGGGCACAGCTCGGGTGGTTCGCGCGGCAGGCCGTGATGGCCACCCGTGGCGAATAGCCCCGCCATGAGCAGCGACGGCGAGGCCCTGGCCCTTCTGCGCGACTACGTCCGCATCCGCAGCGTCAACCCGCGGTTTCAGGGCGGCGGCGAGGGCGAGGCGGCCATGGCCGGCCGCGTCGAGGCCGACCTGCGCGCCGTGGGCCTGGAGGTCGAGCGCCTCGAGGTCGAGGCGGGGCGCCCCAACCTCATCGCCACGCTCCGGGGGACGGGCGGCGGGCCGCGCCTGCTCTTCAACGCCCACCTCGACACGGTGCCCGCGCGCGACGGCGAGGACTGGATCGACCCGGAGACAGGGGCCACCCTGGCGCGCTGGAGCGTCGACCCGTTCGCGGGCGAGGTGCGCGACGGGATGCTGATCGCCCGCGGCGCGGCCGACCACAAGCTGCCCCTGGCGGCGCTGGTGGTGGCCCTGCGCGCGCTGCGGGCGGAGGGCTGGCGGCCGCGCGGCGACCTGCTCGTCATCTGCGACGCCGACGAGGAGACGGGCGGCGCGGCCGGGATGCGCCACATCGCCCGCACCCGCGACCTCGCGGTGGACGCGGCGCTGTACGGCTGCACGACGGACTTCACGGACCTGGCGCGCGGGTACTTCTCCGCCCTCGGCCGCCACAACGTCATCCGGGCGCTCTCGGGCAGCGACCGATACACGCTGCGCCTGACGGGCGAGACCTACCACAGCCTCACGCCGCGCGACGGGCGCAACGCGATCGAGGCCTTCCTGGCGCTGGCGCCGGCGCTGGAGCGCTGGGCGGCGGCGGTCAACGCGACCGTCAACCCGGTCGTCGGGCGCGGCAAGCCCCGCGCGCGGGTGCTGAACCTGCGGACGGACCTGCGGGCGGCGCACCGGTCGGCCGAGGTCTGCGAGGTGGACATCGCGCGGCGGATCGACCCCGGGGAGGACGCCGACGCGGCGTACGCGGAGCTGGCGGCCCTGGTGGCGCCGCACACGCTCGTGCGGACCTCGCACCTGCCGTGGCACGAGACCCCGGCCGAGCATGCATTGGTGCAGGCGGCGGCCGCCGCCTGCCTTCACGTTTCCGGGGAGCCGGCCCGGGTGACGGGCCTGCCCGCGCCGGTCGGGCTCTCCCAGCTGCTGGCGGAGCGGCCGATGCCGGCGATCCTGTTCGCCTTCGGCTCTGTGAACTACCACCACGCGCTCGACGAGCGGGTGCCCGTCACGGCGCCCGACATGACGGCGCGCGCGTACGCGGAGATCCTGCGCGCCTACCTGGGCAGCGGCGGCGCGTGACCAGCCTCTGGCGGCACCGCGACTTCCTGCTGCTCTGGGCCGGGCAGACGGTCTCCCAGTTCGGCGCGCAGATCACCTTCGTGGCGTTCCCGCTGACGGCCGTGCTGGTGCTGCGCGCAAGCGCGTTGCAGATGGGTGTGCTGGGGGCTGTTCAGATGGCCCCCTTCCTGCTGGTCGGGCTGTTCGCGGGCGTCATCGCCGACCGGGTGCGGCGGCGGCCGCTCCTCATCGCCGCTGACATCGGGCGCGCCGTCCTGGTGGGGGCGGTGCCGGTTCTCTGGGTCCTGGGGCGGCTGACGATGACCGACCTCTACGTGGTGTCGTTTCTGGCGGGGTGCCTGAGCGTGCTGTTCGACACCGCCTACCAGTCCTATCTGCCGGCGGTCGTGTCGCGGCAGGGGCTGGTGGAGGGCAACAGCCGGCTGGAGGCCAGCCGCGCCATCAGCCAGGTGGCGGGGCCAAGCCTCGGTGGGGGCCTGGTGCAGGCCATCGGCGCGCCGCTCACCATCCTGGCCAACGGCGTGACGTACGTGGTGTCCGTGGTCTCGCTGCTGATGATCCGCGGGCGGGAGCCCGAGCCGGCGAAGGCTCCGGCCGGCGTCGGCATGTGGGCGCAGATCGGCGAGGGGCTGCGGGTCGTCTTCGGCAACCGCACGCTCTGGTCGATCGCGGGCTGCACCAGCACATCCAACTTCTTCGGCAGCATCGGGCAGGCCGTGTACGTGCTGTACGTGGTGCGGCAGCTGCACCTGCCGCCGGCCCTGCTCGGGCTGGTGTATGGGGTGGGCAGCGTGGGCGGGCTGCTTGCCGCGTTGACGGCGAGCCGCCTGGGCCTGCGGCTGGGGGTCGGGACCACCATCATCGCCGGCATGGCGACCGCGGGTGTCGGCAGCCTGCTCGTGCCGCTGGCGCCCGGGTCGGTGGCTGCCGCCCTGCCCTTCCTGGTGGCGGCGCAGGTGCTGGGCGGCTTCGGCGGGACCACCTACAACATCCAGCAGGTCAGCCTGCGGCAGGCGATCACGCCCGACCGCCTGCTGGGGCGGATGAACGCCAGCATGCGCTTTGTCGTGTGGGGCTCCATCCCCCTCGGGTCCCTGCTGGGCGGCGCCCTCGCGGAAGCGATCGGCCTGCACGCCACGCTCTGGCTGGGCGCGGCCGGCGGGCTCACGGCCGCGCTATGGGTCCTGCTCTCCCCCGTGCGGGTCCTGCGGAGACAGCCGGAACCGGCTGCCGAGCCAGCATAGCCGAGCGGATGGCGTTCCGCTGGGCCGCGGTGAGAACCCGATTGCCGTTGCTGATCACAATCTGGGTGCCGTCCTGGACCCAGGTCGTGACGGTGCCCTGCCACACCACATGCGGCGGTCCGATCTCCTGGATGGTGAACTGGCCGCCGGAAGCCGTCCGCAGCTGGAACCAGACCTGATTGGGCTGCCCGGGCATCGGGCCCGGCTCTCGGATGGCCACGAGGTGGGCGCCGGTGGGGAGCCCGGCCGGCGGGATGACGCGGAAGCCCCAGCCCGCCGCGTCCCGCTCGGCCTGGGCCAGGCTGACGGTGCGCGCCGAGGTCTCGATGCTGATGCCACAGGGGCCCGCGCCCTTGCAGCGGGCGGGGCCGATCGTGTAGCGAAAGCCCTGCGCGCTCTGCGCCAGCGTTTGGCCGCCCGGCTCCCGCGCGACGACGGTCAGATGGAGGGCCGAGATGACCACATGGTAGAGATCGGGCACCGACCTGGCCAGGACCGGGGCGCCCAGCGCCAGGGCCACCATGGCGGCGGCACCGACCATCCACGTGCGGGTGAGGTGAGGCCGCCGGGCGCGCGGGGCGGCCGCGCGGGCCTGCACGGCGCTCAGGTCCAGGGTGGGAACAGGCACCCGGCCCATGGCCCGCCGCACCTGTCCACGGAGCACATCATCCGATGCCATCATCGCCGCACGCCTCCCAGTGTCGCGTCCAGCCGCGCCGCTTCTCCTTCCGGCCGCGGCCCCTCCAGCAGCTGGCGGAGCCTCTGTCGCGCCGTGGCCAGCCGGAAACGGACAGTGGCGGCTGGGATGCCCAACACCGCTCCGATCTCGGCGCTCGACAGCTCGCTGTAGTAGTGGAGCACGAGGGGCAGGCGGTGGGCGGGCCCCAACGCCGCCAGGGCCGCCTCCAGGTCGAGGCGCTCCTCCGCAGCCAGCGGGGTCGGGGCGGGGCACGCCGGCAGGGTCTCCGGCGCGGCGGGCCGCTCGCGGCTGTGGCGGCGCAGCTCCCGCCAGGCTTCGTGCGTCACGATGCGCAGCAGCCAGGCGCGGAACAGCTCCGGCCGCCTGAGCGAGCCGATGGACTGCATGACGCGGGCGAGCGCTTCCTGGGCGGCGTCCTCGGCGCGGCGCGGATCGCCGAGGACGGACCACGCGACGCGGTACGCATCGGGCCATGCTCCCTCCAGCAGGGAGTGCAGGGCGCCGGGCTCGCCCGCCTGGGCCCGCCGGATCAGCGCAAGGTCCGCCGGCATCGTGCCGTTCCCCTCCACCCCTTAAGACCGCCCCGCGCGGCGATCTGTTGGGTGAGTGGTTCAGATCGCCGTCCAGCCGCCGTCCACGGGCAGGGTGTGCCCCGTGATCATGGCGGCGGCGGGGCTCGCCAGAAAGACCACGGCAGCGGCCACATCCTCCGGCTGCGCGAGGCGCCCCAGGGGGATGCGGCGCGGAATGTCCTCGGCCAGCTCGGGGTCGGCGAACGTCGAGGCCGTGAGCGGGGTCCGGACGAAGGTCGGCGCCACGGCGTTTACGCGCACGCCGCGCGGTGCCCATTCCAGGGCGAGCACGCGCGTCAGGTTGACCAGACCGGCCTTGGCGGAGCAGTACGCGGCGCGCTTGTAGTAGCCGACCAGGCCCATCTGCGAGGCGATATTGACGATGGCGCCGCTGCCGGCATCGGTCATGGCGCGGCCGACGGCCTGGGCCACAAAGAAGGCGCCCCGCAGGTTCACGTCGACGACCGCGTCCCAGTCGTTCTCGCTGACCTCCAGGGCGCTCCGCGGGATCTGCACGCCGGCGGTGTTGACCAGCACGTCGACGTGGGCGAAGCGGTCGAGGGCGGCCGGGACGAGGGCGGCCACGGAGGCCGCGTCACGGACATCCAGCGGCAGGGCCAGGGCGGCACGGCCCATCGCCTCGACCTCGGCGACGGTCTCGCGGGCACGGTCGAGCTTGTCGGGCAGCTCGGTCACGATCACATCGGCCCCGGCCTCGGCCAGGGCGTGGGCCGTCACGCGGCCGATGCCGCTGCCGGCTCCGGTCACAAGGGCCACCCGATCCTCCAGCCGCATGCTTGGCAGTGCCATGCACAAGCCCCCGCCCTGGCCGATCCGACGGGGGCGCGTGGCGTCCTACCGCTCGGCGCCAACCCGAGCCCGTTGCGCCGCCGCTGCCGAGGGCACCGCAGGCGGACGCACATCCTGCGGTGGTCCCCGTGTCGTCGCCGTCCGCGGCAGCCGGCCAAGGGGGGCTGCCGCCGGTGCGCGGTGGGCAACGAGACCTCGCCCCATCGGCCAGCTCAGCGGTACTGGGCGAGGTCCGAGACGGCGCCCTGGTCCGCCGGACAGGCACACACCCACTGAGGGCCGACGGCATAAATTGGCCGCCGAGACGAGTTCACACCTGTACCACGAAAGGCGGAGATCGCATGCCGGATCCCATGCCCGGACCCGAGGAGTGCGAGGTGCTGACCCACCAGGAGATCGCCGTTGACGCCCACGTCACAGTGCGGCCGACCGTGGAGACCGGGGTGGCCACAACGAGGTGCGTCGGGGGCCCGGACATTCACGACTGCCACGACTGGGACGGATCGGACGGCGCGCGCCAAGAGCGGTCCGGGCGGCACCATCGTCACGAGTGCCGCTTCGTGGTCCGTCAGGTCATCTGCGTCACCATCCCGCTCCGCTTCGGCGCCCGGGTCGAGGCCGAAGTGTCGGATGTCGAGTGCGGCACGCCCAAACCCGGCCCCTGCCTGCGGTGACAGCCCCCGAGCCGAGTCGGGCCGCGGTGGATGCTGCGGTGGATGCTGAGGAGGGATCATCACACATGGCCCTCGACTCCGCCGAAGGCGCGGCCCTTCCGCGGCCCGATGACGCCGGTCCCGAGGCTCCGCACGTGGAGATCGAGTTCGAGGTCGTCTCGGTCTTTCGGCCGCGTCGCATTCGTCTGGCGGCGGGCGCCGGGGATCCAGCGGCACGGATGGTCCGCATCGCGCATGAAGCGGACGCGGACGCGCCCCCGGCGGGGGACCGGCAGGAGGGAGGCGATGACCCGCACACGAGCGTCATCCTCTGGGCGTACTACGAGGCGTGCCGCTCGGGTGCCGAGGATGGCGGGCGGTACCTTCCGTGGGAGCATCCGCGCAACCGGCGGGCATGGCGGTCGTTCCGGGAGGCGATGCTGGCCCAACCGGACCGCGACCACTGGTGGACCGACCCCGCCAAGCTGCTCGAGCGGGCCCGGGGAGCGTACCGTAAGTGCCACCACGGCTTCGGCGACTGACGGCAGCCTCAGCGGGCGCGGCGTCGAAGGACGCTGCGCCCGGAACCGGAGCCGAGCCCGGCGCCTGCATTCTCCGCCGGAAACAATGTCAGCTCGTCCGCCGTCCGGGACGGTGCGACCCTCGGCGGCCTCAATTGGCGAGGCACTCGCGCGCGGCGGGCGTCGCGGCGAGCGCGTACGCCTCGACGGTGGCCAT
>DAHVAF010000089.1 GCA_027314765.1 Clostridia bacterium | reverse complement strand
GGCTGCTGCGGCGCACGCGCCCGCGACGGCGGCCGCGCCGGCAGCAGCGGACGATGCGGACCCCGCGGCCGCAGGGTCGGCACCCGCAGCGGCGGGGCCGCCGGACCCCACGGCCCGGGACCGCCGCCGTGAGCGCGCCGTTCTCGCTGCCGTCGTCATCGGTATCGGCCTTGCGGCCGTGGACGGCACGGTCGTCACCACGGCCATGCCGACCGCCGTCCGCAGCCTTGGCGGGCTCGACCTCTACGCCTGGATCTTCGCCGCCTACACGCTCGCGGCCGCGGTGAGCATGCCGCTCTGGGGCAAGCTCGCGGACCTCCGGGGGAGCCGGGGCCTCTTCGTGCTCGGCATCGTCGTCTTCGTCGCGGGGTCCGGGCTGGCGGGGGCGGCGCCCAGCATGTCCGTGCTTGTCGCCTGCCGCGCGCTGCAGGGGCTGGGGGCCGGGGCGCTTTCCGCCGTGCCCTACGCCGTGCTCGGCGTCACCTTCCCGCCCAGCGAGCGTGGCCGGGTCATCGGCATGGGCTCGGCCACGTGGGGCGTCGCCAGCATCGTCGGGCCGCTGCTTGGCTCGGCGATCGTCTCACTGTTGGGCTGGCGCTGGGTCTTCTACGTCAACGTGCCGGTCGGGGTGGTGGCGGTCGTCCTGGCCCTGCGCAGCGTGCCGGCTCGGCCGGCGGTCGCGGGGCCGCCGCGGGCCCTGGACTGGCTGGGGGCAGGGCTCGCGGCCGTGGGCGTCACAGCCCTGATGTTCGGCCTGCAGCTGCTGCCGGCCGGCGGGCCGCTCGGGGCGTGGCTGGTCGCGGCGGGGGCCGCCGTCCTGGTGCTCTTCCTGGTGGCCGAGGGGCGGGCGGCCGACCCCGTGCTGGCCCCGTTCCTCTTCCGGCGCCGGCTCTTCGCCGTGGCCAACGGCATCGCGTTCGCCGCCGCCTTCGCGATCTTCGGCGTGCTGGACTACCTGCCGCTTCTGGTGCCGCCGGGCGTGCCCCTGGCCGTGGGCGCGGCCATCCTCGTCTTTCCGGCCACGGTCACCTGGTCGGCGGCCGCCTTCACCACGGGCCGCTTCGTGCCCCGCTTCGGCGTGCGCCCGATTGTCACGCTGGGGACCGCGCTGCTGGCCGCGGGCCTCGGCCTGATGGTCGCCGTCATTCGCCCCGGCGCGGGTGTCTGGTCGGTGGCCCTGGCCTCCGCGCCGGCGGGGCTGGGCATGGGCATGCTGGGTCCCGCCCTGCTCTCCGGCATCCAGAACGCCCTGCCGTTGAAGGACATGGGCATGGGCACGGCGGCCGAGCAGTTTCTGTCGATGGTCGGCGGCACGGTGGGCGTCGCCGGTCTGCAGCTCGCCTTCCTGGGGGCCCTCGCCGGCGTGCCGGCGGCGGTGCGCGGCGCCGTGGCCGCGCTGATGGCCGGGGGCGGCCTCGGCGCGACGGCGCAGACCTTCGCGGCCCTGGCCACCGCCATGCGCACGTCGTTCCTGCTGCCCATGGCGGCCGCCGCGGCCGGCTTCGCGCTCAGCCTGGCGATCCCGCGGGGGACCCGGTGATGGCGGCTGGCGGCCCGGGCGGGGCGTGGCAGGTCCTGCTGGTCGGCGGGGCCAGCGCCGTCGGCAAGACCAGCGTCGCCTACCGCCTGGCGGCGCGGTACAGCGCCGGAATTACGGAGATCGACGACCTGCAGGTGGCGGTGCGGGCCATGACCACCGCGGCCGGGCAGCCCCTGCTGCACGACAAGGACGCCTGGCGCCGGCTCAGCGAGGACGGACGCCTGGCCCGAATGCTGGCCGTGAGCCAGGCGCAGGCGCCGGCCATCGCGGCCGTCGTCGCCCAGCACATCGAGGCGCGTGTGCCGGTGGTGCTGGAGGGGGACTTCCTCCTGCCGGCGCTGGCGGCGGACCTCGTCAGCGGCGGCGGGGTGCGCGCGCTCTTTCTGGATGAGGGCGAGGAGGGGCAGATCGCCCGCAACCTCGCGGCCCGGGACGGCCGCGCCCAGCCCGAGCGGGCCCGTGCCAGCTGGCGCCACGGCCAGTGGCTGCGGGGCGAGTGCGCGGCGCTGGGCCTGCCGGTGGTCGCCGCGCGGCCGTGGGCGGATGTCCTGCAGCGGTGCGTGGCCGCCCTCGAGGAATGAGGACCTTGAACGCTCGTATGAGCCAGGAGGGTAGGCGCCGGCAGCGCAGGGTCGACATCCTGTTCGCGGATGCCGGCTCCGGCCACCGGACCGCGGCCACGGGCCTGGCCAGCGCGCTCCGGGCCGCGCGACCGGGGTGGCGCGTGGAGCCGCTGGATCTGCTCGACCTGCTCGGCGCCCAGCCGCGGCTCGCCGCCCACGTGCGCAGCGGCCTTGATCGGTTCAACCGCCTGCTCCGCGAGGATCGCATCCGCTACATCGAGGCCGCCGGCACGGCGATCTCGTCCGTGGTCGTCCGTGGGCGGATGCGCCCCGCCGCCCTGAGCGGCTTCTGGCCCGGCGATCCCCCCGACGCGGTGGTGTCCCTGATCCCCTTCTTCAATCCTCCGGTCTATCAAGCCGCGCGCCTGGTCAATCCGGCCGTCCACTGCGTCACGGTTCCCGTCGAGCCGATCGAGACGACCCGGGATTACTGGCTGACGCCGGGCACAGACCAGGAATACCTGCTGGCCACGGACGCCCTGTGGGAGGCCGCCACCAAGCGCGGCATCCCCGCTGCCCGAATGCACCGGATCGGCGGGATGATCATCGACCCCTGCTTCTATGACCCGCCGGTGCTCGACGTTCCGCAGGAGCTGGCGGCCCTTGGCCTGGAGCCCGGCCGGCCCACGGTCCTCGTGCACTTCGGCCAGCAGGGCAGCGAGTTGGCCAAGGCCGCGGACGCCGCTCTGGCCGGCGGTCGCCTCCGGGCCAACGCCATCTTCCTCGCCGGGCGGCACCGCGAGCTGATGGAGTACCTGCAGACCCACAACACGCGCTATCCCAAGGCTGTGCGCCCGTTCGAGCCCGACCCGCCGGTGCGCTATCTCGCCATGGCCGACGCGGTCGTCGGCAAGTCGGCCGGCATGACCATGACCGAGGCCCTCGTTGCCGGCAAACCCGTCGTCGCCGTCCGCAGCCGGTCGTACGCCCCGACGTGGTGGGCGAACGAGGCCTGGATCGAGCGTACCGGCATCGGCACGGTCGTCCGGAGCCCGTCCGAGCTGCCGGCGGCCATCCAGCAGGTCCTGGGGGACGGCAGCCACCGGCAAAACGCCGCCCGGCACGCCCACCGTGCCGTGTTCGAAGCGGCCGACTTCCTGTGCGGCCTGTTCGACTGACCCGCGGCGCCCCACCTTCAGGCCCCTGGGACCGCGGTTGGCCGCGCGGCGGCCAGAAGGCGCGGCACTCCGTCGTCGTCGTGGGAGGCGATCACGACGTCCGGGGTGGGTGTCTGGATTCGGCCTCAGACCCCCGGAATCGCAGCCGGCTGGGCCGCCGCCAGGAAGTGCGGCACGCCGTCGTCGTCGTTGGAGGCGATCACGACGTCCGCCGCCGCCCGGACCGCGGGCTGCGCGTTGGCCACGGCGATCCGGCGGCCGGCGACCTGGAACATCGGCAGGTCGTTGAGATTGTCGCCGAACACCGTGATGTGCTCGGCGGCCGTGCCCAGGTGCGCGGCGAGCCAGCGCACGGTCGCCGCCTTGTTGGCCGCGGGATGGGCGACCTCGACGCTGTAGCAGCCGGGGAAGTATGTCTCGGCCATGCGCGTCGCGCCGACAGCGCCCCCGAAGGCGGTGCCGAGCCATTGCACGAGCGCCTGGCTCTCCGTCTCGCTGCCATGGAACAGCAGCTCGTACACCACCTCGGGCGCGGCGAGGCGGGCGACGGGCGTCAGGCGGGGATCGCCGAGGCGCCGGCGGCGCTCCACCCAGTCGGCCTGGGCCGGGCTGAGCGGCTCGCGGTAGGCCACGATCTCGCGCCGGCCGTCGGCCCCGCAGACGAAGGGGAACCACCCGTGCGCGGTCGCCGCGTCGACGACCCGTGCCGCCACATCCCGGTCCAGCACGGCGGCGTGCAGGACCTGGCCGGAGTGCGGATCGACGGCGAAGGCGCCGTTGCTCACGATGGCCGGGATGCGGAAGGCGACGCGGGAGCAGAGCCGCCGGGCCGCGAAGAAGCTGCGCGAGGTGCAGTACGTGACGCGCACGCCCTGCGCGATGGCGGCGTTGAGCGTCGCCACGGCGAAGTCGGAGAGACTCTCGTCGGTGCGCAGCAGCGTGCCGTCGAGGTCGGTGATGAAGAGGTGGCCGGTATGATCCTGTGGCGGTGCCATACTGCCTTATCGTACTGCGGCACCGGGACTGCAGTGCCCGCGCGATGACCGCGGGGCGGCTGGCCCGGCTGCGCCGGTATCCGGTCAAGTCGATGCTGGGCGAGGACCTGGACGGGGTCGCCGTCACGGAGAGGGGCCTTTTCGGCGACCGCGCCTTGGCCGTGGTGGACGGCGAAACGGGCAGGGTGGCCAGCGCCAAGCACCCGCGGCTTTGGCGCGCGCTGCTCGCCATTGCGGCATCCGGCGCGCCGCCGGAGACATCGCTGCGCTTCCCCGACGGCGCGGCCGTCATGACGTCCGACCCCGGTGCCGGGACGCGGCTCGCGGGCTTTCTCGGGCGGGAGGTCTCACTGGCGGAGGTGCCGCCGCCCGGGGCGACGCTGCAGCGAGCCGTTCCGGAGGAGGTTCTGCTGCACGGGGTCGACGCGGAGGTGGCCGTGCAGGAGAGCCGGATCGGCGGCGTGGCGCCTCCCGGAACCTTCTTCGACTACGCGCCCGTGCACCTGGTCACGACGTCGACGCTGGCGCGGCTGGGGGAGCTGAGCCCGCGCGGGGTGATCCAGGCCGAGCGCTACCGGCCGAACCTCGTTGTCGAGACGGACGGCGTCGGGTTTGTGGAGGCGGCCTGGGCCGGGCGGCGTCTTGCGGTCGGCGCCGAGGTGGAGCTGCAGGTGCTGGTGTCCACCCCGCGCTGCTCGGTGCCGACGCTGGCGCATGGTGCGCTGCCGCGCGATCTGGACGCCCTGCGGATTCCGGCGGCGTGGAGCCGGGTCGAGATCCCCGGGCTCGGGGAAGTGGCCTGTGTGGGGGTGTATGCTCGGGTGGCGCGGCCCGGGCGCGTGCGGCGCGGGGATGAGGTCCGGCTGCTGGGCGACTGAGTCACACCATCTCCCAGTTGTAAAACAGAACACTCGTTCGTATAATGGGCCCACCGAGGTGGCTTCCGTGCCGCGATGGGTTGGGCTCCTTCGCTTTCACGGTCTCCTGGCGGATACCGGCGAGGCACCGGCGGCGGTCCTGCGGGATGGCGCCGTGTGGGACGCCAACCGGGCGGCGCGCGCGCTCGGCGTCCGCTCCGGCCAGCCCGCCGCCGCCGCCCGCACCGTCTGCCCCGAGGCGGCATGGGCCGCCTTCGATCCGGCCGCCATGGCCGGTCCCCTCACGGGTGCCTGGCGCCTGCTGGCGGAGGCCGCCGACCGGGTCGAGCCGGACCCGGACGGCCGCCCGGAGGCGTGTGCCGCCTGGCCCGCCGGCCCGCCACCCCGCCTGGAGGTCCAGGCGCTCGTGCTGGCTGTGCAGGAGGCCCTGCCGCATGTCGACCTCGCCGCCGGCCTGGGCGACAGCCGGCTCGTGGCCCGGGCCGCCTGCCCGCCGGAGCGGGGCATCACCTGGGTCGACGGACCGCGGGCGCGGGGGCGGCTGCTGGCGGCCCTGCCGCTCGCCGACCTGGCCGCGCAGGGGCTGATCGCCGCGCCGCTGCTGCGCCGGCTGCACGACATGGCCCTCTATGCCTGCGGCCAGGTGGCGGAGGTGCCCGAATCCGCCCTGCAGGCCCGCTTCGGGCGGGATGGGCCGCGCCTGCGCGCCCTCTGCCTCGGCCAGGATCCCCGGCCCGTGCGGGCGCTCTTTCCGCCGCGCACGCTCTGTGCCCGCCGCGCGTTCCCCGATGGCCTGCCGCCCGAGCGGTGGGCGGCCGTGGCATTGGAACTGGCCCGGCGGGCGGCGGCCGGCCTCCGCCAGGGGGAGGGCGGGCGAGATCTGCACCTGCTGGGGGCTGGCGGCGGCGAGCGCACGCGCCGGTGGAAGTCCCCGCAAAGTGCGGTCGATCTGCTGGCGCGTGCAGCCGCGGCCCTGGCGGCGGAGGCGGCGCGGACCTGCCGGGAGGCAGCCGGCGCGCTGGAGGTCGTGCTCTCCGATCTCGACGCGCTGCCCGTACGCCCGCTCGACCTGTTCGCGGCCGCCCGTCCGGGTGGCCAGGCGCTGGACGGCCTGCTGGAGCGCCTGCCGCGCCAGGCGCTCCGCCGTGGGTGGGGCGGCGATGGCGGCGCGCGCCCCGTCTGGCTCCGGCGCCACGAGGCGATGCTCGCCCTGCTCGACCCGTGGCGTGTATCGCCATGACGCGCATCCTGGACCAGCCGGTCGACCTGCGGGCGGATCCGGCCGGTCGGCCCGCGGCCTTTCGCTGGCAGCGGCGCTGGCGCCGCATCGCCGAGGTGCTGGAGGAGTGGGTCTACCAGGAGGCCTGGTGGGAACGCGGCGAGCGCCCCGGCCATGCCCCGCAGCGGACGTTCTATCGCGTGCGCACCGAGAACGGCGACATCTTCGAGCTGGCCGTGGGGCCGGACGGGGCGGCGGCGGTGTATCGCGCGTTCGACTGAGTCGCCAGTGCTTCGGCGTGTCTCTCAGGATGTTTGTCTACGGGACGCGAGCGAAGTTGTTGAGATCGCAGAAAAGTGCAGGAACTGCCGTTGCGGGGCGGCATGGATCGTGCGGAGGCAATTTGGTCAGCAGCTTGTGGGGCTGCAGGTTCGTTTATTTGTTGTTCATTCATGCAGATGGCGACGGTGATCCTGAGGGTGTTCGAGCTGGTGGCGTCACACCTTCGGTCGAACGGCTCGTCGGGGATAGGAGGTTTGACGGCACTCGAGTGTGTGGTGTGGTGCCCGGTAGGGAGGCGGAAGCGTGGGCCATGGCAGATGGGGATGCACTGAGACGGGCATTCGCAACGACGCTTGACGATGTGACGCTTGGTGTTCCGGGTCACTCGCGCCTGGTGGAGCAGATTGCGGATCCAGAGCTGGCGCTGCGGCAGAGTTTGCAGACAGTCATCGGGGCGCGGAGACGGAGGCGGAGACGGAGAAGGATAGGTACGGCGTCATTTCTGGCCCAGATCGGGGAAACGGCTGGAATCGACGTGCTCATGGAGGTGCCATCATTCAGGACCTTGGTTGATGAGGTGAGTCGGGCTTTATTTGGCCTCGGATACTTACGGTGATGGTGACGGCCGAGGTGGTTACGAGCTTCGTTGGGTGTGACGTTAGGGCTGTTGGTGGCAAGGTGTCATGAATGTGCCCCCCTTCGTCCACCTGCACGTCCACGGGCCCTTCTCGCGCCTGGACGCGGCTTCCACGGCCGATGCCCTCTGCGCGCGGGCGGCATCGCTCGGCATGGAGGCGCTGGCCCTCACCGACCACGACACGCTGTCGGGCGCCGTGCCGTTTCTGCAGGCGTGCCAGAGCCACGGCCTGAAGCCGATCGTCGGCGCGGAGGTGACGCTTGCCGGCGGTCCCCACCTGACGCTGCTGGCACCGGATGCGGCCGGCTACGCGGCGCTCTGCCGGCTGATCAGCCGCGCGCACCTCGAGAGCCCGCGCGACGAGCCGGCCGTGAGCCAGGAGAGCCTGGCCGAGACGGCGCCGGCGCTGATTGGGCTTTCTGGGTGCCGGCGCGGGGAGATCGCGGGGCAGATCCTGGCGGGCCGCTATGATGCGGCGGCGCAGGCCGCCGCACACTACGCCCACATGTTCGGGCCGGGCCGCTTCCACCTGGTGCTGCCGGCCGACCGTCTGCCCGGGAACGGCCGCCTCATCCGGCAGCTGGGTGAGCTGGGCGAGCGCCTGCGCCTGCCGACCGTCGCCACGGGCAACGTGCACTACGCGGCGCCCGAGCAGGCGTGGGTGGCGGACCTCCTCACCTGCGTGCGGCTGCGCTGCACGCTCGATGACCTCCACCCCGAGCGCGCCTTCAACGCCGAGCGCTACCTGAAGGGCGCCGAGGAGGTGCTGGCCGCCGTCGGCGACCCGGGGGCCCTGCGCCGGGCGGCGGAGATCGCCGAGGGCTGCGAAAGCCCGCTCGATCTCGGCGGCAGCCGCTACCCGCACTTCCCCGTGCCGGGCGGGGTGCCGCCGGAGGTCGAGCTGCGCCGCCAGGTGGAGGCGGGGGCGATCCGGCGCTGCGGCGGGCCGCCCAGCGCCGCGGTGGTGGCGCGCCTGGAGCACGAGCTGGGCATCATCGGGCGCCTCGGCTTCGCCGACT
Source organism: Clostridia bacterium (assembly GCA_027314765.1). GTDB lineage: Bacteria > Bacillota > Sulfobacillia > RBS10-35 > JAJYVM01 > JAJYVM01. Next base: position 1,753 of record DAHVAF010000089.1, on the reverse strand, counting down.
ACTTCCTCTGCGTGGCGGACGTGACGGCGTGGGCCAGGGGGCAGGGGATCCGCGTGTCGGGGCGCGGCAGCGCGGCGGACAGCGCCGTCGCGTTCGTGCTCGGCATCACGGACGTGGATGCGGCCGGGCGGGGCCACCTCTTCGAGCGCTTCCTCTCCGAGGAGCGGGCGGAGGCGCCGGACATCGACCTCGACTTCGACGCGCGCCATCGCGACCGGGTGGCCGAGTACGTCGTCGGCCGCTACGGCCAGGATCGCGTGGCGGCTGTCGCCGCCCACAATACCTTCGGCGCCCGCGCGGCCGTGCGGGAGCTGGGCCGGGTGCTCGGCTTTCCGGCCGAGGAGCTGGACCGCGTCAGCAAGCGCGTGCCGTATTACGTGGAGGCCGACCAGCTGCGGCAGGCGCTGGAGGTGGTTCCGGAGCTGCGCGACCTGCAACTGCCGCCGCACGGGGGCGCCGGCAAGCAGCGGCTGCTGGCGCTGGCGGAGGCGGCGGCGACGGTGGCGGGGCTGCCGCGCCACATCGCCACGCACCTTGGCGGGCTCTGCATCACGCCGGGGCCGGTCACCGACATCATGCCGGTGCAGCGCTCGGCGAAAGGGGTGGTCCTCGGCCAGTTCGACAAGCGCGACCTGGAGGCGCTGGGCCTGTTGAAGCTTGACCTCTTGTCGCTGCGCACGCTCGGGGCGGTCGATGACGCCGTGCGCACGGCCGGGCGGACGGGTGCGCCGGTGGACTACGCGGCGATTCCGGAGGACGATGCGGCGACCTACGCGCGGCTGCGGCGCGGGGAGACGGTCGGCGTCTTCCAGCTGGAGTCGGCGGCGCAGATCGCCCTGCAGACGCGGCTCGGGGCCGAGCACATGGAGGACGTGATCGCGTCCGTGGCCCTGATCCGGCCGGGGCCGATCAAGGGCAACATGGTCGATCCCTTCATCCAGCGGCGGCAGGGGCGCGAGCCCGTCACCTACCCGCACCCGGACGTGGAGGACGTGCTGCGGCGGACGTACGGGGTCGTCGTCTACCAGGAGCAGGTCATCGCCATGGCGACGGCCGTGGCCGGCTTCACGCCCGGCGAGGCGGACCGGCTGCGGCGCGTGATGTCGCACGCCCGCTCGCCGCGCGAGATGGACGCCATCGGCCAGCTCTTCTGCCAGCGGGCGGTGGCGCGCGGGATGGCGGCGGAGACGGCGGCCGACATCTTCCGCTGCCTGCAGGGGTATGCGAGCTACGGCTTCCCGGAGGCGCACGCGGTGGCGTTCGGGGTCACGGCCTACCGCACGGCCTACCTGGCCGAGCACCGGCCGGCCGCCTACTTCGCCGGGCTGCTCGACAACCAGCCCATGGGGTTTTACCCCGTGCGGACGCTGGTCACGGAGCTGCGGCGGCGCGGCGTGCGGGTGCTGGGGCCGGACGTGAACGAGAGCGGCCGCGACTGGTCGGCGGCGGCGAGCCCGGGCTGCCTGCGGGCGCCGCTGCAGGCCGTGGCCGGGCTGGGCGCGGAGCTGGCGGCGCAGGTCGTGGACGAGCGGGCGCGCGGAGGGGCGTTCGCGTCGCTGGTGGAGCTGTGCCGGCGGGTGCCGGCGCTGCCGCGGGATGTGCTGCAGGCGCTGATCCTGGCGGGCGCCTGCGACGGGCTGGTGGGGGCAGGGGCGGGGGCGGGGGCAGGGGCGGGAGCAGGGGCGGGGGCAGGGGCGGGAGCAGGGGCAGGAGCGAGAGCAGGGGCGGGGTCGGGGTCGGGGTCGGGTCCGGA
>DAHVAF010000087.1 GCA_027314765.1 Clostridia bacterium | reverse complement strand
AGCGCCTGCAGCCTGGACGGCAGCAACTGCGCCGACTTCACCCCCCAGGCCGACGGCAGCTACGCCGCCGGTCCCCTGCCGGACGGCAGCTACCGCGTCTGCATCTCAGCCTACGTCTACGGCAGCGTCGGCCCCGGCAGCTCGTACTGCTACTCGGCCTCCGGCCCGGTGAGCGCCGCCGACGCCGCCACGCCCGTGACGGTTGCCGGCGCGGACGTGACGGGCGTGGACATCGCCCTGCCGCCGGCGCACCCCGCCGTGGCGGTCGCCGCCGTGAGCCCGTCCGGCGGGCCGACCACGGGCGGCACCACGGTCACCGTCACCGGCAGCGGCCTGACCGGCGCCACTGCCGTCCGCTTCGGCGAGCGGGCCGCAGCCAGCTTCGACGTGATCTCCGACACGCAGCTCACCGCCATCTCGCCCCCGGGGACAGGGACGGTGGACGTCACCGTCACCACGCCGGCCGGCACCAGCCCGCCGCTAGCCGCGGACCAGTTCGCCTACCGCGCGGCGTACATCCCCGTGCCCGCCAGCATCACCCTGACGGCCGCGCCGTCCTCCCTGCCGGCCGACGGCCTGAGCGCGGCCACGGTGACGGCCGCCGTGTACGACCAGCAGGGCAACCCCCTGCCCGGCACCGCCCTCAGCTTCGCCACGACCCTGGGCGCGCTCGCCGCGGCCACCGCCGTCACCGACGCCCAGGGCGCCGCGACCACGCTGCTCACCTCCACCCAGGCGGGGGCGGCCACGGTCACCGCCGCCGTCTACGGCACCGACCTGGCCGCGACCGCCAGTGTCGCCTTCGCAACGCTCGGCGCCGCGAGCCTGCCCGAGGTGACCGGCGTGCGGCCCAACTTCGGGCCCGAGACCGGCGGCTCCGCCGTCACGATCCTTGGCTCGGGCTTCACGGGGGCGAGCGCCGTGTACTTCGGCACCGCGCCTGCCCAGGGCTTTCAGGTGGTCTCGCCCGTCGAGATCCGCGCCACCTCGCCCGCGGGCACGGGCGTCGTGGACGTGACGGTGAGCACGGCGGCCGGGGCCAGCGCCCCCAGCCCCCGCGACCGCTTCGCCTATCTGGCGTCGGAGGTGGCGGGCACCAACGGCCTCTCCGTCTCCGCTCCGCACCATGCCCTGGCCGGCGCCGGCGTGCACGTGCTCGCCACCCTGACCGGCCCGACCGGCCAGCCGGAGGCCGGCGTGCAGGTGTCCTTTTCCACCAGCGGGGGGCAGATCACCCCCAGCACCGCGACGACCGACGCGGCCGGCCTGGCCGTGGCCCTGCTGACCGACCCCACGCCCGAGACCGACACCGTCACGGTGGCCGGCGCCACCGCGACCGGCGCCCTGCTGGCCACGCTGAAGGTCGACTTCGTGTCGCCGCCGCCCGAGCAGGCGGTGACGGGCGCCTTCCAGGGCAAGGACGGCCAGGCGACCCTGCCGGACCTCGGCGCGACCACGGACCTGGGCAGCACGGCCAGCGGCCCCGAGGTCCAGCTCGCCCCCCCACCCGATGCCGCCGGGTTTCTGGGCAACCTGCTGCTCACCCTGGTCACCTCCGACAGCGCGTCGGCCTCGACGGTGGCCGACTCGGTCTACGCCGCCGTCTACTCGACGCAGGCCTCGCTCGACCTGCTGGCCGGCGCGCCGACCGTGGCGCCCGCGACCCCGGGCCCCGCGTCGATCACCGGCGCCGACTTCGTGGGGCCGCTCGTGCGCTTTTCCACCAGCGGCACGGCCCTGACCCTGTTCGGCAACGACAGGAGCACGGAGACCAACCCGGACATCGAGGTCACCCTGCCCTACAACCCGGCGGCGGTGCCGGCCGGCGCGACGCCTGAGGTCTTCTGGCTCGACCGCTCCACCCAGCCGCAGCAGTGGACCGACGCCGGCGTCACCATCCTGGCGGTGGGCGCGGACACGGTGACGGCGCTCTTACCCCACCTCAGCACCTACACCGTGATCGCCGTGGCCACGGCCACGCCCGCCGCCGTGAGCCTTTCCGCCAGCGCCGGCTCCGGCCCCGCCGACGGTAGCACGGCCGTGAGGCTGACGGCCACGGTGACCGACGCGGCCGGCCAGCCGGTGCCGGGCGCCAGCGTCAGCTTCGACACCAGCCTCGGCGCGCTCTCGCCGGGCGTCGCCGCCACCGACGGCAACGGCCAGGCCACAGCGCAGCTCACCTCCGCCGACTCCGGCCTGGCATCGGTCACGGCCACCGCGGCCGGCATCGCCGCAGCGCCCGTCCAGGTCGCCTTCGTGCCCGTGGTGACGGGGATCTCGCCCAACCAGGGCCAGGCGGGGACGGTTGTGACGGTCACGGGCGGCGGCTTCGCCGGGGTCACGGCTGTGCACTTCGGATCTGTGACCGCGACCGCATACGCGGTCGCGGACAACACGGCATTGCAAGCCACCGCCCCGGCGGGCAGCGGCAGCGTGGACCTGACCGTCACCAGCCCCGGCGGCACCAGCGCCACGGGCCCGCAGGACGTCTTCACCCACACGGCGGCACCGGCGCCGGTGAGCGGCCCCGCCGCACTGCAACTGGCCGCGAGCCCGGCCACCGTGCCCGCCGACGGCCGCACCCCGGTGGTCCTGACGGCAACGGTCCTGGGGCAGGGGGGCATGCCGGTCTCCGGGGTGACGGTGCACTTCGCGACCACCCTGGGCGTGCTGTCCTCGCCCACGGCCGGCACGGACACCGACGGGCTGGCCAGCGTGACGCTGACCTCGTCCGAGGCCGGGCAGGCGACGGTCACGGCGTCGGTGCCGGGCACCCCGCTCAGCCAGGGTACGGTGGTGACCTTCACCGCCCTGGCGGCGGTCGTGCCGGTCAGCTACGCGCCGCCACCGCCGGTGCCGGCGGTCGCGGGCGTGAGCCCGCAGGGCGGCCCCGCCGCGGGCGGCACGGCCGTGGTGATCACGGGCAGCGGCTTTGCGGCGCCAGCCACGGTCGACTTCGGGCCCAACGCGGCGGCGGGCGTGACCGTGCTCTCGCCCGACGAGATCAGCGCCACCTCGCCGCCCGGTACGGGCACGGTCGACGTCACGGTGCAGACGGCGTCGGGCCTGAGCGCCGTAAGCGCGTCGGACCGATTCACCTACGCGGTGCCCGTGACCCAGACGGCGCCGGCGCGGACCAGCTTCGCCGACGTGCCGCCCGGCTTCTGGGCTTACGGTGACATCGCGACCCTGGCGGCCAAGGGCATTGTCAGCGGCTTCCCGGACGGCACCTTCCGGCCGGAGGCGCCCGTGACCCGCGCGCAGTTCGTCAAGATGCTGGTCCTGACCCTGGGTCTGAAGCCCGTCGGCGGCGGGGGTACGACCTTCAGCGACGTGCCGGCGGGCGCCTGGTATGCGCCGTACGTGGCGGCGGCCGTGCGGGCGGGCCTGGTGCAGGGGCTGACGCCCAGCACGTTCGGGCCCGACCAGGCCCTGACGCGGGAGCAGATGGCCCTGCTGCTGGCGCGGGCCCTGAGGCTGACGGGGGGCGCGGCGCTGAGCTTCAGCGACGCAGCGCAGATCGCGCCGTGGGCCCAAGGCGCGGTGGCGGCGGCGGTGGCGGCGGGGTATCTGAACGGGCTGCCGGGCGGTACCTTCCAGCCGCTGGCGGCTGCGACGCGCGCGCAGGCGGCCAAGGTGCTCGCCCTGGTGCCGGCGCATGCGGCGCCGTGACCCCCCTGGCAGCGACCTGACGGGGTGCGGAGCGAACGGCCCCGCAGAAAACCCCGGGACCTTCCAGCGCCGCCCAGCGCTTGGCGCCCCGCAGTGCGCGGCGCGGCAACGGTTGGTGCCACCATGACCCGATCGGCCCCGCGTCCATCTGTGAAACGCTCTTGGAACGGTGCCGCCCGTAGGCTCGGGTTGAGTGGCCGGACGGCCGGGGTGCAGCGGGGAACGTGCCGACGACATGTTGGATGAGGTGATGGCGGTGGGTGGGATGCGGCGTCTGTTGCGGAAGGCTGCGGCGTCTCTGCTCGGGGCGGCGCTGGTGGCCCTGCCTCTGTCGTTGGGGGGAACCCTCGCCCTCAGCGCCACCGCCGCGGCCCAGTCGACCGCCACCTGGTCGGCGGTGGGCGGCGGGGGAGGGCCGGCCACGTCAAACACCCTGGCCGACCTGAACAACTCCCTCTATGTCGGCACGGACAGCGGCAACGTGTGGAACTGGAACGGGAGCCAGTGGAGCAAGGTCGGCGCACTCAGTCCCATGGTCGCGTCATCCGTGATCACGGGCCTCACGGCCGTCGGCGCCACCGTCTACGCCGGAACGTCAAGTGACGGCGTGTGGGCCTGGAACGGCAGCGCTTGGTCAGGGGTGGGTCCCACCTCTGGCGGCGAAATCGACGTGAATGCGCTGAGCGCGGCCGGGGGCCTCGTGTACGCCGCGACGGACGCCGGGGTATGGTCGTGGAACGGTTCCGCTTGGTCCCAGGTCGGGGCGGCGAGCTGGCCATCGTCAGTCAGGGCCAATGCCCTCCAGACCACGGTGAGCGGCGCGGTCTACGCCGGGATCGACAGCGGGGTGTGGTACTGGGACGGATCCGTCTGGTCCCAGGTGGGGGCGGCGAGCTGGCCGTCCTCGGCGCCGAATGTCTCGGCCCTGATCACCCTGGGCGGGGCCGTTTACGCCGGGACTGAAATCGGCGTCATCGCTTGGAACGGCGCCAGTTGGTCCACCCCTGGTCTGGGAGACCAGCCGGCGGACGCCCTGGCCGTCCTGGGCGGCGTCCTGTACGGCGGGATCGCGCTCAATCCGAACAACGTCGCCGGCGTGGAGTACCAAGGCGCCGGCAACTGGTCGAGTCTCGGCGCCGCATACATCGGCAACGTGTCCAGCCTGGCCGTCTACAACAACCAGCTCTACGCGGCGGGCAACGACCACCTGCCTTGCTGCGGTGGCGGCTTGGTCTGGGTCTGGAACGGCGCGAGCTGGGTCCCGGTCGGCGGCCCCCCAAGCAGTGCGCCGCGTGTGGTCAACGGCTTGGCGGCTGCCGGGGGCCTGCTGTACGCGGTCGCGCCGGACGTGAGGGGTGGTGTGTTCACCTGGAATGGCTCGGCGTGGTCGGTGGGAGGCTCGAATTCGACCTGGAATGGCCTCACGTGGGATGCGACGACGGGGGCGGCGGCAGCTTCCGCCACCACGGTGAGCGTAGCCGTCTACGTGAACGACACGGCCGGCACCGTGTGGGGGAGCCTGGGGCCGGCCGGCTGGTACAATGTCGGGGATCGGGGGTCCAACACGACCAACGCCAACTGCGGCGGGCCCCAGTCGGGGGCGGGCGGCGTGGCGGGCGTGGGCGGCGATGTCTACACGTTGGATTATTGCGGCAACGTGTGGGTGTGGAACGGGCAGAACTGGAGCGACATCGGGGTGCCCACGTCCTCCGGCACCTCTGAGCCGGTCGCCCGGCTCTTTGTGGCTGGCGACACACTGTACGCGGCGGCAGGTGCGGAACTGCTGTGGGCCTGGAATGGCTCCGCCTGGTCCCAGGTGGGCGACTTCTCGACCTGCATGAATTACATCGACGGGCTCGTCGTGGTGAACGGAACCCTCTATTTGGGCAACTACGACTGCGGCGTGTGGACCCTGAACGGCTCCGCCTGGTCCCAGGTCGGCAGCCTGGCGGGCAACGCCTCGTCGGTCACGAGCCTGGTGGTGGTGGACGGGACCGTCTACGCCGGAACTTCGAAGGCCGGTGTGTGGGCCTGGGACGGCTCGACCTGGTCCCAGGTGGGGGGCAGCGGCGGGCTCACGGGTCCGGCCGCAGACGTCCAGAGTCTCGCCGCGCTCAACGGCGTCCTTTACGCCGGCACCGGATCCGGCGTGTGGAGCGCGACGGTCGCGGCCCCGTCGCTCGTGTCGCTTTCCCCGCCGGCCGGCCCGGTCGGGACGTTGCTGACCCTCACGGGCGGCGGCTTCGGCACGGTGGCGGGCTCAGTCTACTTTCAGCAGGGAACCAACCCGCCGGTGGTGCAGTCAGGCAGCGCCAACGCCTGGACGGACATGGGTGTGACGGTGACGGTGCCCTCGGGGGTGCCCGTCGGGCAGTCGGTGTCCGTGTCGGTCTATAACACCACCACCGGTCTGCTGAGCAACGTGCTGCCCTTCGGTGTGGCGCAGCCGCTGCCCTCGGGCGGCTCGCTCAGCATCTCGCCGTCACCCCTCGCGCCCGCGGGAAGCCTCGCTCCCAGCGAGAGTACGCCGGTGATGGTCACGGCCGTTGACAGTGCAGGTGTCCCCGTGCCGTACGCGGAGGTGTACGCCTCCTTCGTGCCGGCCAGCGGCGGCGGCCAGGCGTTTGGCGGCGGGACCCCCCTGACGGCCGAGCCGTCGCTTCTGGTGGCGGACAGCCAAGGCCAGGTGCTCACCATGTTCTACATGGTGCCGGCGAGCCTGCCCACTTCCGGCACCGACACCCTGACGGTGGCCAATACCGCCACGAACCCGACGGTGAGCGTGAGCGACAGCTACACCTACACGGCCGTCTCCACCCCGCCCCCGAGCGGCTCCCCGCCTTCGGCCGGCCTGGCGCTGGCGGTACCCCCGGGTGGGGCGCTGATGCCCGGGGTGGTGGGGTACCCATACAGCTTCCCGCTAATGGCCCTGGGCGGCACGCCGCCATACACTTTCTCGCTGACCGGCGGCTCGCTGCCGGCGGGCCTGAGCCTGGATAGCGTCACCGGCGCGGTCTACGGCACGCCGGGCGCCGCCGGCACCTCGGCGTTCGCGGTCCAGGTGCAGGACAGCTCCTCCCCGCCCCAGGCGGCCAGCGCGTTCGTGAGCCTGCAGGTGGTGCAGCCGGGGACATTCGGTAGCCTGAGCTTGCAGGTGCCCAACCCCCTGCCGCCGGCCGTGGCAGACATCCCCTACTTCTTCCCGGTGCTGGCCAGTGGCGGGACCCCACCGTACACGTTCTCGCTCAGCAGCGGCACCCTGCCGGCGGGCCTTTCCCTGAACACGGTGACCGGGGCGCTCTACGGCACCCCGACGGCCGTGGGCACAAGCAATTTCACGGTCTCGGTGACCGACAGCGCCGCTGTCGGCACCACGGTGAGCGTGGCCACCAGCCTGCTGGTGCTGTCCGCCCCGGCGCTCGCTGCCCCGCCCCTGCCGCTGCCGCCGCCCACCAGCGCACCCTCTGGCGCGAGCCTGGCCTTCCCGTTGCCGCCGGCCCTGGTGAGTCAGCAGGTGCCGATCTTTGTGGCAGTCGGCTCGGCCAGTGGGCCGGTCCCCGGCGCCACCGTCACCTTCTCGACCAGCGGCGGTACCCTCTCCGCCACCTCGGCCACCACCGACGCCCAGGGGATCGCCAGTGCGCTGCTGACCGACAGCACTGCGGAGACGGACACGGTGAGTTTCAGCGCGCTGGGCGCCACCCACACCGCGCAGGTGCAGTTCGTCAACCCGCTGACCAGCGCACCGACGCCGTTCGCGGCCGGCTTCAAGCTCCCGCCGACGCTGCCGGGGTTCACCCAGGGGCTGACCGCGGCCCTGGACGGCAGCGAGGTGGAGGTGACCCCGCCCTCCGGCTCCAGCCTGAGCGGGGAGATTCCTGACTTCGGCCTGATCCTGAGCGGGCTATCGGACCCGACGACCGTGGCGGCCTCGGTGTACAGTGTGGTTTACGGCCTGACCCAGGCCCAGAGCCTGTTCAGCACTTCGCCCGAGGTGGCGCTATTGGGCAGGACGGCGCCGAACGCGGCCACCTTCCTGGCGGACGTGTTCAGTTTCAGCAACCCCGCCGGCAACCTGACGGGGACGCTGTTCGACGACAGCCTGACGCAGACCAGCGCCGGGATCGAGGTGACCCTGCCCTTCGACGCGGCGGCGCTGCCCGCCGGCGCCACCCCGGAGGTGGTGTGGCTGGACAGCTCCCACACACCGCCGGTATGGACCAACCGCGGGGTGACGGTCCTAAAGGTGGACGATGTCGCAGGCACGATCACGGCGCTATTGCCGCACCTGAGCACGTACACGGTGGTGGCGGCCGGCAGCCAGGCGGCCAGCACGCCGCCGCCCACCATCAGCTACGCGGCGCCGGCCCCTCCGGCGGGGGTGGGCTCGGCCGGTGGGACCCTGGCGAGCAGCGACGGTGCATTCAGCATGAGCGTGCCGGCGGGTGCGGTGCCTGCGGGGCAGAGCCTGCAGGTGAGCGAGTCCACGGTGCCGGCTGCTGGCACGCCGTCGGTTCCCAGCGGGCTATCCGCGGCCAGCGCGTACTTCACGGTCAGCGGCCCCAGCCTAAGCCAGCCGCTGGCGGCCAGCGTGCACTATGAGGGTAGCGCCCTGGGCGGGCTGTCCCCGCTGCGGCTGGGGGTGTGGAGCGACGGCGCCTGGCAGTACCTGCCGACGGCGGTCGATTCCGCAAGCGGTACGGTCTCGTTCGAGGTGAGCGGGCCCGGCACGTTCGTGGTGCTGGCCAACACCCAGAGGTTCAGCGACATCCCGGCCGGGTATTGGGCCCAACGGGACATCGACCAGTTGCTGGCGGCGGACATCGTGAACGGCTACCCCGACGGCACCTTCCAGCCCGAAGGTGCAGTGACGCGTGCGGAGTTCGTGAAGATGCTGGTGCTGGCGCTGGGACTGGCCCCCGGCACGGGCGGTACCTCGTTCAGCGACGTGGCAGCCGACGCGTGGTACGCCCCGTATATCGCGGCGGCGGTGCAGGCGGGGTTGGTTCAGGGCATCACGCCGAGCACGTTCGGGCCCCAGCAGACCCTGACGCGGGAGCAGATGGCCGTGCTGCTGGCACGGGCGTTGAAGCTGACGGGGAGCGCGGCGCTGAGCTTCAGCGACGCAGGGCAGATCGCGGCGTGGGCGGTAGGCGGGGTGCAGGCGGCGGTGGCGGCGGGGTATCTGAACGGGCTGCCGGGCGGCACATTCCAGCCTCTGGACGCCGCCACGCGGGCGCAGGTGGCCAAGGTGGTGGCCCTGGTGCTGACCCACACGGCGGGGTAGGTGCCCGGCGCGTGCCGGCAACGGACGAGGCGGCAAGGCCCCGCCATCCGGCTGGGCCTTGCCGTCCCAGAGCCGGGCGCGCCGCAGGGGCAGTCGACGGTCGACGGCGAGTCGGGTGCGCGTGCGTGCAGCGCGCCGTTCAGGGAGGTGTGACCGCCGTGCGCTACCTACTTGCCCTGGGCAGCAGCATCGCCGCCGTGCAGCTCGCCGAGGATCTACGCGCCGCCTTCGCCGCCGGTTGACATCACAAGACCGAACCGCCCGTCCTTCTCAGCCATCACCCCGCCGACGCCGCCCGCTCCACGGGTGAGGAGGCGGTGATCGTCGCGCGCACCCTCGCGGGCGACCTGCCGCTCGGCGATGCCGTCGTGGCCCTGCGGCAGGCGCAGCCCCAGGCGCGGATCGTGGTCCCGCTCGGGACCGTGGATGAGGAGGCGCCCGACCTGGCCCGGCGCGCGGCCCACGGGGCGGCCGTGTTCGACCTCCCACCTGGCGCCGTCCGGCCGCAGGACGTGTTGGCGGCGCTCGGCGGGCCATGGCAGACCTATCAGGTCGTGCGCGAGTTCATCGAGGCACCGGCCGGGCCGCAAACGGAACCCGCCAGTGGCGGGTCGGTCGTCATCGTCCTCGGGACGGCGCCCGGCTGCGGGGCGGCCACCGTCGCCGCAAACCTCTGCTTCCTGCTGGCCGGCGCGGGGCACTCCGTTGAAGCGCTGGACCTGCGGGTGTACCCGCGCCTGGCGATGCTACTGCACGCCGATCGTCCGCCGGGCGGAGGGCGGCGCCAGACCGGGCTGCGGGACGTAGGCGTGACCGAGCTGCAGCCCGGCGAGGAGGCCACCGAGCTCATCGCGGCCACCGTGCGGCGGGCGGAGTGGACCGTCTGCCTGCCGCCGCCTGACCCGCGCGACCTGCGGCACACCCACGCGACCATCCTGCTGCGGCAGGGGCGGAGCGTGAAGGAGGTCTCCCAGCGGCTCGGCCACAGAGGCGTGGCTATCACGCTGCCGACATGCGCCCACGTGCTGCCGGACCAGCACCTGGAGGCGGCGGAGATGATCGGCCGGGTCCTGGACGGCCGGCGGAGTTCGTGACCCGTTGTGACCACCTCCGGGCGGCGGCGATGCCTGGAAGTCGTATGATATAAAGGATTTCGGGGCGCGGGGCGAGCGCCGGCGGGTATCGGCGGCTCCTCCCCACCTCCACCAGTTTCAGTGCATCGAGGCAAAGGGCCGCCTGTGCTTCCACGGGCGGCCCTCCCTTTGGATGTTGAGGGAAGGGGAAGGCTTGACCTACTGGATATACGTTGTATATACATCTTGAGGGGAGTTGAGCGTCTTGCGGGCCCGCATCTCGCGGTGGGGACACAGTCTCGGCCTCAGGATTCCCCGGACAGTCGCAGACGATCTCGGTCTGGACGACGGTGGTCTCGTGGAGTTGCAGGTGGTGGACGGCGACTTGGTTGTGCACCCGGTAGAGTTGACGCTGGAGGATCTCGTTGATGCCATCACGCCTGAGAACCTTCATGACGAGACACCGTGGGGTCGTCCAGCCGGGCGCGAGCAGTGGTAGGCGCGCACGAGCCCTTCGTTCCCGCGCGAGGCGACCTCGTGCGGCTGAACTTCACCCCGCAGGCGGGTCATGAGCAGCACGGCTGGCGCCCGGCGCTGGTCCTTTCCCCGCAGAATTACAATGGGCGGTCTGGTATGGCGCTGGTCTGCCCGGTGACCAGTCAGGTCAAGGGCTATCCGTTCGAAACGCCCTTGTCGCCCGGCGGCGAGGTGAGCGGTGTGGTGCTCGCTGACCACCTGCGATCCGTGGACTGGCGGGCCAGGGGCGCGAGCAGGATCGAGAGCGTGCCGGCTGCAGTCGTGGCGGCTGTTCTGGCCAAGACGCGCATCCTGCTGTGAGCCAAGGGCCGCGCGGCCCGGTGGTCCCGCGCCGCCCAACGGTTCCGGAGCGGGTGGACGATCTGGCTAAGAGCCCGGCAAACAATAATCTGATCGGATCGGGTCAGGTTATTGTATGACATCTGGTAACCTGCGCACCGTCTCCGCTTCCGGGCTCTCGGTCATCGGGGCCTGTGCCCCTCGCTACAGCATCCCGGACCTAGGAGAAGCTGCTAGGCGACCTTGGCGCGCGATCCGCTCT
>DAHVAF010000083.1 GCA_027314765.1 Clostridia bacterium | reverse complement strand
CCGCGCGCCATCCGGAGATCTTCACATGGGAGCCCACCCACGTGCGGGTGGACATCGCCCGGGGGCTGGCCTACGGAGCCTCGGTCCCCGACCGGCGGGCCGAGGCGCCGCCCCCCAACGTCCAGGCCTACCAGGGCGTTGACGCTCCGCGATACTGGGAAGGGTTCTTCAGCGCCCTGACAGGTTCAGAGTAATGGAGTGAGTACGGAGAGCAGCTCCGAGCCCGCGTCGGGTCCCGCCGCGGCCGCCTCCCGCTGGCGGGGGCTCGAGTGGCCAGCTGGTCGGAACCCTCGACGGCGCGCGCGTCTTTGAGACGGTCGGCCGGAGCGGCCCGCAGCCCGACGTCGGCGAGATGGCCCGGCGCGATGTGCCCGCCCTCACGCCCAGCGCCTCCCTGGACGACGCCATGCGCCGCTTTGGCGTTGACGAAGTTGACGGAGTGACCCTCCTGCCCGTGGTGACGGGCCCCGCTCGCGCCGGGGGGGTCGGCGTGGTCCCCCGGGAGAGCGTGCTGGCCGCGTACTACCGCCAGACGGTGGCGACGATCGAGACGCGCCGCCAGGGCGAACTGGGGCGGCCCCCGCGTCGGGCGGCGCGGCGGCCGCTTCCGCGAGGTGCAGCTGGCCAAACGGCTGGCCCGCGGAGGGCGGCGTGCCTGTGGCCGATCTCGGCTTCCGGCTGCCGCGCGGCGGGGTCCTGGTGACCGTCACGCGCGGCGACGCCGAAATCGCCGTTCGCGGCCACACGCGGCTGCCTGCCGGCGACCGGGTCCGGCCCTACGCAAGCGACCCCCGCCAGCTCATCGAGGCCGAGCGAATCCTGCCGAGCGGGCGCTTTGGCGCCGAGGAGGCCGCCCGGGGGCCCATTCCGCGACGTGGTCCCGCCTCCCGGCGTACCCGCGGCCGTCCCCGCGCCGGACCCACCCGTCGGGACCCTGCTGGTCAGCGTCCGGCGCGGCTCGCGGACGACCGTCCCCTCCGGCGGCGCCCCGCTCCGGCCCGGCGACGTCATGACTCTGTTTGCCGCCGACGGGGCCGCCCTGCGGCAGGCCGAGCAAGCCCTAAAGGAGCGCCGTCTTCGCGGCGGCGGCCAGTCCACCTAGGAGCGCAGCCGGCCCTTCTCCACCTTGCCGCTGGCGTTGCGCGGCAACTCCGGGAGCAGCGTGATCCGCTCGGGCACCTTGTAGCGGGCGAGGCGCGCAGCCACATGCCGCCGCAGGGCATCCGGCTCTGGTGCCGCGCGGGCGCGCGGCACCACGAACGCCACCACCCGCTCCCCGTAGACCCGGTCGGGGATCCCGACGACAGCCGCCTCCAGCACGGCGGGGTGGCTGCAGAGGGCGTCCTCGACCTCCAGGCAGTGCACCTTCTCGCCGCCCCGGTTGATCATGTCCTTCAGGCGGTCCCGGATGGCGACGCGGCTGCCCCGAATGGCGGCCACATCCCCCGTGCGCAGCCACCCGTCCTCCGTGGAGGCGCCCCGGCCCCAGTAGCCGGGGGTGACCATGGGCCCCCGGATCAGCAGCTCGTCGTCGGCGCCGAGACGGCACTCCCCCACCGGGACGGGCAGGCCCACGGTGTCGGGGTCCGGCCCCGGCGGCGCGATGACGGCCGGCGAGGCGACCTCCGTGAGGCCGTAGGTGTTGCGCAGGTCCAGCCCCGGCAGCCACCGCCGCAGGTCCCCGATCACCGCCGCCGGCATGGCCGCCCCGCCGTAGGCGCCGATCCGCCAGGCCGAGAGATCCGCATCGCCGCGATCGGGCAGGTCCACGAGCATCGCGTACACCGTCGGCACGGAGAGCATGTGCGTAATCCGCTGGCGGACGAGCCACTCCAGCGCCTCAGCGGCCGAGAAGCGCGGCAGCAGGGCGCACGAGCCGCCGACATACAGCAGCGTCAGCAGCTGGGCGGCGAGCCCCGTCACATGGAAGATCGGGACGGCGATCAGCGTGCGGTCGTCCGGACCGAGCGCGAAGCAGCGCGCGTACGACACGACGGTGTGCCCCAGGTTGAACCCCGTGAGGACGCAGCCCTTGGGCCGGCCCGTGGTGCCGGACGTGTACAGGATGACGGAGCCATCGCCGGGCGGGGGCAGGTGCCCCGGGTCGCCCCGCGGCAGGTCCTCCGCCATCCAGGTCAGCGGCAGGCGCGGCGCCTTGTCCACGAACTCGCACTCGACGACGATGGCGCCCGCTGCGCAGTCGCCCACCTGCCACGCCAGCTCCGGCGCCGCCAGCTTCGTGTTGAGGCAGACGGCCACGGCCCCCAGGCGCTGCGCCGCGAAAAAGGCCACGACGAACGGCACCCCGTTGGCGGCGAGGATGGCCACGCGGTCCCCGGCCCCGACGCCCGCCGCATGCCACGCCGCCGCCACGGCCTCCGCCCGCTCCACAAGGGCGCCGTAGGTCACCGCACCATTCGTCAGCGCCACCCGGTGCGGCCACCGCGCCGCGCTGTCCGCCAGCAGCCGCCAGAGGGTCGCCGGACGCTCCGCCGCGGGGTAGGTGTAGACGCCGAGGGCGGGGTCGCGGGATATCCCGGCGGCGGCGCCGGGATATCCCGCCCCCGACCAGGCTTGCGGACCATCGAGGATGGTCACTGTGTGCGCGACCTGCTCACACTGTGTTCAGGTGCACTCGCCATGGAGGTGAACGGATGGGCAAGAGTGTGACGCTGACAATCCGCCTGAATGTCGAGGTGAAGGAGGGCCTCGATGCTCTGGCCGAGGCGACGGACCGGTCGCTCGGCTACCTGGCGTCGCAGGCCATCTCCGAGTACGCCGACGTGCAGCGCTCGCAGGTCCAGGCGATCATCGACGGCATCGCGGCCGCCGATCGCGGTGATCTGGTCGACATCGAAGAAGTCCGAGCCGCGTGGGAGGCCAAGCGTGCGCGTCGTACTGAGCAACCTCGCTCTCGCTGACCTGGACGAGGTCGAGCGGCACATTGCCCGCGACGACCCGGGCGCCACCATCGACACCGTGCGCCGACTGCTTGCCGCAGCCGAACTCCTGGCGCGCCACCCCGAGGCGGGTCGTTCAGGAAGAATCCCCGGAACGCGGGAGCTCGTGGTCCATTCAACTCCGTACGTGACGCCATACCGTGTGCGCGACAATCTGGTCGAGGTTCTGCGCGCGCTCCACGGCCGCCGTCGCTGGCCCACCCACATCTAGACGGTGGCGGCCGCCTCGAACACGGCCGCGAGCCCCTGGCCGCCGCCGATGCACATGGTCACCAGGGCCCGCCTCCCGCCCGTGTGCGCGAGGTGGTACATGGCCTTGACCACCAGCATGCACGCCGTCGCGCCGACCGGGTGGCCCAGGGCGATCGCGCCGCCGTTGGGGTTGGTGCGCGCCGGGTCCAGGCCCGTGTCGCGGATCACGGCCACGGCCTGCGAGGCGAAGGCCTCGTTCAGCTCGACGACGTCCATGTCCTCCAGCCGCAGGCCCGTGCGCTTCAGGGCCTTGGGAATGGCGAAGGTCGGCGCGTAGCCCATGTACAGGGGGTCGATACCGGCCATCCCGAAGCCGACGAAGCGCATGCGCGGCTTCCAGCCGTTGGCCTTCAGGGCCTTCCCGGAGGCCAGGACCACGGCGGCCGCGCCGTCGTTGATCCCCGACGAGTTCCCCGCCGTCACCGTGCCGTTGGCCTTGAAGGTCGGACGGAGGCGCGCAAGCGCCGCCAGATTGGTGTCGCGCCGCGGGTGCTCGTCGACGGCGAAGGTCTCGGTTTCACCCCGTCGCTTGCCCGGGACCTGCATCGGCAGGATCTCCTCCGCAAAAGTGCCGGCGTCGATCGCGGCCACGGCGCGCCGCTGCGACTCCAGGGCGAAGCGGTCCTGCTGCTCGCGCGGGACGCCGTACTTCTCCGCCACCGCCTCGGCCGTGATACCCATGTGCCCGTGGCCGAACGGGTCGCTCAGCATGGTCATCAGGCCGTCCTCGACCTTGCCGTCGCCGAGGCGCATCTGCCCCCAGCGGGCCTGGCGCAGGTAGAACGGCATGCCGCTCATGCACTCGGCGCCGCCCGCCACCACCACGTCGGCGTCGCCGGCGCGGATGGCCTGGCTGCCGGTGACGATGGCCTGCAGGCCGCTGCTGCAGAGGCGGTTGACGGTGTAGGCGTTGCTGTCCTCTGGCAGGCCGGCCCTGATGGCGCACACGCGCGCGAGGTAGGCCGTCTCGGCCACCTGGCCGACGCAGCCCATGATCACGTCCTCGACCTGATCCGGCGCCACGCCCGAGCGGCGCATGGCTTCGCGCACGACCGCGGCGCCCGTGTCGGACGGGGCTTGCTCCGCAAGGCTGCCGCCGAACGTGCCGATGGCGGTGCGGCAGCCGTCGAGGACGAACACGTCGCGGTCATCGGCTGCGGGCATTGGGGCATCCCTCCCGGGGGCGATTTCAGCGGGCGCGGCCCCGTTCCTGCGGCAACCTCGCCGCCGGGTCGCCGTTCCCTGCGGTCACACCAGGGTCGCGGTGCCGTGCCGATCCGGCGGATGCATTCGTGCCGCGACGTCCGTCGCGGCGACCATGGCGCTGCGGGCGGCCGCCCCGGGTGGGCGGGATACCACGGTCGGGCGCCCGGTCCTCACCGGTTTTCGAAGCGCGGCGGCCGCTTCTCGGCGAAGGCCCGCACCCCTTCCTGGGCGTCGTGGGTCTCGTGCACGGCCCGGTTGTACATCTGGTAGAGGCGGAGGCCGTCCTCGGTGCGCGCGTTCTCCCCCATCCAGGCGAGCTCCTTGGTCATGCGGACGGCGATGGGGCCGTTGGCGCAGATCCGCTCCGCAAGCGAGAGGGCGCGCGGCATCACCTGACCGGCGGGGACGACATCGCTCACCAGGCCCACCCGGAGCGCCTCGTGGGCGTCGATGAACTCCCCGGTCAGCAGCATCTTCATGGCGACGGCCCGGGGGAGCATGCGGGGCAGGCGCACGGCGCCGTAGCCGTGGAGGATGCTCCACCTGACCTCGGGGCAGCCGAGCTGGGCGTGCTCGGCGCAGATGCGCAGGTCGCAGAAGAGCGCCAGCTCCAGGGCGCCGGCCAGGCAATAGCCGTTGATGGCGGCGATCAGGGGCTTGCTGACCTTCATGTCGCTGTCGTAGCGGCGGGCGCGCCAGGGGCTGAAGGCGGCCGGGGCGCCCCCGCCGTGCATGCGCTTCAGGTCGGCGCCGGCCGAGAACGCGCGCTGCCCCGCGCCGGTGATGACGCCCACCCAGATGTCGGGATCCTCGTCGATCCGGGTGAGAGCAGCCACCAGCTGCTGGCCCATCTCCGGGTCGATGGCGTTCATGGCCTCGGGGCGGTCCATCGTCAGCACCAGGATCCGCCCGCGGAGCTCCTCGCGCAGCGGCATGTCAACCACCCTCCCCTTCGCTCGGGAGCAGGATCCGCGCGTCGGCGACGCCGAGGCCGTGCTCGTAGACCATCACCGGGTTGAGGTCGGCGGTAATGCCGGGGTGGCGCTCGGCCACGGTGGTCAGGGCCAGCAGGGCGGCATGCAGGGCATCCAGGTCCAGGGGCGGCTGGCCGCGTCCGCCGGCCAGCATGGGGTAGCAGCGGAGCCCGCGGACGCACCTGGCGACCGCCTCGGGCGTCGCCATGCGGGCGGGGAGCACCGCCACGTCATCCTCCACCTCGGCCCAGATGCCGCCCCGGCCGACCGCGAGGACGGGACCGAAGGTGGGGTCCCAGCTCAGGCCGAGCAGGATCTCAAACCCCGGCGCCAGCATGGGCATGACCAGCAGGGGCGCGCCGGGGAACCGCGCCCAGAGGTCGGCGGCGGCCGCGGCCACGGCTTCGGCCGTCATGAGCCCGAGGCGGACGCCGCCGGACTCCGACTTGTGCAGAAGGTCGACCCGCCACACCTTGAGGCAGGCGGGCGTCGCGACGGCCGCGACCTGGCTCGGGTCATGCACGAGCGTCATGGGTGGGCAGGCCAGCCCCGCGGACGCGAGGAGGCGGGCGGCCTCGGGGGGCGGCAGCAGCCTTCCGGCGGGCGCGGCTCGAGGCAAGCCGGATGCGGGCACATCCAGGCGGCGCGTCGCCAGGGCCCGCACCAGGCGATCCATGGACGCGAACACGGGCACACCGGCATCACGCAGGCGCTGAATCGGCTCCTCCTCGGGGCGGCGGGCCTGGACCAGCAGCCGCAGGCCGCTCCCTGCGAGCTCGGCCAGCCGCGCGGCCGCCGCCAGCTCATCCTCGCGGTGCGCCCCGACGCTGCCGAAGTTCCCGCCCACGACCACGGCGTCGACGCCCGGGTCGCCGGCCACGGCGGCCACCACGTCGGAAAGCAGCCGTGGGGCGTCCTGCAGGCCCCCGGGCGTGTCGAGGGTCAGCGGGTTCAGCCCCTGGTGGCGAGGCGCCAGCGGGGGCAGGAGGGGGGCGAGGGCCGCCTGCGTCGGTTCGCTGAGGCTCGCCAGCTTCAGGCCCTCGCGGTCGAGGGCGTCCACGGCGAGGACCGAGTCGCCGCCGCCGTCGGTGACCACCAGCACGCGCCCGGCGTGCGGCCGCACCCGGACGGCGCAGAGCGCCGCGTCGGCCAGGGCCTCCACCGAATCCACGCGGGTGGCCCCGAACCCCTCCAGCGCCGCCCGCCACACGCGGTCGTCGCTGGCCAGCGCGCCGGTGTGGGTCGCCGCCGTGGCGGCCCCGTGGCGCGAGCGGCCGGCCTTCAGCACGATCACCGGCTTGCCCCGCCGCCGGCAGGCCGCCAGGCCGGCGAGGAAGGCTTGGCTCTGGCCCGGCGGCAGCCCCTCGACATACATGGCCACGGTCGATGTGGCGCAGTCTTCGGCAAACCACTCCAGCAGCTCGCCGAAGCCGACGTCGATCTGGTTGCCGACTCCGACGTAGGCGGACAGTCCGAGACCCGCCCGCTCGGCCGCCTGGGCGAGCGCGAGCGTGACGTTGCCCGACTGCGTGAGCAGGGCCACGGGCCCGGGCGCGAACAGGCGGCGACCGAAGTAGACCCGCCCGGCCGCGTGGCACATGCCGAAGGAATTGGGGCCGACCAGCCGCACCCCGCCGGCCCCGGCAGCGGCCAGCAGCTCGGCCTCAAGCCGGCGCCCCGCCGGCCCAAGCTCGCCGAAGCCCGACGCAATGAGCACGGCGCCGCCAACGCCCCTGGCCGCGCAGTCCCGGACGGCCGCCACCGCCATCTCGCGTCCGACGGAGATCAGGACGGCGTCGATCTCGCCGGGGACCGCGTCCAGGTGCGGCACCATCGTGAAGCCGTTGCGGGGTCCTGGTGGCGCCGTCGGGTTCACGCCAAAGAGTCGCCCGGGGAAACCGGCCTCCACCATGGTCGCGAGGGCGCGGCTACCCCAGTTGACCCGGCGGTCCGACGCGCCGATGACCGCCACCGTCCGCGGATGAAAGAGGCGCCCGAGCACGGGTGATCAGGCCTCCCCGAGGTTCCGCCCGGAGCCGGCGGCCGCCCCGGCACCCTGGGGAGCCAGCGCCCCGCGGCTGCCGCCGCATACGGAGGAGCGAGCTGGCGCAGGTCGCCTCACGGCGCCGCCTCGCGGTCGACCAGCCAGCGCCGGCCCAGCCGCGTCGCCGCCGCGTACGGAGGAGCGAGCCGGCGCAGGTCGCGTCACGGCGCCGCCTCGCGGTCGACCAGCCAGCGCCAGCCCAGCCGCGTCGCCGCCGCGTACGGAGGAGCGAGCCGGCGCAGATCGCCTCACGGCGCCACCTC
>DAHVAF010000081.1 GCA_027314765.1 Clostridia bacterium | reverse complement strand
GCCGGACTGGCCCCGCTCGCGTGTGGGCGCATCGCCGCCCCCCGCGCGCCCGCCGCCCGGGCCGCCGGACTGGCCCCGCTCCCGGGTAGGCGCATCGCCACTCGCCCCGCGCCCGCCGCCCGGGCCGCCGGACCGGCCCCGATCGCGTGTGGGCCTGTCGCGACTCGCCTCGCGCCCGCTGCGGCTCGCATCGGACTCGGCGGGCTCGCGCACCAGTCGCCCGCCGGCGGACGTGCGCTCGGCGCCGCCGCTCCCGCCGCGAACGGAGCCGCCCGACCGGCCCAGCCCTGGGCCGTCGTCTCCCGCGGGTGCGCGATCACCTGGGCCCCGGGCTGGGCCGCCAGCGACGCAGCCGCCCGCACCGGCCAGCGCCCCCGCTGGCGCGGGCGTCCGGCCCCAGCCCAGGGCATCGGCCACCACGTCGGCGACAAGCAGCACGACCGACCCGATCACGGCGCCCAGGATCAGCCCGTACACGACGCTCAGGGCGGAGTTCAGCAGCGGCGTGCGGATGTGCTCGAACGAGTTCACCATCGACACGAGGCCGGTGCTGGCGGCCAGCAGGAAGATCCAGAACCATCCGGCGCGCCGCCGCGAGGCGAGCCACACGGCCAGGAACATGCTCGGGTAGCCGATCAGAAACTCCTTCGTGCGCGGGCGGTACACGAGCAGCCGGTCCAGCAGGTGGCGCCCCGTCGCCTCGAAGGCGAGCACGGTCGAGACGTTGCCGCTTCGCAGCACGTAATACGCGGTGCCGCCCAGCAGCAGGGCCAGCGCCGCCAGGTTCTCGCCGCGAATGAAGCTGCGCGCCAGCGTGGCCAGCTCGCGGCCGAGCGGCGCCGTCTCCCCCCGCTTGCGCAGGCCGCTGACGCCCACCGCCGCCAGGAACACCACCGCCGTGAGGACCGGCGGCAGCACGTACGACACCTTCACGCCGCGGAAGTACTGCCACTCCTGCATGTAGGCGGTGCTGGACAGCATGGCCGAGAGCAGGTAGGCGCCGATCCCGGCGATCAGGGCGGTGCCCACGGTGGTGACCAGGGCCTCCCGCCAGACGGCCAGCCGCCGCACGACGCCGTCCAGCCTGTCCCACACGCGGGCGGCATACCACGCCGCCAGGGTGGGAAAGACCACGGCGGCCAGCAACGCCCCGCCCTCCGCGGCCAGGGAGGACTTGGCCACGCTGGCGCCGGCCGCCAGCACGGCGCCCACGAGCAGCCAGGCCCAGCCGTCACGCTTGATGCGCGGCCACAGCAGCGTCAGCAGCCACAGCGTGGCGGCCCACACGGCCACGTTCAGGAGGATCAGGTAGCGATCCTGCACCCGCACCGACGGAAACGCGGTCGGCGTTCCCAGCTGGAAGCCAACGCCCTGCAGACGCTGCGCCAGCGCGCCCCACCGCTGCAGGTTGTCCGCCAGCACGTTGCCGGGATCGGTGGCGGCCGTGTAGGGATGCAGGTAGACGACGCGCAGGTTCCGGCCCGTCACGCCGTCCATGATCGTCTGCTCGGCCTGCGGCCAGGTCTGCTTCTCCAGCACGAAGGCCGGCAGGCTGTACACGCGCACGACGTGGGCCGGCCGGCCGGCGACCAGCGTGCTCAGCCCGTACTGGTCCACGTTGCCGAGCTGCTGCACGGTCTCGATGGCGCCGACGTTCCAACCCACCGCGCGCAGGGCGGCCTCGGTGGTCGCCAGGTGGCTCGGATAGCCGGTCACGGCGCCGCCCGCGAAGATGACCGTGTGGACGGGCACGGCCGCCGCCACCTGGCGGATCGTGGCCGTGATGGCCGCCGGGGTCTCCAACGGGTCGGCCGCCAGTCGCGGGATGATGTCGAAGCCCAGCGCCGCCAGGGCCTGCAGCCGCCCCGGCCGGAAGCCGAGGCCCAGGCCCTGCATCTCGGCCGCCGGCTCCGCCACCGCCAGCACCGTGGGGCTCGCCGCCGACCACACGCTGACGGCGCCCGCCGGCAGCCGCTGCTCCAGGCTCGTGGTCAGCCACCGGCCAAGGCTGGGGCTCTGCGCTTCCACGTACGTGTCGTTGGGCTGGACGGTCTTCCCCGCGAAGGGCCCGGGCAGGGGGCCGAGCGCCGCCGTCGCCTGCAGGTCGGCGCCGCTCCAGAACTGGGCGTACCCCTCCGCCTGCAGGGTGAGGAGCGTGTCCTCGGCCACGCCCAGCGAGGTGATGCCGGCCGCGTGCAGCTGCCGGAGGTAGCTCACCGGGTTGGCACCCACGGACTGGGCCAGGGCCGTGAAGTCGGCCTGGTCGGCGACCAGGTCGACGGTCTTGTCCGCCGTCTCGATCCGCGCCCGCTGCACGAGCGGCGGCAGGCCGGCCAGCATGCCCAGCGCGATGTGGGCCACCAGCGCCCGGCCGAGCGCCTTGCTCAGCCCCACCACCCCGATCCTCGCATCTCCGGCGACGCTACGGGCCTTCCGCATCATCCCAAAGGGGCGCCCGCGCGGTCAAGATCGCCCAGGCGAACGCGGGCAGGGCCATCTGCCGCCGCAGCCGCGAGGGCTCGCGCACAAGCCGCCACAGCCACTCCAGCCCGGCGCGCCGCACGGCGGCCGGCGCCAGGCGGGCGGCTCCCCCCAGCACCTCCAGCGTGCCACCGGCGGCCAGCGCCAACTCCACACCCGCCAGACGCTCCCGCTGCTGGGCCAGAAAGCGCTGCTCGCGCGGCGCCCCCATCCCCACCAGCAGGAGGCGGGCCCCGCTCGCCCGGACGGCGTCCGCCACCTCGGGTGCCCGCTCCCACGGAAAGTATCCGTCATGCCACCCCGCAACGCGAAGCCGCGGATGTTGAGAGCGCGCCGCATCTGCGGCGCGCGCCACAACCGCGCTGCGGGTGCCGAGAAGGTAGGTGGGGAGATCACGCGCCGCCGCCAGGGCCAGCACGTCGCCCGCGAAGTCCACGCCCGGGACCCGCTCGGGCACCGGCCGGCCGCACCGCGACGCCGCCCACGCCACGCCGACGCCGTCCGCCAAGCTGAGGTCCGCGCCCGCCAGGACGCGCCGCAGGTCCGTGTCGCGCCGCGCAGCCATGATAATCTCCGGGTTCGGCGTGAACACCAGGCGGCAGGCGCCGCCACCGAGCCAGGCCTCGGCCCGCGTCAGCGCCTGCTGCCGCGTCACGCGGTCGATGGGGACTCCGAAGAGCCAGATGCGGTCGCCGCCGGGTCTCGCGGTCAAGCGCCGGCGCCCCGGCTCGCCGCGGCGAGGGCCCTGTCGCGCGCCTTCTGCGCCAGGTAGGCGTCGATGAACGCGTCGATGTCGCCGTCCAGGACCGCCTGCACGTTGCCCGTCTCCGCGTCCGTGCGGTGGTCCTTGACCATGGTGTACGGGTGCAGGACGTACGAGCGGATTTGGCTGCCGAAGGCGATCTCGCCCGCGATGCCGCGGGCCGCCGCCTGCTCGCGCTCCTTCTCCGCTTCACGGCGCTCGGCCAGGCGGGCGCGCAGGATGGTCATGGCGGACTCGCGGTTGCTGTGCTGGCTGCGCTCGTTCTGGCACGAGGCGACGATGCCGGTCGGCAGGTGGGTGATGCGCACCGCCGACTCGGTCTTGTTGACGTGCTGGCCGCCGGCGCCGCTGCTGCGGTAGACGTCGATGCGCAGGTCGTCGGGGCGGATCTCGATCTCCGCCTCGGGGATGTCGGGCCACACGTCGACGGAGGCGAACGAGGTGTGGCGGCGGCCGGAGGCGTCGAAGGGCGAGATGCGCACGAGGCGGTGGACGCCCTTCTCCGCCTGCAGGAGGCCGTAGGCCCACGGGCCGCGCACGGCGAGCGTGGCGCTCTTGATGCCCGCCTCCTCGCCGGCCAGCCAGTCCAGGATGTCCACGGTGAGGCCCTTCCGCTCCGCCCAGCGCATATACATGCGCAGCAGCATCTGGGCCCAGTCCTGCGACTCCGTGCCGCCGGCGCCGGGGTGCACGTTGAGGATGGCGTCGCCGCCGTCATGCGGCCCGTTGAGCAGCACCGCGACCTCGATGTCGTGGAGCGCGCGGTCCAACTCCGGCAGCAGGCGCTCCGCCTCGGCCGCCAGGTCGGGGTCGTCGGGCGCCTCGGATGCCATCTCCGTCAGGGCCTCCACGTCGCCGAGGCGGCTCTCGCCGGCCGCCAGGGCATCCAGCGGGGCGCGCAGCTCCTGGACGCGCTTCAGGACGGCGCGCGCCGCCTCCGGGTCGCCCCAGAAGTCCGGCGCGGCCGCGCGCACCTCCAGGGCCGCAATGTCGGCCTGCCGGCGGGCGGGGTCAAAGAGACCCCCGAATCTCGGAGACCTTCGCCTTGCGTTGCGCGAGCTCCCGGCGGACGTCATCCCATTGCATGCTTACGGTGCCTCCCGCCTAATCTCACCGCGGCGACCGCCGCCTTGCTGGCGGCGAAACGCGGACGCGGCCACTTGCCGCAGCAGTGCCCGCCACCCCACCGAGGCTCCATCTCGGCGGGGACCCCGGTTTGGTTCCCGATGCGGCCACTTGCCGCAGCAGTGCCTGCCACCCCACCGAGGCTCCGCCTCGGCGGGGACCCCGGCTTGGTTCCTGACGCGGCTACTTGCCGCAGCAGTGCTTATATTTCTTGCCGCTGCCGCACGGGCACGGGTCGTTGCGGCCCACCTTGGCCACGCGCACCGGCTGCGGCTTGGGTGGCGCGCCGGCCCCGGAGCCAGGGACGGCGGCAGGCCTGCCGGAGGCAGTTGCCGCGCCTTGAGCGACCGCCATCCGCGGCGCGCTCGCCACCCTGGCGATGCCCCCGCCGCCCGCCGCGGCGGCGACGGGTGCCGCAGCAGGCGCCCCGCCGACGGCGGCGGCCATCGGCGTCTCGTGCGAGGCCACGACGCCGCGGGCGACCTGGCGGCGCTGCAGGATCGCGGGGACCTCGGGCTGCGCGGCCGGCTGCTCGGCCGGCTGGCGCACGACCTCGATGCGGAAGAGCACCTTGACGGCGTCGTCCTGCACGTGCTCGATCATCTCGTTGAACATGTCGTAGGCCTCGATCTTGTACTGGACGAGCGGGTCCTGCTGGCCGTAGCCGCGCAGGTTGATGCCCTCGCGCAGATCGTCCATCGAATCGAGGTGCTCGATCCACTTCTGGTCGACGATGCGCAGAAGGATCACCCGCTCCAGCTCGCGCATGGTCGGCGAGCCGATCGTGGCCTCCTTCTTGGCGTAGGACTCCTGGGCGGCCTCGCCGATCAGGGACGCGACGGCGTTGCGCCCGGCGCCCTTCAGCTCCTCGATGTCCGGGGCGGCGCCGAAGGTGGCCAACGCCGCCTCATGCAGGCCGGCGATGTCCCAGGCCTCGGGGTCCTCCTCGCTGCCGGGGCAGTGGTCGTCCACCAGGGCGCTGATGACCTTGTCGACCATCTCGGCGATGACGGGGCGCAGGTCCTCGTGGGCCAGCACCTCGCGCCGCTGGCGGTAGATCACCTCGCGCTGCTGGTTCATGACGTCGTCGTAGTCGAGAACGCGCTTCCGCATCTCGAAGTTCCGGGACTCGACCTTGCGCTGGGCCTCCTCGATCGCCCGCGAGATCAGGCCGTGCTCGATCGGCTCATCCTCCTCGACGCCGAGGCGGTCGAGGATGCCGCGGATCCGATCGGAGCCGAAGAGCCGCATCAGGTCGTCGTCCAGGGCCAGGTAGAAGCGCGACGAGCCGGGGTCGCCCTGGCGGCCGGCGCGGCCGCGCAACTGGTTATCGATGCGCCGGCTCTCGTGCCGCTCGGTGCCGATGATGTGCAGGCCTCCGGCCTGGACGACCTCCTCGTGCTCGGCATCCGTCTGCTTTCTGAGCTCGGCGATCAGCGCGCGGAAGCGCGCGCGAACGGGCTCGATCTCGTCCGGGATCGGGCCGCTCTCGGAGGCGGCGGCGATGACCTCGGGCGCGTGGCCCTCCTGGCGCAGCCGCTCCTTGGCGAGGTGCTCGGGGTTGCCGCCCAGGACGATGTCCGTGCCGCGGCCGGCCATGTTCGTGGCAATCGTCACCGCGCCCTTGCGGCCGGCCTGGGCGATGATCTCGGCTTCCTTCTCGTGGAACTTTGCGTTCAGCACCTGGTGCCGGATGCCGGTGCGCTCGAGCTGGCGCGAGAGGCGCTCGCTCTTTTCCACCGACACCGTGCCGACCAGGATCGGCTGGCCCTTGTCGTTGCGGCTGCGGATGTCCTCGACGACGGCCCGGTACTTGGCGGCCTCCGTCTTATAGACCACGTCGGACAGGTCGTCGCGGATCATCGGCAGGTTTGTCGGGATCACGACGACGTCGAGCTTGTAGATCTTCTGGAGCTCTTCCTCTTCGGTCGCCGCGGTGCCGGTCATGCCGGCCAGCTTCTTGTAAAGGCGGAAGTAGTTCTGGAACGTGATCGTCGCCAGGGTCTGGCTGTCCTGGGCGATCTTGACGTTCTCCTTGGCCTCGATGGCCTGGTGGAGGCCGTCCGAGTAGCGCCGGCCGAACATCAGGCGGCCGGTGAACTCGTCGACGATGATGACCTCGCCGTCCTTGACGATGTAGTCGCGGTCGAGGTGCATCAGGGCCCTGGCCTTGAGGGCGTTCTCCAGGTAGTGGGTCAGGTCCATGTTCTCGGGGGAGAAGAGGCTGTCGACGCCGAGGGCCCGCTCGACCTTGTCCACGCCCTCCTCGGTGGGCGCGGCCGTGTGCAGCTTTTCGTCGAAGGTGAAGTCGTCCTCGACCTTGAGGTTCTCGACCAGGCGCGCGAACTTGTAGTAGAGCTCGGTCGGCTTGTCGGACATGCCGGAGATGATCAGCGGCGTGCGCGCCTCGTCGATCAGGATCGAGTCGACCTCGTCGACGATGGCGAAGTTCAGGGGCCGCTGCACCAGGTCGTGGGCGTAGATCACCATGTTGTCGCGCAGGTAGTCGAAGCCGAACTCGTTGTTCGTGCCGTAGGTGATGTCGGCGCGGTAGGAGCGCTGCCGGGTCGGCCCGTCCAGGCCGTGGACGATCAGGCCGACCTGCAGGCCGAGGAAACGGTGGACCTGCCCCATCCACTCGCTGTGGAAGCTGGCCAGGTAGTCGTTGACCGTGACGACGTGCACGCCGTCGCCGGGCAGGGCGTTCAGATAGCTCGGCAGGGTGGCGACCAGCGTCTTGCCTTCACCGGTCTTCATCTCGGCGACGCGGCCCTCGTGCAGCACGGCGGCGCCCATGATCTGCACGTCGAACGGGCGCTGGCCGAGCACGCGGCGGGCGGCCTCGCGCACGACGGCGAAGGCCTCGGGCAGCATCTCGTCGAGCGGCTCGCCGTTGCCCAGGCGCTCGCGGAAGGCCGGTGTCTTGGCGCGAAGGTCGTCGTCGGACAGGGCCTTGATCTCGGGCTCGAAGGCCGCGACCTCCTGGGCCAGGTCCGTCAGGCGCCGGATCTCGCGCTCGTTGGCGTTGAAGATCCGGCGCAGCATGTCGAGCATGCGAAAGCTCCTCCTCAAGGCTGCCCCTGCCGCGAGCGCCGCTTGATAAAGTTCGGCGACCGCGGGGCTGTCGTGCCGCGGGGCGGGCGGGCGCGCCGTTCGGGCGCCGCACGCCGCGCGGGCACGGGCATCAGGGGCCTTCGCCGGCGCGCCGCGGTAACGCAAAGCGAGCCGCAGCTGCGCACGGTCGGACTCAGTGTAGCATCGGGCGCGCGAGCACGGCAAACGCCGGGGCGGCAACGTTTCGCGCGATGATGGGCCTTTGCGGGGCGCGGCGGCCCGGCGGAGCGCCGGCACGCAGCCGACCAGCGGCGGAGGGGGGCAACGGCGCGCGCGGCTCCGGGGCCGCTGCGGCGCGAGCGGCGACGACGGGTGGTGCGGGAAGGGAGCGGCGACGACTGGCGAACGCGGGGCAAGGCGGTCTGGCGCCTGCGGCGCCTACCGGAGGGCCGGGGCCGGCCAGCCGCCCGCCGG